>CAIZNN010000167.1 GCA_903934285.1 Akkermansiaceae bacterium | reverse complement strand
GGTGGTGGCCCGCTCGTCGAAGCGGCTCACCTTTGCCACGCCCGGGCTGGCCAGCCGCGCGTTGACCAGCTTCGACCGCTCGGCCAGATCGGCCGCGCGCACCGCCTTGAGCGTCTTGTTATCCAACAGGAAATCCTCGCTCGCATCGAACTGGCCCGGCTTGAAGGTCGCATATCTAACCTCGGCGACCCAGCCGTTGAACGCCTCGTTGTTAGGTGAGGTGGCGCCGATGGAGAAATTCGCGACGCCGCCGCCCACATTCGGCAGCGCGCCGACTTTGCTGCCGTTGAGCCAGCCGGTGACTTGGCCGGCATTTTTGACGATGGCGAGGTGGGTCCAGGTTTCCGGCTGCACCGGGCCGAGGTTGGCGCTGCCGACGCCGCCGACCAGCACGCACCACTGGCCGTCATTTTGCCCCAGCAGGAACCCGCTGGCGCCGTTGCCATTGGCCAGCACGACGTGCCAACCGCCATCGTTGCCCTTGAGCGCGTAGGCCCAGGCCTCGACCACGAAGTTATCGCCGCCGACCAGGTTTTTGGCCACGGCGTAGCACTGGCCGGGGTCCTCAAACTTGACCGACGAGTCGAACTCCTTGCGGCGGGCTTCCGGCCCGTTGGACATGACTTTGGGCGCACCCTGGCGCGCCAGATCCGGCCCGCCCGGCGCGAGGCTCTTCCACACCTCCGGCGCGGCGGTGTCGCGGACGCCGCCGGCGCCCTTGAGGCTGTAGTGCGCCACCTCCTGCACGGCGGCGGTGGCGCTGGCAAGCGGCAGCGCGATGGCCAGTAATGATGTTAGTATGTTCATGGTTGTAGATTTGTTAGCTGGCTGGGTGATTCTAATTCAAGGTTGGGTCACCACCACGGTCTGGTTCAAGCCCGGCGCCGAGGCCGGCCAAACGAGTTGTTGGCCGCCGGCAGTTTCGGCGGTGATGTGGTACTCGAAATCCTCCTGCGATGGCGGCAGCTTGGCTTGGTAGACGGCGCGGCCCAGGTGGGTGACCGGGATGGTCAGCCACGCGCCGCCGAACGACCGGACTTTCACGGTGACGGATTTCACCGGGGTTTTGTCCAGCGCGATGATTTTGAGCGAGAGTGCTTCGCCACGGTCGACGACCGAGCGCTTGGTCACTGCAAAGAGGCGCGGCGCGCCCCGGTACTCCATCCACGGCGACGCGCTGGCCGGGAGGTCGCCGCCGAGAGCGGCGCGCAAGGCGGGGTCGTGACACTCCAGCCGATTGATCTCCATCCGATTCATGAGTTCCTGTCCCATCACCACGCCGATGCCGCCCCAGCTGTCGGCGGTTTGGATAGCCAGGGTCATCATGCGTCCCCAGTCCTCGTTCAAGCGGATTCTAACCGGCATGACGCTCGCCTGCGCAAATTGCTTGCGGGCCGCCGGCTCCGTGATGGCCGCCAACTGGCCCATGACGCGATCCATTTCGCCGCACACGCAGCCGACCTTGCCGACGACGCGGAGGTAATCGAAGATACTCACCCACTTGTCGAAGCGTGCTTGCTGGCCCGCGCCGCGGATTTTCGGGCGCAAGGCGGCCAGTTCGTCGACGAAGTTATAGGCAGCGCGCACCTGTTCCCATGGGGCGCCGTTGGTCGTGAGGCCGCCGGGGCAACCGGTCATCGGGGCGGGCAAATGGCCGTCGATGCGCGAGTAGATCGCCGCGATCTCGGCGGCGGCTTCGCTGCCAAATTGGTGTGCGGCCCAGTCCGCGTAGAAATCCTGCACTGGCAAGTTACGCGGCAAACTCGGCGGGCCGGGCTCGGCCACGTAATCCTGCCACGCCGGGCCGCCACAGTTCACTTTGATAGTGGTCGGCCCTTCGATGACGATGCCGGCGATGCACGGGAAATCGACATACCCGGCATCCATTGCCTTGCGGTCGGCCTCGAGCAATTGCGCCGAGATGTTTTTGAGGAAGCCGAGTGTTAGTTTCCCCTGCGTCACTTGCACCTTGTCGAACGTCAGGTCCAGCGCGTGGTTCTTGCCGACGCGCGCCGCGATGTCGAGTTGGCGCACGACGGTTTCGCCTTGCAGCGCCACGCCGAAGACACGCTTGCCGGCGCGGTCGTATGCCGGCTCGTTGAATTGCAGCGTCACCCGGTACGAGCCATTGGCCAGCGCGAAATCATAACCCGCCGTATCCCAACGGACGGTTTGGTAAACCGGACTGGCGTTGGCGTCGGCAACCGGCTCGCCGAAACCGGCCGCGTTGCCCCCGTGCACCACAATCGCCGCCGCGGCGACCTTGGCTTCCGCTAGCGGCTGGGGCACCTGCCATTGGGCTTGAGCCAACGCCGCGACCATCGGCCCGACTTCCTCGGTGCGCCAGTGGATCCCTATCAACCCGTCGCAACCGTAGCGCTGCGCATCATAGGCATCGCGCCGGATCCGCCCGACCCACAACTGCAGCGTGCTGAGGCCCAAGTCATCTTCCAGCCACGGAATCGCCCAGCCCGGCCGCCCCTTCAAGCGGGTGAACCCATCATCGACGGGCACGCTGCCCAATTCGAGATTCAACGCCGAGAACGGCATGTCCTTGGGCAGCAGGCGGTCAAACATCGTGCGGTCCTTCAGCGGCCCCAACGCCCAGCCCGCCGTCGCCAGCGTGAACGGCACTCCCACTTCCTTCGCCGCCGCCACCGCCCGCTCCAAGTCGTCTTGCGCTTGCTGCACCTCCGCGTCGGATTGCGGCAAACGCCACCCCTCGTGCGTCCACAGCCAGTAATAATCTAGCGGATAGGTCTGCATTGCCCGCTGGAAAGTGCCCCGGTACAGCGCCTTGTGGACTTCGGGATCTTGAATCGACTTCCCTTGTTCCTTGAGGTGGGCGCGCAGTTCCATCGGCAAGAACCGCGTCGCGTGGGTCAGTGGCGTCTCGGTGCCGACGCATGTCTTGACGCCGAAGCGGTGCGCATAGGTGAATGCCTCGTTGAGCAGTTTGCCGCTGCGCTCGAACACCTCGTTTTTCTCCTCGATGGATTTGCCGCTGGGCATCAAGTCGCGCATCACCGAAGGTCCCCACACATCCGACTCAAACAACTCGCTGGCGCCGTAGCCAAACTTGTTGGTGCGCTCGGCCTTTTGCCCGCCGGTGGTGCGTTCGGTGTTGGCATAGTAACTGGAGTAACTGAATTTCGGCCGGCCGCCGGTGCCGACATCTTCGGGCATGCCGATCCAGACGGTGGGCTCCGACCCCCAGCCGCACTCGCTGTAGGTGTGCAGCCCGATGAAGTTCATCCGCAGCTTCACCATCTGCGACAGCACGGCCTTGTAATCATCCGCTTCCCACAAATCCGGTCCCTGGGCGAAATCATGGAACGGCAAAATGCCGCGCACTCCAAACACCGGCTTGCCGGTCTCATCCACCGCCGGCAATTCCTTCAATGGCTCATCCGGCAACACATCATCATGCAAGTAAAACCGCACCCCCAGCAACTCCGCATAGCGGTAGGCCCCGTACAACACCCCGACATCGCTGCCGCCGGTGATCGTCAGCCGCTCCCCCTCCGATTTGAGCCGGTACTGCTCGGGCTGCAGCGCGCTATCGACCCGCAACACGATCGCCCCGGCATCTGCCGTGATCGGCAACAGCTTGCCGGTCCGCAGATAGACATAGCGGCGGATCTCCTTCGCCGCCAATTTCACATTCGCCGGCGCGTCCGCCGGACAGGCGATGTTGCCCCCCGGCGCGGCGGTGGCGGTGGCGGTGGCGGTGGCGGCGGCAAGCGGCATCGCAATGGCGAGTAATGATGTTAGTATGTTCATGGTTTTAGATTTGTTAGTTTGTTGGGTGACCCTAATTCAATGTTTGCGCGACTGAGCTCTCCAATTTGACCGGCCCCAGCAGGCCGGAAGGAGCCAGCGCATCATTCTTCCTCCACAACCGCCAGCTGGTGAAGGTGAAGCGGCCCGCCGGGCTGGACTTGCCTTCCTTGACCCACTGCGGCCATTGCGTGAGCGTGCCGTCGCCATTGCGCTGGCTGTCGTCCGGCAACTGTTCGTCACCGATCATGCGGTTGATCCAGAGGTTGACGACTTTCACTTCCAGCAGATTTTGCCCGGGCTTGAGCACATCCGTCACGTCCACGCGGAACGGTGGTTTCCAGAGGATGCCAAGGTCGTGGCCGTTGAGTTTCACCTCCGCTATCACGGCGATCGTGCCGAGGTCGAGCAGCGTCCGGATGCCGGTGCCGGTGCCGGCGCCGGGAGCCTGGGGCTGGGTGAAGGCGAACGACTTTTGATAGACGGCGGTGCCCGAGTAGTAGCGGATGGCGGTTTCCGGGCGCTTCGACCAGTCATCCAGTTGGTCGAAGGTCACACGCTCCGGGCCGCCCCATTTGGGATCGAAGCGCACTTCCCAGGGGCCGGCCAGTTCGACTGGCGCAGGCACGGCTGCCACTTTCACGCGACGCAACTGGCCGGAAGCGGTGACGAGTTCGTACTCGCCGGGCTCGCGAGTTTGCAGTCGCTCACGACCCTCCGCATCACGGCAGACCTGCACGGTCGCATGGGACGGCAGCGGACCGCTGTCAAAGGTCACCGTCTCCGGATCGGTGCCGGTCAGCCGGCGGCGATTCCCATTGAGCGTATATTCCACGTCGAGCGTTTTCACCACGTAAGGAGCAGGATTGTCACCCGCCGACAAGCGCCACACAGTGACGATGGATTGGCCGCCGTCCAGCATGAGCTGCAATTTCTCGCGGAGGTCGCGGGTCCGCTGCGGATCATTGAGCACGCCGTAAAGCGCCTTGTCCACCTGCGCGCCGACCGCCCTGCGGCGCAGAAGAACTGTCTCTCCGTCGCGCCCTTGCGCGGTAAACGGCTGCCCGTCGATGGTGTATTCGACCACCAGCGTCTTCACTGTGTTAGGGGCGGGATCGCCCCCCTCGGCCATCGCGGTGACGGGAAAAGTGAAATCCAGCGCATCGGCTTTGCGCTGCACCTTGAGCGTCACATCACCGGTGCGCGACGGGTCGTCTAACACGCCGTAGCGGGCTTGGCGCACGATGAGCTTGGGGAGCGGTATTGGCGCGGCGGAGAGCAGCACCTTGCCTTCGCGGCGCACCTGCACCACCGGATCGCCCGCCTGGCCAGCCTGCCGGAAGACCACAAACACCGAACCGCTCGGCTCCAGCGTCAGCGCGACGCGGGTGACGCCGTCCTTGTCTTCATAGACTCCGGCACGCTCGATGCGACCGGTGTCCGGTGACCATAGCTCCGGCAGCTTGCCGGTCACGCGGAATGCGCAGGTCGCCGTGGCCTCAAAGGGCTGGCCGTTGGCCACGAAATAGATCTCCGCATCGCCGGTGCTGCGATGGATGAAACGCCACGGCAGGCTGCAAGTGAAGTCCGCTTGCACACCGCTTTGTTGCAAAACATCTTCGGGCGCAAGGCCCCACACCACGCGCCCGCGGCCGCAGCGGTTCTCCTTCACACGCTGCCCGTCGCAATCGCCCCAAAGTTCGCGGCTCAATTGCCGCACTTCTTCATCGCACTTCGGATAGCCGCTGAGGCTCGGTGACTGCAGCGGCCGCGGGCCAACCACCGTGGCGCCGGCTTCGACGAGTTCCTTGAGTTTGCGCAGCAATCGCGGCGTCATGGCGCGCGCATCGGACAACGCGAGCAGGCGGTAGCTCATGCCGTCGGGCAGAACGATGCGCCCGTCGCGCACGGACATGCGGGTGAGCACGGCGTCGTCGGTGCATTCGTCCCAGTCATAGCCTGGGCGTGAATGGATGCCGGGGTGCAGCGGAGGGGCCTCGGCTTGGAGATGGCAGACGTCGGCGACGAACAACCCTTGGCGCAGCAAGTACTGGCAGCGCGCCAGATACTTGTGCCAGGCGCGCGATTGTTCCCACCACGTCTGGGTGCGCTCGTAATGCTGGCCATACGGCCCCATCGTCATGCCCGGCCGATAGTCGGTCCACGGCTGCATGGCGTAGCGATGAAACACAAAGCGATTGATGCCCTCACAAAACGCGCGGTCGCCGAGTGCCTTGAGCAGCGCCGGATGCTCGAGCCACCGCTCCTGCTCGCCCGAGGTGAACGCTTCCGCACCGATGATGCGCTTGTCGTAAACATGACCCGCCGACGCCATGCCGCGGCACGTTTCCAGCCCCCCGCTGTCGGGCGTCCAGAACTCGCCCATCGGCTCATCAGACTGCCCGCCGTAAACCATGGAATCGCACGGCCCGCCATAGGCTTCGACCGTGAAGCGCATCCCGTTGGCATTGGCCAGGCGCCGGAAGTGCCCGGCGTAGTTCTCGATAACCAACTCCGAGATGGTCCGCCGCACGTCCCACAGAAAACGCTCCGACACTTCGAGGCTATCCACGACGCGCCCGGTGAACACCGCCATGAACGGCGTCATGTCATAGCCGCGCCGGCGTTGAAATTCCTCACGCATCTTCGCGGTCCAGTTCTGTGAGCCGGCCTCCCAACTATCAATGTGCGTCGCCACCAGTCCGCCCGGCGTGCGCTGCGAGGCGATTCCCGTATCGCCGGCCAACTTTGCCATCATGCCGGAGAAGTGGGCCGCGATGCCATCCTGGCTGAGTTTGTCGCATTCCAGACCGCGGCCCATCTTGGGCGCGGGGGAGTTTTCAAAACCACTGCTAGTGTGGCCGATGCGCATGATTGTCCACTCGCCTGGCGGCACGTCCCAGACCAGCCGCCCGTTGGCGTCCATGCTGGCAGTGAGGTTGGTGATGGCGGAGGGCGCGATGATGTTGTTAGTTATGGGTTCGCCTTTGCCAGGCGGATGGAGGCCGCTGCGCTGGAACGCCGCTTTCGGCCCGATCCCCGCAATGCGGTACCCGGCCGCCGCGGGAAACGCTTGCACCACAATATCGCGGTAGAAACCCGCCGTCGTCATGGGTTGCGGGAGCACGGCATCGAAGTGGAGCGGTCCGGCGACGTTGGTTTCCGACCACGTCACCTCCTGCATGGACTGCTCCGGTTTGATCCACGGTCCGCCACTGCCTTCCCAGCCGGCGTCGTTGTTCATGTTGATCTCCAGTCCCAACCGGTTCGCCTCGGTGTGAGCGTGGCGGAATAAATCGCGCCATGTTTGACCCATGAAATCCACCGGCCCGACCGGCGCGCCTTGGTCCACCTCCATGATCAACGCGCCGCCGATGCCGGCGCGCTTCATTGCCTCCAGGTCCGCGGTGATGCCGTTGCTCGTGATGTTCCCGTTCAGCCAGAACCAATAGACCCACGGCCGGGCGGCATCAGGTGGGCTGAGAAAGTTCTTCTCCAACTCCGGACCAGTGGCACCCACCGGCAGTTTGCCGGCACCCGCGACCGACAAGGCAGCCTGGCTTCCGGCCTCAAAGCTATAGTCGCCGGAGCCGACGGTGAAAGTGACCCATTGGCTATCGCCCGAGCCGCCGGTGATGCCGGCCACTCCGCTCTGATACGCGCCATTGCGCCAGCAATACCCCTGGCGCTCATGCACCGCCCAGTCGGCCGAATCGTTGCGTTTGGGCAGGCTGATTTCGGCGGTGGTATTGGCAGGCACCGTCACATTGAGGGTAAACACGCCGTTTGCCTTCAGCGCCCATTGGCTGCGGATCTCGCCGCTAATCGACTTATAACTTCCTTCGGCGGAGGTCAGCGATCCGCCGGGCTGAGGTTTGACCGAGAAGTGTTTGTAGCCGGGCTGGGATTCGTCGTAATTGATGCCGAGGATCACCCGATAGAACCATTCGCCCACCGCGCCGAACGCATAGTGGTTGAATGAGGGCTTGTCAAAGTCTTCCCACCACACTTCCCAGATCGTTGTGGCACCCTTGTCAATACAGTAACCCCACGACGGCAGCCGCCGGCTTTCCGCGAGTTTGTAGGCGGTCTCGTTGTAGCCCCAGCGGGTGAGTTGCATCAGCAGCGGCAGCGTCGCATTGAATCCGGTGGACATGCGGGTGTCATATGTGTTGACGACCTCATTGTTCATGTGCTCCGCGGCCTTGGCGCGTATATCTTCCGGCAGGATCTCGAACTGCAGCGCAAGCGCATAGCCGGCCTGGCTGTTGCCCTGGATGACGCCGCTGCTGGCGTTGACATAGCTGCTGTTAAACGCGGTGCGGATGTCGTTGGCCAGCGCGCCATACGTTTGCGCATCGGCGGCAAGGCCGCTGGCGCCGGCCATCTTGGCGCACAGCATCGCCGAGTTATAGAAAAACAACGTCGCAAAGACCTCTTTCGGAACCTCGCCGCCCACAGGATACGCATAGCCCGGCACTTTGACTTTGCTGCCATCCATCCAGTCGCCGCAATCATTGCCGCGTTTGTTGATCCAGAGATGGTTCGGGTTGTTAGCGTGGGTCTGATCGACCCACCTCTTGACCGCGGAAAAGTGCTCTTTGATCAGGCGGAGGTCGCCGTAATTCTGGTACAGCCGCCAGGGAATGATCACTCCGGCATCGCCCCAGGCCGGCGCGGTATCGCCCGAGTGCAAGCTGGGAACCCAGTCTTGGAACTGGCCGTCGGCGCGCTGGCCGTCGCGCATGTCCTGCACCCATTTGGCATAGAACGGCGCCATGCCCCAATTGAAAATCGCCGTCTGGGCGAAGACCTGGGCGTCTCCCATCCAGCCGAGGCGCTCGTCGCGCTGCGGACAATCGGTGGGAATGCTCATGTGGTTGCCGCGCTGGCTCCAGAGCACATTGCTCCAGATTTTGTTGAGCAGCGGGTTGGAGCAATTGAAGGAACCGCTGGGCGTGGCGGCGGAATGGAACACGCGGCCCGTGATGAGAGCGGTGGTCGGCGCGGCGCTCAATCCCGTCACCTCAACAAAGCGATACCCGTGATAGGTGAAGTGGGGCTCAATGCTCGCATCAACACCGTTGAGAATGAACGTGTCACGCTGGGCGGCATGGTACAAGTTGGCGGTATGCAGCGTGCCGTCGGAATTGAGTTTTTCGGCGTGCCGCAGGTTGACGACTTGGCCGGCGCTGCCTGTTAGGTTCAGCCTGCTCCAACCGACCATGTTCTGGCCCATGTCGAAAATATAGACGCCGGGGCTGGGCTGGGTGATCGCCACGGGCTTGACGTCCATTTCCATGCGGATTGGTTCGCTCACCTGAGCCACGATCACGGGGCGGTCCACGACATAGACTTTGGGTGCGGTCCATGATTTGTCGTCATAGCCCGCGACATCCCACCCTTTCTGGTATTTGCCGGAATCTATCGTTTCACCAAGAAACATATCGGCCGCGCGGATATAGCCATCCGCCTGCATCTTCCAGGTCTCGTCGGAAACCACCGTGGTGGTCGTGCCGTCGGCATGTTCGATGGCGAGCTTGAGCAGCAGTTTGCGGCCATCGTTGCCATCCATGCCCCGTGGAAAAATTCCGTAGGGATTCATGTTGTACCACCCGTCGCCGAGCACCGCGCCGAGCGTGTTGTCGCCGGGGTTGAGCAAAGCGGTGACGTCAAACGTCTGGTAAAGCACGCGCTTGCGGAAATCCGTCCAGCCCGGATCGAGAATATGATCGCTCACCTTGCGCCCGTTGAGGTGCAGTTCATAGGCGGACTGACCGGTCGCATACACTATCGCCCGTTTGACCGCTTTGCCGAGTGTGAACGGTTTCCTGAGCATGGGGCTGGGCGTGGCGGCGGATGGCGCGTCCGCGCCGATCCATTTGGCACCATCCCAGTCGGCCTTGGCGAGCAGCCCCATGCTCCAGAAGGCGGGCGCGCTCCAATCGTAGCTGGCGTTCTTGCCGGTCACTTTCACTTTCCACCAGCATTCTTTGCCGGTCGGCAGCGCGGCGCCGCCATATTCGATTTGGAACGACGCGTCCGTCTTTATCGTGGTATTCCACAGGTCGCCGTTGCCGGCATCCAATTGCGCCCGACTGCTCGCGACGAGGATCTGTGCGGAGACCTGTGTCTCGCCGCGCGTCGCGGATTCCAACTCCCAACTCAGACGGGGCCTGGCCGCATCGATGCCGAGGGGGTTCTGCAGATATTCGCAACGCAGATTGACCGGCCCGAGGGCCGCGGCGGCGAAGGGGATCGATCCCAACAAGCCCAAGCCTGTTAGAGCGAGGGTTGCCAGGCAAACTCCCCGGCCCCTGGTTAGCACCGCTTTGCACCTGTTCCTGGTAATGTTGTGTTTCGCGTTCATCGCTATGTTGTGTCTTACCTCCACTTGATTTTCACGGCATGGCTCATGGCTGCGGCAAGCCGGGTGCGTATGCCTCAGGCTTGGCCGGATCAGGCTGCGGCAACATATCGACACGAGGATTCAACTCAAGCATTTTCCCGCCTTTTTGCAGCGCCTGGAGCATGGCCTGGTAGTCCGCATCATTCACATCCTTGAAAACCGCCGCCCCGTCCTTGTCCTTGCATAGGCCCAACCCGCCAGCTTGTTTCGCCAGCGGTGCCGTGAGCATCTGGCTCCACTCCGGGTGGGTGAGGTTCACGCGTTGATCGGGGCCGCAGTAGGCGGCCAGCGGGTCGCGTTCCCCGAAGAAGTAGCTCATGTAGGCGTTGTCGGGCCAGAGCCTGCTGGTCACGCGGGCGTTGATCGGGGCTGTGGCGTAGGGTTGCGTGCAGTCCACCGTGCGCAGGTGGCAGCTCACGCAGCGCTTCTCGAAGCCCGGCAGAAAATCCTTGCGGAACCAGTCGCTCTCCGTGCCGACGTACCAGCGGTCGCGAAAGCCGGTGAGCGCGGTGTTGCCGCTCGTGTGGGCGTAAGTGCCGTAGTAGGGGATGTCGGCGTCTATCCAGGTGTAGATGCGTTGCCGCGCCTCGGCGGGCAGCACCGCCCCGGCGTGGTCGGTCTCAATGAACTTGCGGATACCGCTGACGTAAGCGCCGAACGCCTTGGGGGTTGCGTGCATGGGGGGTTCGCCGGCGAGGTTGCCGTAGAAGACCAAGCCGCGGTCGACAAGCGTGTTGTAGGACATGTTGAAGTAGCGAGTGATGTCGCCGGAGAGATCCACGCCCTTTTTCGGTGTCGGGCCGGAATGGCACTTCACGCAGTACTTGTCCATGACCGGCTGGACGACCCTGGGATAGTCGATGATACCCGCCGTGCCCCAGTCGGGCTGGCGCGGCCTGTCGGGGGCGCGCTGCGCGGCGCGCGGCGGCGCGCCGCTATCGGTCGGCGTTCGGGTATGCTCGTGGCAGCCAACGCAGCCGGTGACCTCGCCGGGCATCACCGAGAAAGTCGTCTTCATCATCTGGATGGCCCGGCCTTCAGCGTCAAGCGCGTTGAGCGAGATGTCGCGAACCGCCGGCACGAGGAAGTGGGCCGACCCGTCGGGTTCGACCGGAACGGTGCCGACCAACCGCCGCACATAGTAGGTGCCCCGGCCGACGATCGGGCTGTCGCCCCACGCTTCGGGCGCGGTTTTGGGGTGGGTCTTGGGCACCTGCTCCATGATCTGGATGGCCTTGATTTCGCCGCGCTGCACCTGTTTCGGCAGACCCTTGTACACGTCGGTCAAAACGAGCGTGCCCCATTGTTCATCGGGCGTGGCGTTGGCCTCGAGCGGCGGGCGGCGGACGAAGGCCGGCGTGGAAGTGCGGGCGGGGATCACCGGCGGCACCGGCCGTGGCGTCAGGAGCATCGGCCACCAGCAACCCAGCGAGTCATCCCCGAAAATGCATCGCTTGTTGCCGCGGTCGTCGATGAGATAGAGCCGGTTGCGCTGCTGGCCGTCGCCACCCCAGGAGGCGAGGAACTGGCGCTCGTTGACGGGGAAGGGCTGCTGGTAGCCGTGGGGGAAGGTGACGTCATCGGTGATGGGCAACTCACGAGAAACCCACCGCAGCCCCTGGCCGCGCGGGGCCTCGAGGCCCAAGTCGTTCCAGACCATGCCCAGCGAGCCGGCTTGGAACAGGTGGTGCGGGCCAAACGTGCAGATGATTTCGGGCCGGTCGGGGATGGCGCGGGCCTGATAGAACCCGGCGGGGTCCTCGATGGTGTTGCCGTAGTAGAGCGACAACTGGCTGCCGTCGGGACACATGCTCCACAGTGCCTGACGCGTGAAGACGTTGACGTTGACGCCGTAGTCCCAGCGCGTGAAGAGCACCCGGCCATCGTTGAGGATCTGCGGCGTGTGGTCGGAGAGCGTGTTGCCGGAGATGCGGCGCACGTTGCCGCCGGCCGGATCGCAGGCGTAGATGTGACCCGCCTTGGGGGGCTGGCACACCAGGTAGGAGCCGGCCCGGTCGGAGACGAACAAGATATCGCCGCCAGGCAGGAGCAGCGGGCTGATATCGTTGCAATCGCCGGCGGTGATCTGCCGCAGGTCGCTGCCATCGGCCCCGATGCGGTAGATATGCCAGCCGCCGGCCACGCCGGGGCGGCGGGCCGAGAAGAAGATCGTTCTGGCGTCGTAGGAGATGTTGAGATCGTAAATGGAACCTTGCTCCTCGCGGTGCACGATGCGCGGAGGCTCGTGCGGACGGGTCGGATCGAGCACACAGATTTCGGCCGGCGAGGGCGCGGTGGCGTCGTAGGGCGAGACGACGTTGACCTGCGCCATGCCCCGGCGCAGGAAGACGATGGGGCCGAGCGAGGCGATCTCCTTCTGCCACAACTGCTCGAGTGAATCGGCCGCCGCGATGATGAGCTCCACGGCATCGGGCTTGCCGGCGTCGAGTTGCTGCAGCGCAGCCTGGGCCTGCCGTTTGAGTTCGGCCAGGCAGTTCAGGTAGGCGGCAGCGCGCGGCGTGGCTGGTGCCGCGTCGAGGAGTTCGCACATCTTCAGCGCGGGCGGGTCGTAGATGGGAACGGGATCAACGTCGAAATGAAACGCGCGAACCGTGCGCAGCGCCGCATCAAACCGCTTGGCGCGCAGGTAGTGCGCACGAAGCTGCGCCACGGCGGCGGGCTTCAGGTCCACAGCCTGCCCAGGGAACAATTTTTGAATTGCCTCGACGTATCGGGCGCACAGGGTGGCGGTGGTGCCGGTCGGGAGCACATCCCAGATTCGGTCGCTCTGTTCCCAGGCCATTTCGCGGCGGGAGTCGCGGTCGGTGAAATCGCGGGCCAGGGCTTGCCAGATCAGCTGCTGGGTCGCCCGGTCATCGCGCCGCTCCACGCGGAAGCTGGCGCTGCCGGCATGTTGGGCCAGCGAATCGAGCCCGATGGACGCCTCGAACCACTCGCAGTTTTCGGGAAGGGCGAACTGGATGGCGCTGTTTGCATGCGCCCAGAAGCCGCGCTCGAACTTGCGACCGCCGATTTCGAGTGGTTTGCCGGCGTGATTGCTGTTCACGAACAGCTGGAAGTTCTCGCCCGCCTGCGCCGTGACCGGCTTGAGGTCGGTGAGCCAAATCGTCTTTTGGTCCTTCGTGATCAGCTTCGGGTCCGCCCAGATGGCGTCATCGTAGCTCGTACCGTCGCCGCCATCGCCCGTCAACAGCCACAACTCCTTGAGGCCGGCGATGTTCACGCGCACGCTTTGGGCGCCATCCTTCTGGCCCAGCACGGCACCGGCGAAGGGCTTGAAGCCCAACTGCGAATTGCGGGCGGGATTTTCCGCCCATGCCAACAGCGTGTCGTGCCAGGTCGATTTCTTCTCGTAGCCGGCGGGACTTTCGGCCGCCCGCAGCTTCGCTTCATCCCCCGATGCATACGGCTCGTAACCCGGCTGTAAGAGATTGTCCCGGGAATCGATGGGGTTGGCGCCAGGGATGCGCGTCGGCGTGAGCGGCGGCATGGCCAGCGCAAACCCGCGCGAACCGTGGTAGGCGACGACTTTGACCAGCAACCGGTTTTCCCCCGCAGCCAGCGGCAGGTCGAAGCGCGCTGAGCAGATGGCCCGCATGAACGTGACCGGCTTGCCGTAGATGCGCCCCACCTCCTTGCCGTTCAGCCAGACCCGGGCCGCATCGAGCGCGAAGAGCTCGGCGTGCAGGACCATGTCCTTGTTGGCCGTGATCGTCCGGCAGGCATACACCACCTCGTTGCGACCCGGCGACGGGCCAGCGGGCATCGCGCACCAGTAGCCATCGCGCCACTGCGGGCACGCCTCCCAGCGCCGTGCAGTCGGCTCGTCGCCAGGCAGGGAAACGGAGTGGAAAACACCCGCGGAATCCAGCGCTCCATTCGCCGACATATTGACTTCCGGACCAAAAGGCTCGGCGAAACTGCGGGAGAACAGACCAAACAGCGCATCCTTGAACGGGCCCACGCAATGCCATGGCCCGAAGCCCACCCCGGCCTCAGCAAACGGCTTGAGTTCCGCCTCGCGGCTTGTCTTCTCGCTCGCAGCCCTGGCCAGAATCATATCCCCGACCTCAGCAGCCAATGCTAACTGCCCCACTGCGGAAACGGCGACGAACCACAATATTGATATGTATCGCAATAGCATGACTGATTCTAACATCCACTTGGCTTTCACGGCATCACCCGTGGCCGCTGCAAGCCGGGTGCGTAGGCCTCAGGCTTGGCCGGATCAGGCCGCGGTAACATGTCGACGCGCGGATTCAACTCAAGCATTTTCCTGCCTTTTTGCAGCGCCTGAAGCATGGCCTGGTAGTCCGCGTCATTCACATCCTTGAAAACCGCCGCCCCGTCCTTGCCCTGGCATAAGCCCAACCCGCCGGCTTGTTTTGCCAGCGGTGCCGTGAGCATCTGGCTCCACTCCGGGTGGGTCAGGTTGATCCGATAGTCCGGACCGAACACCGGCGTGGAATTCTCAATCTGCAAGCTCTGGTCCATGATTGTTATGTCGGACCACACTTTGCTGGTCACGGTAGCGGTCCTGTTGCCGAGCCAGGCGTCGGAGATATCCACCGTGCGCTTGTGGCAGTCATAACAGCGGTTCATGAACACCGGCTCGAATTCCTTCTTGAACCAGCCGTCCGCAAGATCGTCATACCACCTGTCACGCGCCCCGTTCACTCCGCCATCGGTGTAGAGGTAGGTGTGGTAATACGGCACATTGGCATCTATCCAGGTATAGACGCGTTGCCGGTCATCCCGCGGAATCGTCTGCCCGTGCCCGCAAAGATCGGCATCAAGCCGCTGCAGCAACCCGCTGGCCAAGCTGCCGTTTGCCTTCGGCGTGGTCAGGTCATGATCCGCTCCGTTCTGCGGCACGTGGTGGACCAGCCCGCGGTCGATGAGCATGTCGTAGGACATGTTGAAGTAACGGGTCTTGTCGCCGGAAAGATCCAGGCCGCCATTGGGTGCCGCGCCGCTGTGACATTTCACGCAGTACTTGTCCCAGACCGGCTGGACCACCTGCACATAATCAATGATCCCCTGCGTGCCCCAGTCCGGCCGCTGCGGCACCGCCGGAGCCTGCTTGCCGGCCAGCGGCGCGGCGCGCCCGAGGGCGCCCGGCGCATTCTGGTAAGTATGGCAGCCGGCACAGCTGTACAACTCGCCAGGCATCAACTGCATCGACGAGCCCATTTTTTGAATAACGCGTCCCTCCGCATCAAGCGCGTTGAAGGAAATATCGCGCAGTGCGGGCGCGACGAAATGGGCCGATCCATCCGTCTCCACGGGCACCGTGCCGATGAGCCGGCGCACGTAAAACGTGCCGCGCCCTATCAGCGGCGATATGTTGTAGGCATAGTTGCCAGCATGCGGCCTCGTCTTGGGCACCAGTTCCATGATTTGCAGTGAATGGATCTCGCCACGCTTCACACTGCCTTCAAGCCCGTTATATACGTCATCAAGCAGCAGGACTCCCGTCTTGGACTCGTCGGGACATATCCCGCTGATCACCGGATCGACATAAGTGAACTCCTCCGCCCGGCCTTGCGCCGGAATCACCGGCGGCCGCCTGCGCGGCTGCAGTTGGATCGGATTGTAACAACCGAGGTTTGCCGCATCCTCGAATATGCAGGTCTTGTTGCCGCGGCTGTCTAGCAGATAGATGCGGCTCTTCCGCCCGCCGTCGCCGCCATAGGACACCAGGAACTCATTCTCGTTGATGGGAAACGGATCGATGTAGCCATGCTCAAAACCGCCGTCAAAGTAGGTTGGATAGTCAGGCGTCAGCCAGCGGAACCCTTCGCCGCGTGGCGCCTCCTGCCCGAGTTGGTCCCACAGCAGGCCCACCACACCGTAAGGACCGGAATGGTGCCCACCGAACGAGGACACCACTTCAGGCCGGCCCGGCACCTGCGTGCACTGCCAGAAGGCGTTGGGATCGAGGATGGTATTGCCGAAGAAGAGTTGGAGATGGGTGCCGTCGGGATTCATTGCCCACACGCCATGCCGTTGGAAAACCCCCTTGTCCACGCCGTAATCCCACCGCGTGAACATCACCCGCCCGTCATTCATCACCGTGGGACTGTGATCCGACAGTGTGTTAGCCGAAACCCTGCGCAGCTTGCCGCCGTCCCGGCTGCACACGAACAACACCCCTGCCCTGTTGGGCTGGCAGACATTCACCGACCCGTTCCGGTCGGAGACAAAGATGATATCTCCATTGGGCAACTCGGCCGGGCTGATGTCATCACACCCGCCGCTGGTGATCTGCTTGAGATTCGAACCGTCGACCCCGATCTCATAGATATGCCAGCCGCCGGGGACCCCTGCCCTCTTCGCCGAGAAAAATATGGTCCTGGCATCGAAGGAGAGACTCATGTTGAAAATCCCACCCGCAGGGTCATCGTATACGACCCGGGCCTGCGCAGCAGGAGTGGCCGGATCAAACACCGCGATGCTGGCCGGCCCGGCACCCGGCGTTTCATATGGATTCACGGCATTGATTCTGCCAAACGACGGATGCCGCACAAACACCACCGGTCCCGCCGCCCGAATCGACTCCGCCCGCAACCGGTCGATGGCCTCGGCCGCAGCTATGACATCTGCGGCCGCGCCAGGTTGGCCGGACCCATAGCCGGCGAGCGCGGCGCGCGCCGCGCGCTGTGCCGGGGCCAGGCGTAGCAGGTAGGCCGCGCCGCCCGCGCTGGGCGCACAGCGGTCGAGCGCTGCCTGCATTTTCAGCGCCGCCGGATCAAACCCCGGCATCGGCTCGACATCAAAGCGGAAGCCGCGCAATTTCCGCAGCGAGTCGTCGAAGCGCATGACATTCTGATAGAGTGAGCGCAGCGCGCCGAAATCCGCCGGCAAAGCCACCGATGGCTCGAGCAGCATGGTCCGCCGGATGGCCTCCGCATATCGCCTGGCCGGCAAGTCCGTTGGTGCGGCCGGGTCCACACCGTCCCAAATCCGGTCGGCGAATTCGTGGTCGATCCCATCACGTTGCGCGGGAGCCGGAAAATCCCGCTGCAGGATCGCTTGCAGGACGGCCATCGGTTCCTGGGTTGCGGCGTCCACGCTGTCGGCGATGACAAACTCCGCCGAGCCCGGGGAGGAGGCCAACACATCGAGCCCGAACGACGTGTCAAACTGCTCGAATTTCCCTGCCAGATCGAAGATCATCACGCTCGGGGCGTGTGCCCAAAACCCCCGCGCATACTCCTGCCCGCCAATCTGCAGCGGCTTGCCGGCATGATTGCGGTCGGTGAAAAGTGTCATGTGGCCGACCTCCGCCCTGGACGGCTTGAGTTCCGTTAGAGACACCTCGCGGCCGTCGGCGGTGATGAGTTTCGGGTCGGCCCAGATCGTGTCATCGAAGTTATAGTTATCGCCGCCGATGGTGCAGAGCAGCACGAGCTGCTGGAGTCCCGCGACCTTGAGGCGGACGTGTTGCGGCCCGTCCTTCTGACACAGGACAGGACTTTTGAAAAGCACTCCGGGATGGGCGTTTGGCTGTGCGGCCAGCGCCGCGCGCGACGCGTCCCATGATTCCTGCCAGGTGGCCATTTTCCGATACCACGGCGGGTTGGCGGCGGCTGGGCCGCCCTGCTGGAGGGCCGGGGCATACGGTTGGCAGGCCGGGCCGAACGCGTTATTGACAAAGTCGGGGGCGGGTCCGGTGAGCCACGGATGCATCGGGTGCAAGCCCTCGATGGCGAAGGCGAAGCTGTTTTTCTGGAAACACTTCGCAATCTTGACCAGCAAGCGGTTCTCTCCCGCATGCAGCGCCATCTTGAACGATGGGCGCAGAAACCGCTGCCCGGCCCCCTCACGAATCGGCGCGTTGAGAATCAGCTTCCCATCGAGCCACGCCTTGGCCGCGTCGAGGGTCACCAGATGCGCCGTGACTTCGATGGGCGATGCACAGGTGATGGTTCGATAGAGATACGTCACCTCGTTGCGGCCCGGAGGCGGCCCGGAGGCGAGCGCGTTCTGATAGCCGTCGGTCCATTCCGGGTGGGCCGCCCAGCGCCGCGTGGCGTCCGGCGCGCCAACCACCGGCACTGATTGATAGATCTGCTCCAAGCCCGCCGCTGCGGCGCCCTGCTGCACGACCTCTTTCTCCACCGCAAACTCCAGCTCGAACTCGCGGGCGAAGACGCCAAATTCGGCGTCCTTGAACGGCCCGATCGCCTGCCACGTCCCGCAGCGGATATCCGCCGCGGTCACGGGTTTGACGGCAGCGCCCTGGGCGGCCGTCTCCGCCGCCGCGCGCTGCGCCACCGGCTGATCCAATGCTGCCAGATTTGCGCCACGCGCAGCGGCCACTTCGGCGTGCGCCACGCAGCAGCCGAGCAGGACCACGGCAAGCGCGGTCGGTGTCAGCGGGCCTTTCCTGGGGTGCTTCATGGAGATCCACATCGGGCAACTGCGGTGACTCGTGCGCCGGCTGGCGGACGCAGGGGGCGGGTTAGGCATCAGGTGCCGTCGCCGCCCGGATCAGCGCCGCGACATTCTGCGGCGGCACATTCGGCAAGATCGCCTCATGGCTTGGGCTGACGATGAGGTTGGGGCCTAGCAACTTCTTGACGCGGCGCACATCGGCCTCGATTTGCTCCGGCGTGGCGTTGGTCATGAGTTCCTGGGCATCGATGCCGCCCATGAATGCGATGCGGCCCTTGAAATCACGGGCCAGGGTGGCGGCATCCATGTTGGCCGCCAAGGCCTGCAGCGGATGCAGACAATCGACCCCGGCCTCAATGAGCATGTCGATGATCGGATGGATCGAACCGCAGGAATGCATGATGACCTGATGGCCGTGGCGATGCCCCTGCGCCGCGAATTTGCGCAGCCAAGGCATGAGGAATTCACCGAACTGGTCCGGCCCGCACAGCAGGCTGATCTGCGTGCCAAAATCATTGCCAAAGAAAAACCCGTCCACCTCGGCCCCGGCAGCGGCGAAAAACAACTCGTTGGCGTCGTGATAGAATTGGCAGATCTTGTCGGTGACGGCGTGCACGATCTCAGGATGGGTGTACATCCTCACAAAATATTCCTCCATCCCGAACAGGTCGGCTATGTTGTGGTAGAAGCAGGTCCAGAACCCGCTCATCCGATAGACATCCCCGGCAGCGCGCAGATCCGCCAGACACGCCGCAAAATTCAAATACCTCGCCTCCGGCCATGGAAACGCCTCGACTTCCGCCAGCGTCTCACAGCCGGCGAGTGGATAGACCTGGGGCGCCCCGCGCTCAGGACTCGCGGCCGCAAACAACTCCCCCCCGGCCGGGTGCTGGTAAATGTCAGGATAGAACTGCGGGCAGATCCAACGGACGTCGTCACCTGCCTTGACCCGGAATTCCTCCTCGGTGGTGGTGTTGGCATAGGCATGCAATATCGGCCAGGTCTTGGCATCGGGATTACCCAGCCAAAACCCGCAGCGCTCGACAGCCTCGCCGGCTATCAGGTCTCTTATTAATTTCCGGCGGCTCATAGGATCCATGATTTGCGTCTGGCGGTTGAAATGAATTGGAGTGGCCTCGTGTGGCGGCGTCACCCATCACTCGATGATAAACCAGCTGTAGCCGTTGGCCGGAATGGTCAGCGCCACGCGCACGTTGCACGCGCCGTCAAGCTGGTAGGTTTGGGGCAGGCCTTCCTGCTCGCGGATCCGCGCGCTGGCGCTCAACCCGGTGTAGTAGAGCGGCACGCTGATTTCCTTCTTGACCACCTCGTTGAGCGGGTTGAACACCAGCAACATCCCCTTTTCCTTGTTAGACGGGTTGACGTGCAGGTAGTAGTCCAGCCCGCGGCCGTCGGGACGGCGCAGGTGGATGATGTCGCCCTGGATGATGGCACGGTAGCGGCGGTACCAGTCGGTCCACTTCTTGAGCATGGCCTTGCTGTTAGGGCCGTCATAGATCCGTGGCCCCGACATCCCGATCTGGGCTCCGGACGACAGCAAGCTGAAGAATTGCCGCTCATAACGGTCCAGGCTCTTCTCCATACCGCCGGGCAGCACCCCGAGGTTGAGACCCACCCCGCCCATGCTGGCGGTCTTATGCCAGGTGCCGTCATAGATGTACTGGCGCCACAGCACCGTCTGCAAGACGATGTCGAGGCCGTCGGTGGACTCGCGAAAGCCCATGCCGGTGCTTGCCTGCCCGTTGAGGAAATAGTAATCGGGTGCCGGCATATAGAGGCCGCGGCGTTGGCCCTCGTGCAGGACCTTGCACATCCAGCTCCACTGGGCCCACTGGGAGTCTTCCAATCCCTTATGGTGTGGGTGGTCGGTGGCGGCGCAGGCGTCGCCATGGTATGGGCCGTCGGGCATGAATGATCCCATCCCGGACTCTTCGATGGTCTTCCACATGTTAGTGTAGTACATGTCGGCCCAGGCGCTGGCACCACAGGCGCTTTGGCCAAACACGCTGCCCGGCTGCTTGGTGGCCGGGTTGATGCAATTGAAATTATCCTGGCGCGAACCCCACCCCCTGGAAGCCATCATCAGTTCGTAGGCGCCCACGCAGATGCCCTTGGTCCGCGCATAGTCGCAGATCGCCTTCATCATGCGGATATTGCCCGGCGACGAGTCGGAGTGGCTGAAGCCGCCGGGGAACGACGGGGCTTGCAAGCGCTCGAAGCCGAGTTCGGCCATCTGGTCCATCAAGGGAGCAAGGGTGGCCAGATCGCTGGAATGCGCCACGCTCACCTGAAATTGGTGTTCCCTGCTTTGCGGGGCCAGCTTCTTGTAGAACTGGCGCTGCGCGAGATGGTAGCGCTCGCGCTCGGTGGTGTCGTTGAGAATCTCGAAGCTGCGCATCGCGGCGAAAGACCCGCCGGGACTAACAGTCCAGTCGGGGCCGGTGGATGGCCGGCTCAACAGCAGCGCGTTCTGCGGGTTGCCCAGGAACAGATCCTCCGCCTGGTTAAGGGTGGCCATCGAGGACCATTCGGGGTCGCGTTCCAGCCGCGTGGTGCCGCCGCCAAACGAATAGTCCTTGAACTTCGGGTCGCCGCCGAGGAAATGTATGCCCAAACCGCTGCCCTGCTCGTTGGAGTTGGTCAAGGCGAACGAGTAGTCGCTTTCCACGTGCAACATCCGGGACACGGTGGGCAGAACCGCCAAATGCTCGCCCTCAAACTGTGTCACCACCACCGGCGCGCCAGTTTTGTTAGAAAGGGTGAACGTTTTCATGATGACCGGCAGGCCCTCGTAGATCTCGTAGTGCACATCCACCGTCACCTCCTTGAGCGGCTCGGCGGCGCTGGCGGGTGCCGCGAAGTGGAACGTGACACGGCGGCCGGCGGCTGGCCAGGGCGTGGCCGGGGCGTTATATTTCGGCTGCCATTCGTAGGGTTTGACGGTGGCGCCGATCGACATGCCGGTGAGGCGGAACGCGGCGGGCTTGCTTTTGAGGTCCCCAAACCAGGCCGGCGAGATGAACCCCTGGTCGGGCGCGCCGGTGAGACCGCCGATTTCGCTCCAACCACCGCCGTTGAGGCGCACGCGCACCTCGGGCTTGATGGCACGGATGAATTCTATGTCCTTGTCGCTGCGGCGCAGGCTGATGCAGCCGAGGTTGCCGTCGGTGACCAGGAAGGTGCGGCTGATGAGGCCGTTAGAGAGCATGACCCGCGCGCTCTGGTTGTTGTCGCCGGGCAACACCTGCACCGTGGACGGGGTCGTGGGCGGCGTGAGCAGCCAGTCGGCGGTGGCGGCCCGCTCGTCGAAGCGGCTCACCTTTGTCACGCCCGGGCTGGCCAGCAGCGCGTTGACCAGCTTCGCGCGCTCGGCAATCTCGGCCGCTAGCACCGCCTTGAGCGTCTTGTTATCCAGCAGGAAATCCTCGCTCGCATCGAACTGGCCCGGCTGGAAGGTCGCATATCTAACCTCGGCGACCCAGCCGTTGAACGCCTCGTTGTTAGGCGAGGTGGCGCCGATGGAGAAATTCGGGACGCCGCCGCCCACATTCGGCAGCGCGCACACTTTGCGCCCGTTGAGCCAGCCCGACACCTGGCCGGCATTCTTGACGATGGCCAGATGGGTCCAGGATTCCGGCTGCACCGGGCCGAGATTGACGCTGCCGACCCCGCCGGCCAGCACGCTCCACTGGCCGTCATTTTGCGCCAGCAGGAACCCGCTGGACCCGTTGCCATTGGCCAGCACGACGTGCCAGCCGCCGGCGTTGCCCTTGAGCGCGTAAGCCCAGGCCTCGACCACGAAGTTGTCGCCGCCGACCAGGTTTTTGGCTACGGCGTAGCACTGGCCGGGGTCCTCAAACTTGACAGACGAGTCATAGTCCTGCCGCCGCGCCGCCGGGCCGTTGGACATGACTTTGGGCGCGCCCTGCCGCGCCAGATCCGGGCCGCCCGGCGCGAGGCTCTTCCAAACCTCCGGCGCGGCGGTGTCGCGGACGCCGCCGGCCCCCTTGAGGTTGTAGTGCGCCACTTCCTGCACGGCGGCGGTGGCGGCGGTGGCCAGCGGCAGCGCGATGGCGAGTAATGAGGGTAGTATCTTCATGACGGTGGTTTTGTTAGATTATTAACTGGGCCTGGCGCAATTAGCCGCGAGCTCCTCACTCGATGACGAACCAGCTGTAGCCGTTGGCCGGGATGGTTAGCGGCACGCGCACGTTGCGCTCGTGGTCGAGTTGGTAGGTTTGGGGCGGGCCCTCCCGCTCGCGAATCCGCGCGCTGGTGGTCAACCCGGTGTAATAGAGCGGCACGGTGAGTTCCCTCGTTACCACTTCATTGAGCGGATTGAACACCAACAGCATGCCCTTCTCCTTGTTGGCCGGATTGACGTGCAGCGTGTAGTCGAGGTCGCGGCCGTCGGGGCGGCGCAGGTGGATGATGTCGCCCTGGATGATCGCGCGGTAGCGGCGGTACCAGTCGGTCCACTTCTTGAGCATGGCCTGGCTGTTAGGTCCGTCATAGAGGCGGTGGCCGGTCACCGACACCGCGGCGCCGGAGGACAGCAGGGCGAAAAACACCCGCTCATACTTATCGAGGCTCTGCTCCATGCCGCCGGGAAGCATGCGGGTGTTGAGGTTGACCCAACCCATGCTGGCGGTCTTGTGCCAGGTGCCGTCGAAGATATATTGGCGCAGGATGACGTTCTGCAGGACGATGTCGATGTTATCGACCGCCTCGCGGTAGCCCATGCCGGTGCACGCCTGGCCGTTGAGGAAATACCAATCGGGAGCGGGCATATAGAGATTGCGGCTCTGGCCCTCGTGGAGGACCTGGCACATCCACCGCCACTGCGCCCACTGCGAATCTTCCAGCCCCTTGTGGTGCGGATGGTCGGTGGCGGCGCAGCAGTCGCCGTGATACGGGCCGTCGGGCATGAAGGCGCCCATGCCGGCGCCGGCGATGGTCTTCCACATGTTAGTCCAAAACATGTCGGCCCAGGCGCTGGCGCCACAGGCGCTTTGGCCGAACATGCTGCCCGGCTGCTTGCTGGCCGGGTCGATGCAATTGAAGTTGTCCTGGCGCGAGCCCCAACCGCGGGAGGCCATCATGAGTTCATAGGCGCCGACGCGGATGCCCTTGGTTTTGGCGTAGTCGCAGACGAGCTTCATCGCGTTGATGTTGGCCGGCGACGCATTGGAATGTTGGAACGAGCCGGTGAACGCCGGGGCTTGCAGCAACTCGAAGCCGAATTCTGCCATCTGGTCGAGCAAGGGGCCGAGGGTGCCGAGGTCGCCGGCATTGGGGGCAAAGGCCTGCAATTGGTGTTCGGTGCTTTGCGGGGCGAGTTTCTTATAGAATTGGCGCTGGGCGAGGAAGAAGCGTTCGCGCTCGCTGCTGTCGTTGAGGATTTCGAAGGTGCGGAACGCGGCGAAGGCCTCGCCGGGTTTGACCGACCAGTTAGGGC
>CAIZNN010000166.1 GCA_903934285.1 Akkermansiaceae bacterium | reverse complement strand
TTTTGATCGTTAGGCACTACATTTCGACTTTCTAAAAACACACATGTTGATTATCAACGACTTGCGTTTTTGAAGCATACAAAATCCAGTAGGAAACGGTCGAAAAAACCCAAATTCAAACGGTCGTTTAAGAAACTTGGGCTAGGCGTTGATGCGCTTGCCAGCCCAATTGGCTGGCCAGCCACGGCCCGAGCTTCGGGCGGTCCCCGGCGATATCGTAGCTTTCCTGCATGAGAACCAGATTGGCGCCGGAGGCTTTGATGACTTCCAGCACCTTCTCCGGCCCTTGGTCGAAGCGATTGGCGCCTTCCTGCACGTTCCAACTCAGCACGCGGAGGTCCTCCGCCGGGCAGACGAGGGTAGTTAGCAGGCAGGCTAAAACCGGTAGAACTCTCATGTGCGATGGCGGGATAGAAACTCGATGTTGTGCACCTTGCCACCGTCTTTGGCAAGCCCGGTCTTGCAAATGGGCCGAGCGTGCCGCCGCCCCCACCGCCGGAACCCAGGCGCAACAACTTTCTCAATCTTAGGAGTCTCCTATCGTTTGCCTCCGCCGCGCAAGGCCGCTCCGGCGCCTCCAATTCACTGGCTCGCCACGCACTTCTGCCGCAAAAATCCCACAATCCGCTTGCCAAATCGCGCATTTCGAGCCTAGTCCCTAACTCCACAGCGCCTAGCGCTGCCTGCCATCATGGGAAAAACACTGATCATCGCCGAAAAACCCAGCGTCATGACCGACCTGAGCCGCGCCCTCGCCAAGCCGCTCGGGAAATTCGAGAAACAAGGCTCCGGCCGCGATATTTTCTACGAGAACGACGCCGCGGTGATCACCTCCGCCGTCGGCCACCTCGTCGAACTCCGCATGCCGATGGGCCCCAATGGCAAAAAACTGCCGTGGAAATTCGAGGTGCTGCCGGCCATCCCAGAGAACTTCGATCTTGACCCGATCCCGGACTCCGAGGCCCGCCTCCGCCAAGTCCTCAAGCTCGCCAAACGCAAGGACATCGACCGCATCGTCAACGCCTGCGACGCAGGCCGCGAAGGCGAGCTGATTTTCCGCTACATCCTCGATATCGGCGGCATCACCAAGCCGGTCCAGCGGCTGTGGATGCAATCGATGACCGCCAACGCAATCCTCGAGGCTTGGGAATCGCTCCGCAGCGAGGCCCAGATGCGCCCGCTGGCCGATGCCGCCAAGTGCCGCTCGGAGTCGGATTGGCTCGTCGGTCTCAACGCCACCCGCGCCCTGACCTGTTTCAACTCGCGCCACGGCGGCTTCAACATCACCGCCGCCGGCCGGGTGCAAACCCCCACCCTCGCCATCCTCGCCACCCGCGAGGCGGAAATCCAGGCCTTCTCCCCCACCCCATACTTCGAGGTGCTGGCGAGCTTTGCCGTGGCTGCCGGCCGCTACCCGGCCAAGTGGATCGACGAAGCGTGGAAAAAAGACGAGGCCAACCCGCACTCACGCCCCGAACGACTCTGGGACCAAGCCGCCGCGGAAGCCATCCGGACCCGCTGCGACGGCCAATCCGGCACCGTCACCGAGGAAAAACGCGCCCAATCCCAGATCGCCCCCCAACTCTACGACCTCACCACCCTGCAACGCGAGGCCCCGTTTTCCGCTAAGGGCACCCTGCAAATCGCCCAGGCCCTCTATGAGAAACATAAAATGATCACCTACCCGCGGACGGATTCCCGTTACCTCCCGGAAGATTACACCGACAACGTCCGCGACACCTTGCGAGAGATTTCTAACAGCCAGCTCCAGGTCGCCCCATACGCCAGTGCCGTCCTCAAAGGCAATCAGGACCACGGCCCCCGCCTCAGCAAATCCCGCCGGATTTTCGACAATAAAAAAGTTTCCGACCATTTTGCGATCATACCCACCGGCAAAATCGCCAAACTCAGCGATACCGAACAAAAGGTGTACGACCTCATCGTCAAGCGCTTCATCGCCGTGTTCTACCCCGCCGCCGAGTTTGAGCAAACCACCCGCCTCACCCGCATCCCCCACCCCACGCTCACCGATGTCTTCAAGACCGAGGGCCGCGTCCTGGTCAAACCCGGCTGGCTCGAAGTCTACGGCCGCCGCCCAGGCGTCGCCGCTGGCAAAGACGAATTGGTCGCCGTCTCCCCCAACGAAATCGCCCGGGTCGCCGCCATCGACGTCGTCCATGAGACAACCAAGCCGCCCGCCCGTTTCACCGAAGCGACCCTGCTGTCGGCCATGGAGGGCGCCGGCAAACTCATCGACGACGAAGCACTCGCTGAAGCCATGGCCGAGCGCGGCCTGGGCACTCCCGCCACCCGCGCCGCCACCATCGAAGGCCTCATCGCCCAAAAATACCTCGCCCGCGATGGCCGCGACCTCCACGTCACTGGCAGCGGCATGCGCCTCATCGCCTTGGTTCGCCAAATGGACATCGAGGGCCTCTACTCGCCCATGCTCACCGGCGATTGGGAATACAAACTCCGCCAAATGGAACACGGCCGCCTGCAGCGCGCCGACTTCATGCGCGAAATCATCGCCTACACCAACGACATCGTCGCCAAAGCCCGCAAACTCGCCGCCGACGCCAAGAGCCAGTCGTTTGCCGATCTGCCGGCCGCCTGCCCGCGCTGTGGCGCCCATGGCCTCAAACAAACCGACGCCACCTACGAATGCCGCGAACTCGACTGTAAGTTCCAAATCAAAAAACACATCGCCGGCCGCCTGCTCACGGATGCCGAAGCCGCCGAACTGGTCACCCAAAAATTCGTCGGCCCGCTCACCGGGTTCAAGTCCAAGTTCAACAAACCGTTCGATGCCGGCCTCAGCCTCGATGAAAAGTTCAAGGTCAATTTCGTCTTCGATAACGACGATCGCGACGCCGCCCCCGAACTCACCGCCGATCATCTCATCGGCGAAACCACCCTCACCGATGGCCGGACGATCCAAATCTATCAGACCGAAAAGGCCTATCACCTTCCCGGCCTCGCCACCAAAAAGGAACCCAACGGCATCCGCATCGGCCGTTCGATCCTGCAACGTGATATCCCCACCGAGCAGGCCCTCAAACTCCTAGCCACCGGCAAGACCGATCTCCTCCGCGGCTTCGTCTCCAACCGCACCAAGCGCAAGTTCGACGCCCACCTCACCTTCGATCCCGCCAGCGGCAAGATCGGCTTCGAATTCGAACCCCGCCCCGAGAAGAACCCTGCCGCCAAGCCCGCCACCGCCGCCGCCGCACCCCCCACCCCTCCCGCCAAGAAAGCCGCCAAGAAAGCCGCAAGAAAACCCGCCGCCAAGAAGGTGGCAAGGAAGCCCGCCGCCAAGAAGGCGGCCCGCAAGTAACGGGTCATCGCGCCTTCCGGGGCGATGGCTCAGGTCGGCAGGTCGGCAGGACAAGCGGAAAAGGACCGCCCCATCACTCAGCCTCGCACAGGCGATTTCGTTAGAACGCGCGACATCGGCCTCCAACCAGGGCGTTTGGCCGATTGCAGCAACTCGGTACCAAGCTTGTGTCGCCAGAATTCAACATGGGCATAATGCCAGTCATTACTTAATTGACACCGGCGGCTGGATCCTGTTTCCTTGCTAAATGAAAACGCCGAATCGCTGGTCGGGAGTGCTGAATTCCGTGTCTGATAGCAGGTCTGGTGGCGGCGGGACGAAGAGGCGTGGAACTGTAGCGCTGGCGACTGGCGGGGGGGCAGCGGCGGCGGCAGCGGCGGCAGTGGCGGCAGTGGCGGCAGTGGCGGCAGTGGCGGCAGTGGCGGCAGTGGCGGCAGTGGCGGCAGTGGCGGCAGTGGCGGCAGCAGGCGGAACGGCGACAGCGGTGGCGGGGATGGATGCGACAATGGAACCCAAGCCACGAGTGCTTTCGCCCCTGGAACGGATTGAATTGCCGACTGGCGCCAGCCTCGGCCGGGTGTTTGCACGGGGCTGGAAGGGCGGGCGCCAACGGATTGTGCTGAGTGCGGCGGAAGGCGCGAGCTATCACATCATGAGCCGCACCGCGGGCGGCGAACGCTTGCTCGGAGACACGGAAAAAGAAGCGCTGCGCCGCCTGATGTGGCGACTGGCCCGCTTCGCCGGGGTGGAAATCCACACCTATGCGATCATGGACAACCATTTTCACGTGCTGGCGCGGGTGCCGGCCCACGACGAGTTCGTGGCGCAATTCGCCGGTCCGGACGGCGAGGAACGCTTGCTCGACCACCTGCTCCTGCTGTATTCGCGACACTATGTGGCGGCGTTGCGGGTGGAGTTGGCGGACCTGAGGCAACGCGGGATGCCGGATGAGGCGGACGCGCTCATCGCGGGCTATCTGCGGCGGATGTGCAATCTGCCGGTGTTTGTGAAGGAGCTGAAAGAGCGGTTTACGCGCTGGTACAACAGGCACCGGGATCGCCGCGGGACGCTGTGGATGGAACGCTTCAAAAGCGTGCTGGTGGAGGACGGCGAGGCGCTGCGTACGATGTCCGCCTACATCGACCTCAACCCGGTGCGGGCGGGCATGGTGAAAGACCCGAAGGATTACCGGTGGTGCGGCTACGGCGAAGCGGTGGGCGGCGGCAAGGCGGCCCGCCACGGGCTGTGTCAGGTGGCCGGCCACGGCGAGCGCGGCGAGGCGGCTTGGGACACCCCCGCCGCGACCAAGGGCATGAGCGCGGCGGAAGTGTATCGGTGCTGGTTGTTTGAGGATGGGAAGACCAGCGAGACCCGCGGGGACAAGGCCACCAAGGGCGGGTTTTCCACCGAGACCGCAGCGGCAGAGAAAAAGCGGAAGGGGAAATTGAGCCGCGCCGCGTTGTTGCGCTGCCGGGTGCGGTATTTTTCCGACGGGTTGGTGCTGGGCACCAAATCGTATGTGGACGGGGTGTTTGAGGCCTATCGCGGGCATTTCGGGCCGAAGCGGACAAGCGGCGCGCGGGCGCTGCGCGAAGACGCCCAGGGCAGCCTGTTCACCGCACGCCAGTTGTCAGTGAGAACGGTGGGGTAATGTCCTGATGTTCACGCAGGGCATTTGGCTGATTGGGGCGATGCCGGTACTGAGCAAAATCAGCAGCGATGCTGAGCTGAAAGCCAAAAAGCTTTGCGATCGCGCGCATAGCGGCTGACCACGCCAATCGCCCTGCGCCAGTACAGCCATCGCGGAAAATGACCTTGTCACGCAGCTCATTACTGCCTACAAGCGGCCGCCCCGACCGGCCAACCCATGACCGTATCGCTTGATACAACCTGCGTTGCGCCGGGGCGCCAACCCACCGCCCGACAGCACACCCCCACCCCGGTAGGCCCGCCCGGCGCAAGCCAACTCCCATGAGCACCCGATCTAGCAATCACGCCGTGACCGGCCGGCAGCGCACCCTGGATTTCCTGGCGGGCGAGCCCACCGACCGGCTGCCATTCCACCCCATCATCATGCGCTGGGCGGCCCAACACGCCGGGGTGAACTACCGCGACTTCTGCCTTGATCCCGCCAGCAAATGCCGCGCCATGATCCGCTGCGCCGAGGATTTCGCCATCGACTGGGTCACGGTCATGTCCGATCCCTATGCGGAAGCCTCGGCCTTCGGCATCCAGGTCGAATACCCGGCAAACAACCTGCCGCATGAAACCGACCATTTTACCAGCGTGCACGAGTTGCTGGCGTTGCAACCGTATGACGCCACGGCCCATCAGCGGACGGCGGGACGGTTAGAAGAACTGCGTCTGTACCGCCAGCTCACAGCCGGCCGCTGGTTTGTGGTCGGCTGGGTGGAAGGCCCGATCGCCGAGTATGCCGCTCTGCGCGGCGCCAATGATGCCGCCTACGATTTCATGGATGAACCGGCAGCCGTCGGCGAGGTGATGGATATGATCACCGCGGCGGCCATGGGCTTCATCACCCTGCAAATCGCCGCCGGAGCGGATTGCATCGGCATCGGCGACGCCTTCGGCTCGCAAATTGGTCCGGCGTTGTTCCGGGAGCTAGCCTTCAGCCGCGAGAAGGCCTTGGTGGATCATATTCACAGCCTCGGGGCCAAGGCCAAACTCCACATCTGCGGCAACACCAGCGCCATCCTGCCCGACATGATCGCCACCGGCGCAGATATCATCGACGTGGACCATCTGGTGCAGTGCGTCGCCCCGTTCGTCGCGTTGCTCGCACCTAACCAAGTGTTTGCCGGCAGGGCCGATCCGGTGTCAGTGATGCAAAACGGCTCCCGCCACGCCATCACCACCGCCGCCCGCCAGATGAGCAGTGAGTCTAACGGACGCTGCATCGTCTCCGCCGGCTGTGAGATCACCCCGGCGACCACCGGCGAGAACATGCGGCTGCTGCGGGAGGCTTGCACCAGCGTCGTGCCGTAGTTCAGAATGCGGTGCGCACGCCGGCCAGCCAGGTCCAGCCGTTGTAGTCGCCGCCGCCGGGACCGCCGGCGAGGTGGCTGTATTTGGTGCCGGTCATCACCTTGAGTTTGTGGCCATAGAAATAGTAGTTCAGTCCGGCGTAGCCGGCGAAGTAGGCGTCGCCTTTTTTATCGCCGGTATCCGGGGCCAAGGCCTCATAGCGGTTGGGCAGGCAGATGCCGTTGGCATCGCGGCTGCCGGCAAACTGGAAGCTGGTGATGAGCTGGAGTTTAGCCGCGAGCAAACAGGACGGCATCGCGGTGAAGCCGCAGACATCGGGCTGGCCCATCGCGCCATCGCCCCAGAACAACTCGGTGGCAAGGCTGAACCGCCCTTTGGTTAGATCGTTGGCCAGGGCGATGCAGTTGGAGAACAGCGGCGAGGCCGGATCGGCGGCGGATTCCCGGTATCCCGGCGCGCTGTTGTGGAGGTAATGGAACTCCGCTTGGGCGAAGTCGATGCCGCATGCCCGGGTGTAGTTGTAGCCGATTTTGGCCAGCACGATGGACCCGCCGTGGCCGTTGCTCCATTCATCCTGGCGCTCATTGCTGTAGGCACCCAGCTCGTAGAGCCAACCGCCTGCCAGGCCCTTGCCGGAGACCCAGGCGCCGCAGAGTTCGCCGCCATAGAACTGGTTGACGAGTTGTGAGCGCTCGAACGTCAGATAGTCGCGCGTGGAGATTTCCTGTTCGCGGGTGAATTTCAATTCGGCCTTGCCCAGCGAAACCGTGAAGGCGTCGCTGGGCGCATAGCTGATATAGGTTTCCGCAATGCCTTTGTAGACGCGGGGCGCCAGGTCCGGATAGATGTCGAACAAGCTGTGGAATCTCCAGGGCCGCCACAAGCGCGCCCGCAGCCCGAGTCGAAACCGGCGGACCTCCACGTCGTCCCAAGTGCAAGCGTCCGACAGATCATTGGTGCCGAAGCTGCCCGCGCCATTCGATCCGGAAGCATACTGGGTTTGGAGGTGGCCTTGCAGCGCCAACTCCTGCAACCACGGGTTGGCTTCGTTTTTGTAAAGCAACGGCAGCGACCACAGTTGGTCGTAGGCGGAGCCTGCCGCAAGCTCGCCTGTTAGGCTGCCGGTGGCCCCGGCGGCGGCGGCGGCCCCGGTGGCGGCGGCCCCGGTGGCGGCCCCGGTGGCGGTGGCGGTGGCGGTGGCGGT
>CAIZNN010000165.1 GCA_903934285.1 Akkermansiaceae bacterium | reverse complement strand
TTCTGTATCACCTTAAGCTTTTTCATCGGTTTTTGACGGCGCTTGCCCCCGTTTCACGTCGGGCTTTTAGACCCCAAATGAGGTGCCTCTGTCAATGAAAAACCCCGCACTTATTTTCCGATTTGTCAGCCTATCTGGCTGGGCACCGGGAAGCATTTGCGAAATGCCCGCCGCACCACGCTGGCGCCACTGCGCAGACCGCTTGGCCGGCGTCGTGGCCGCGCGGGTGCCGCCGCTCACCCCTCCTCCTGCTTGCCTTGGATCAAGGCGATGAAGGCGTCCTCCATGGTGGGGTCGGGGGTGGCGGCGGTGGCGGTGAGCGCCTTGAGTTCGTCGGGGGTACCGGCGGCGATGAGCTGCCCGCGATAGACCAGGCCGATGCGGTCGCAATATTCCGCCTCCTCCATGAAATGGGTGGTCACCATCACCGTGACGCCGCGCTCGACCAGGCCGTTGATGTGGGTCCAGAACTCGCGCCGCGTCACCGGATCCACCCCCGAAGTGGGTTCGTCCAGAAACAGGATGTCCGGCTCGTGCATCACCGCACAGGCCAGCGCGAGGCGTTGCTTGAAGCCTAACGACAACGCCTCGGTCCTCACCTCGAGGAACCGGCCAAGATGGAAAATGTCCGCCATGGTGGCGGTTTGCTGCCGCCGCCGCGCCCCGCTCAGCCCGTAAATGCCCGAGAAAAACTCCAGGTTGCTGCGCACACTCAGGTTGCCATAAAGCGAGAATTTTTGCGCCATGTAGCCGAGCTTCTGGCGCGCCCGGCCGGCGCTGTGGCGCAGGTCGAGCCCGACCACCATCGCCCGCCCCGCGCTGGGTTTGAGCAAGCCGCACATCATCTTGAAAGTGGTGGACTTGCCGGCGCCATTCGGACCTAACAATCCATAGATCTCGCCGCGGCGGACCTGAAAGGTGACCGCATCGGTGGCGGTGAAGTCGCCGAATTTCTTGGTGAGTTGCTGCGCCTCAATGACCACTTGGCCGTCATCCGGAATCGCGCGCACATGGTCGGCGAGCACCGAGTGGCCGCCGCGGCCCCCGCCCATGCGGTCGATGAAGGCGTCCTCGAAGCGCGCGGCCACCGCCGCCCACGCCGTGGCGGGCGGCGCGCAGGATGCCCGCCCCACCGTGGCCCGGGCATCTTGCCCGGTGCCCGCCGTGGCCCGGGCATCTTGCCCGGTGCCCGCCGTGGCCCGGGCATCTTGCCCGGTGTCCGCCGTGGCCCGGGCATCTTGCCCGGTGCCCACCGTGGCCCGGGCATCTTGCCCGGTGCCCACCGTGGCCCGGGCATCTTGCCCGGTGTCCGCCGTGGCCCGGGCATCTTGCCCGGTGCCCACCGTGGCCGATCCCTGTGCCATACCGCCGGCATCGGGCGCGCAGCCGAAGGCGGTCGGCGGGAAGTCCGGCGGCAGGCTCGGCGCGCTGGCACGGAAGGTCAACCGCAGGTGGCGACCTTGGATCGTGCCATCGCTGATGGCCGGATGGGACAACGCTTGCGCCAGCAATCGGCGCTTGTTCCCCTGCGGGTTCTTGAGTTGCCAACACCGGCCGGTTAGAGGCGCGGTCATCGCCGCCGGCTCACCGGAAAATATCAACCGGCCCTCGTTGAGCACCAGCGTGGCACCACACATCTCCGCCTCCTCCAGATAGGCCGTGCTCCAGACCACCGCAATGCCTTGCTCCACCAGGCGCTCGACCATGGTGCGCAGTTCCTTGCGGGAGATCGGGTCCACGCCCACGCCCGGTTCGTCGAGCAACAGCAAACGCGGCTTGCCTAACAACGCGCAGGCCAGCCCCAGCTTTTGTTTCATGCCACCGGAGAGCTTGCCGGCGAAGCGCCCGGTGAAACGCTGCAACGCGGTGAACTCTAACAACCTGGCGAAGGCCTCCGCCCGCTCCGCCCCGGTGACGTTGCGCAGGTCGGCATGCAAAGTCAGGTTCTCCAGCACCGAGAGGTCCTCATACAAGCCGAACTTCTGCGGCATGTATCCCATCGCGCGATGAATCGCCGCGGCCGCATGCACCGGATCGTGGCCAAGGGTGGTGAGGCGGCCACCACTGGGCACCAACAAGCCCGCGATGAGCCGCAGCAGCGTGGTTTTGCCCGCACCGTCGGGTCCGACCAGGCCGGTAATGCACCCGCGGCGGATTTCGCCGGTCAGCGCGGCGAGTGCCGGGGCGGCCATCCCGGGAAATGACTTGCTGAGGTTTTCGAAGCTAACAACGACGTCGGACACCTCACTGCGGGGTTGGATCTAGCGAAATGGTGACCGGCATGCCCTGTCGCAGCGAGCCGTCGGCATCAGCGACGATAATTCTGAGGCGATAGACCAGCGCGGTGCGCAGCGCGGGGGTTTCGACCGATTTGGGGGTGAACTCGGCGCGCGGCGAGACAAAGCCGACTTTGCCATGGAACGGCTGGTCGGGCCGGCCATCGGTGGTGACTAACACCTTGGTGCCGGGCGGCACCCGCCCGAGTTCGCTCTCATGCACGTAGGCGCGCGCCCACACCGGCTGCTCCAGCGAGAGCGACAGCACCGTGGCCCCGGCCGGCATGATCGCCCCCGGTTCGAGCGCGCGGGTCAGCACGATGCCCGCGGCCGGGGCCTTGAGTTGGGTATCGTCCAAGTGCAGCGCGGCGCTGGCACGCGCGGCTTGCGCTTGGGCGACGGTGGCGGCGGCCGCGGCGAGTTCCTCGGCACGGAACCCGGACTCCAACAACTGCAATTTCGCCTCGTTGAACTTCACCCGCTGCTTCGCCTCATCGAGGGCGGCTTCCGCGTTTTCCAGCGCCTGGCGCGAGGTGCCGCCGCTGCCCACCAACCCGCTCTGCCGGAGGTGCGCGCGCGTCGCGTCCCTAACCACCACCCGGCTTTCTTCCAAGGCCGCCCGGGCTTGCTCGATATCCTCGCGGCGAAAACCCGCTTGCTTGAGTTGGTGGTCGGCCACCGCGGCGGCCAACTGGGCTTCGGCACGAGCCAGTTCGTGGACGTAAGGCTGCGCATCAATGCGCGCCAGCAGCTCGCCGGCCGTCACCGCATCCCCCTCATCTTTCAACACTTCCAACAACCGGCCAGCCACCCGGAAACCCAGATCAACCCCCCGGATGTCGACATTGCCATACAGCGTGAGAGGCACCTCGGCGGGGTGGATCAGTTTGCGGATTTGCCATAAGCCGGCAGCCGCCACCGCCAGCACCACCAATACCAAAAGCAACTTTCTCATGCGCGGACCCGGCGGGATGGGTTAGGGTGGGTGGCGATGCCGTCGAAAAGCAACTGGGCGAGGCGGGCGGCCATTTCCGCCGGGTGCAGGCGGAAGCGATCCAAGGTTTCGGCGCGCATCAGGGCATTGGCCCCAGCCAAAAACACACTGCAAAAAAATGCCGGATCCACATCCGCGCGCACCCTGCCTTCGGCCGCTCCCAGCGCCAACAACCTCCCTAACATGGTCGGCAGCAGCTCGGCGCGTATCGCCTCAATCCACTGCAGCAGCCGCGGATAATCGCGTTCGATGTCCTGAAACACCCGCGGCGGCAGACCACCCAACGCCCCAAACACCGTCGCAAAAAACTCCTCCTTGCGCCGCGCATAGTCGATGCCCGGCGCCTCCAACACCCCCTCCAGCCCACTGCGCAATTCGCTCACTATCCGCCTCACCATCGCCTCCACCAGCGCTTCCTTGGACGGCACCACCCCATACAACGTCTTCTTGCTCACCCCCAAATCGCGCGCCAACGCCTCCATCGTCAGCCCCCGGCACCCGTGCTGCCGCAGCAGCTCCGTCGCCCGCGGCAACAGCCGCGCCCGGGTCTCAGCTTGACGCGTGCTTGTCATGCCCACGCTTATCCCAGTTCCCGCGGAAACGCAATGCGTGTTTTGGGTTTCCACGGCGGCAGCCCGCGGCAACGGCTGCCAGCCGCAGCACGCGTGCCAGCTGGCGGGTGGCCGGGGGGGGGGGCGTGCAAACCCGCAGTGGACAATATCAGTGGCGCGTGGTTAGTTGGCGGTTCAATCCAGTCATGCACAACCTCGACCACCTTCTGCAAAAAAACCGCGCGTGGGCGGCCGCCGTCACCGCCCACAATCCGGGGTTTTTCAAGCAACTCGCCAGCCAACAACGCCCCCAATACCTGTGGATCGGCTGCTCGGACAGCCGGGTGCCTGCCAACCAAATCATCGATCTCGCCCCGGGCGAGGTGTTTGTGCATCGCAATGTGGCCAACCTGGTGGCCGAAACCGATTTCAACGTGCTCGCCGTGCTCCAATACGCCGTCGATGTGCTGCAAGTCCGCCACATCATCATCTGCGGCCACTATGGCTGCGGCGGCGTCACCGCCGCCCTCGAAAACTTCCGCCATGGCATGATCGACAACTGGCTCTCCGGCATCCGCGCCCTGCGCCGGCTGCACCGCGACGAGCTCGACACGCTGCCACCGGAGGCCGCGGCCGACCGGCTCTGCGAACTCAACGTGCTGGCCCAAGCCCGGCACGCCGCCCACACCACCATCCTCGAGGATGCGTGGGAACGCGGCCAGGACATCGCCATCCATAGCTGGATCTATCGCCTCGATACCGGCATCATCAACCCTCTAACCGAACCGATCCGGCGCCCCATCAACCCGCTGGCCGAGGCCACGCTGCGGCGCCCGCAGTTCTGAGGCGCAGCCGCGCATGATGTTAGCCGCTTGCGTTTCACGGGTCATGAACTACGCTGGCGCTGCAATGACCCGTTGGAATGTAATTGGCAAAGCGGTGATGGTCCTGGCGCTCGTGTGGACGGGGGTGTGGGCCATCCGCGCGCTTGCCGCCTCCAGAAAAATCACCGCAGAGCGCGTCGGCCGCATGATCACCACGGCGGATTTCGCCGATTGGTCGGCTCGCGCCACCCTGCCGGATAGCGCTGAGGCCGCACGCCGCGCCAGCCAACTGCGCGCCATCGCCACGGTGGTCAATCGGTTGGATTTCCAGCAACGCGAAGCCTACCGCCGCAACCGCACCGATGCCGCGTTTTTCAGCAAACTGAACCCGCAGGAAAAAGCCCGCTATCTCGACCTCACTGTTGTGGAGTCGTTCAGGCAATTCATGCGAGCGCTCGATGGCATGCCGCCGAAACAACGCAAGCAATTCATCGAGCAAGGGCTCAAGGAGTTCGCCCAAGGCAGCAGCGGGGAGCACCTCGCCCGCGCCAAATCCCTCGGCGCGGATATGCTAACCAATATCAGCGGCGATGGCATCCGCGCCTATCTCGGCGCCTCCAGCGCCGATACCAAACTCGATCTGGCACCGCTCATCGAAGTGGTCAACGAGACGATGCAAGGGCTGCGTGGCAATGAATTCCACCCCCGCCGCGAGCCATAACCGCTCAACCCGTCCCCACCCCGATGCTCGAAGCCCGCGCCTTGTGCAAATCCTTCGGCGGCAAACCCGCCCTCGACCACTTTTCCTTCACCGTGCACCGCGGCGAAATCTACGGGTTGTTAGGCCACAACGGCGCCGGCAAAAGCACCACCCTGGGCATCATTCTCGGCATGGTCATGCCCGATGGCGGGGACGTCACCATCGACGGCGTGTCGGTGCGCGCGCATCGCTCGCAAGCACTGCGCAAGGTCGGCGCCATCTTCGAAGCCCCGGCGTTTTACGATTATCTGAGCGGCTGGGACAACCTGCGCCTCCTCATGGGCTACTCCGGCGGCTTCGACCCGGCCGCCGCCCGCGACACCATCGCACAGGTCGGGCTGACCCAACGCATCCATTCCAAGGTGCGCACCTACAGCCACGGCATGCGCCAACGCCTCGCCCTGGCGCAGGCGCTGCTGCCGGAACCCGCGGTGCTGCTGTTGGACGAACCGACCGATGGCCTCGACCCCGAAGGCATCAAGTGGTTCCGCGATTTCATTCTCCAACTGCGCCGCGACCGCGGCATGACGGTGTTGTTCAACTCACACCTGTTAGCCGAGGTCGAGCTGATGTGCGACCGCGTGGCGATCCTGCGCGATGGCAAACGCGTGTTTGAAGGCGCGGTGGGCGGCCTGCACGATGACGCCCTGCTCTTTGACGTCGCGCTCGACCCGTGGGACCGCGCTCTCGGCCTGCTGCACGCCTGCGGCGGCGAGCTGGTGGCACCCGGCCGCATCCGCCTGCCGCACGGCGCCGACCCCGCGGCACTGGTGGAATCGCTGGTGCGCGGCGGCATCCGCGTCAGCGCGCTGGCCCCGGTGCGCCGCTCGCTCGAGGATCTCTACATGGAAATCCACCACGGCGCCACCGCACCTAACTGATTCATCCCGGCCATGCTCTTTGTCCAACAACTCCGCGGCGAACTCCGCAAGCTCTTCGCCCGCCCCCGCACCTGGATGGGCTACGGCGCGTTCTTCCTGATGGAGGCCCTCATCCTGTTCGTCTACAAACTGGAGGGCAGCCAGCGCCACATGCGCGACCTGCTGGAACGCAACGGCCTCGAGTTCGGCACCTATTACAGCTCGCTCACCATCACCTTCACCATCATGCTGGTGAGCATGTTCTTGTTGGGTTCAATCTACTTCGCGCTGGTGGCCGGCGACATCGTGGCCAAGGAGAACGAGGACGGCAACCTGCGGATGGTCTTCGCCCGGCCGGTGAGCCGCCTGCGCCTGCTGTTAGTCAAATACACCGCCGTCTCGCTCTACACCTTCAGCTTCGTGTTTTTCGTCGGCCTTTCCGGCTATCTGATGGCCCTGCTCGCCGTCGGCCGCGACGGCGGCTTGTTCGTGATGGAGCCGCGCATGAAGGTGTTCGCCGCCTATCCGGAGTGGTGGCAGGGCGCCTCGCGACTGGCCCTGGCCGCCGCCGGCATCGGCGTGAGCATGCTCACCTTGTCGTCGCTGGCCTTCATGTTCTCGTGCTTCAAGATCAAACCCGCCGCCGCGACCATCATCACGCTGACGATCCTGTTTGTGGATATGATCCTGCAAGGTTTCCCGTTCTTCAAACCCTATGAAACCTGCTTCGTCACCTGGCGCATGAGCGCCTGGGTGTTCTTGATGGAATCCCACCTGTCGTGGCCCAAACTCATCGAGTCCTACGCCTTCCTCATCGGCCTCGATATCTCGCTCTTCACCGTCGGCTGGGCCGCATTCCAAACCCGCGATTTCAAAACGTGAGGCGCCAACTTAACGCAATCTTAACAAAATCGACAGAAACTCTGGCAGGCTGGCGGAGTTTCCTCAAGTGTCGCGGCACGGCATGTTGCCACCGCGCCCAACCTAACAACAAAGCACCGACCATGAAAACCACCATCGTTACCCTCAGCGCCCTGGCCCTCGCCACGGCGCTATCATTCGCCCAGGACAAACCCGCCGGACCACCGAAGCACCCGGGTGGCGCCGGCGGCCCAGGCGGCCCCGACAAGCGCCCTAACCCCGAACAAGTATTCAAGAAACTCGACGCCAACAACGACGGCAACCTGACCCTTGACGAATTCAAAGCGTCGCCAATGGGCCAGCGGGATGAAGCCAAGGCCGCCGAGATCTACGCCAAGATCGATGCGGATGGGGATGGCAGCGTGACCCTTGAGGAATTCAAGGCCCATCGCCCACCCCCCCATCAACCCGGCGCCCCCGGCGGCAAGGGTGGCAAAGGTGGCAAAGGCAAAGGCCCCGGCAAAGACGGCCCGCCCCCGGCCGACGCCCCCCAGCCCCCGGCCCCTGAGGCGGCTCCTGCAGCCGAATAGCACCGCGCCCAAACCCTGACTGTTGCTGGTTCCGCGCTCGCTCACCCCGGGCGCGGAACCTTTTTTTTCACCATTATGACGGCCGGAAAATTGCCAGGGCACCGCGGCACCCCGCCCCCCAACCGTGCTTTCCCTGTCAGGAAGTCTTGACACCCCGGCTCATCCAGCCACCACTTTGCCGCGCAGCCCATGCCGCGCCGCAATCGCACCGATCTGATCATGGCCCCTTCACCCATCAACTGGACCTCCTGGCAGGGCGAGATGCTGGCCACCTTGATGTTCATCGTGCGCGACGGCCACGTGCTGCTCATCGAAAAAAAACGCGGGCTCGGCGCCGGCAAAATCAACGGCCCTGGCGGCAAAATCGAGCCCGGCGAAACCCCGCTGCAAGCCGTCATTCGCGAAACCCAAGAGGAACTCTGCATCACCCCGCACGCCCCACTCAAACTCGGCGAGTTGTGGTTTGCCATGTCCGACCACCCGCACATCCTGTGCCATGTCTTCCGCTCCGAAAATTTCTCCGGCACCCCCACCGAGACCGCCGAAGCCGTCCCGCTGTGGTCCGCCCTCGACGCCATCCCTTACCAGCGCATGTGGGAGGACGACCGCCACTGGCTGCCGCTTCTGTTAGAAAAAACGCCGTTTCTCGGCCGCTTTGTCTTCGCCGGCGAGCGCATGGTCTGGAGCCAGATTCGCGCCGGCAGCTTTGCCGCCAACCCGGAATCCCGGACTTGCCATTCGGCGCGGGCCTCGGTATAATCCGCCCCACATGAGCGATAAAGCACCTTGGATCACCTATCGGCCGGAATTGAAAGTGCTGGACTGCACGATCCGCGACGGCGGCCTGATCAACAATTCCCAGTTCACCGACGAACAAGTGCGGGCGGTCTATCAAACCTGCGTGGCCGCCGGGATCGATTACATGGAGATCGGCTACAAAAACGCCCCGGCGCAGTTTCCGAAGGCTAAATTCGGCCCGTGGCGCCACTGCGAGGAAGACGACCTGCGCCGCGTGGTGGGCGAGCATACCTTTGCCGCCACCGGTTTGAAACTCGCAGCTATGGCCGACGCCGGCGGCAAGAGCGATTGGAAACACCAGATCCTCCCCGCCAAGGACAGCGTGCTCGACGTGATCCGCGTGGCGTGTTATGTCCATCAAATTTCCGAAGCGGTCGATATGATCGATTATTGCCATGACCTGGGCTATGAGACGACCCTCAACATCATGGCCATCTCGGTGGTGGCAGACGCCGATATCGATCAAGCCCTCGAAATCGGCGCCAAATCCTCCGCCGGCACCATCGTGGTGGTCGACAGCTACGGCAACTTGTTCCGCGAGCAAATCGACCATTTGGTGCGTAAGTACATGGCCGCGGTCGAAGGCACCGGCAAGCACATCGGGATGCACGCCCACAACAACCTGCAACTCGCCTTCGCCAACACCGTGGAGGCCATCATCCTCGGCGCCAACCGCGTCGATGCCACCCTCATGGGTCTCGGCCGCGGTGCCGGCAATTGCCCAATGGAAATCCTGCTCGGCTTCCTGCGCAATCCGAAATTCAAACTCCGCCCGGTCATCGAAACCATCCAAAATACGATTCTGCCGATGCGCCAACAGTTCGACTGGGGTCCATCCATTCCCTACAACATCACGGGCCAAATGAACCGCCATCCGAAAAGCGCGATGGACTGGCGTGAAAGCCCGAACCCGGACGACTACCTGGCTTTCTACGATCAGACCATGAACGATTTCTGAGCGCGCGGCCGGGTGCGGCCGGGTGCGACTGGACATTCTCAGGCCACCACTTGGTGCTCAACCACCCCCACATTCAGGGATCCGCGTTGCTGCTGGCACTCCACCTAAGCGATCCGCCGGCGCAAGTCCCGCATGCTCCACAACCGCCCGGCCGCCGCCGCGCCATTGCCCCGCAATTTCCGCGCCCCATCCTTGCGCGTCGCCCCGAAGCGCTCCCGGCACTTTGTGAACACCTCGTCCACAAACCCCCGGCTGCCGAGCACCGCCCCGTCCGTGAAATATCTCACCCGGCACCGCAGCATCTTGCCCAGCGCCACATCCCGGCTCCGCTCCAGCCGCGCCATCTCGTCCTCCACCACCTCCTTCCTGATGCCTTTTCTAACCACCCTGACCTCCCGTCCGCCGCCCTCGCCCTCGCCCACCACTTCCTGCAATTTCTCCGCGCCTTCCGCTAACAATAGCATCCGGTAGTCCTTCGACACCTCACCCGCCCAATGCTGCGCATCGGCCTCGTAGCCTTTGTGCGCCATCAAGGCCCGCACCAAGCCGGCCCGCGCTTTCTTGCCGTTGCCCCTTGCGCCGCCGCCCATCGCCTCGCCATAACTGCTCCAGCGATACTCTGCCGGGTCGCTCACCATCCCCGCACGCACCGGGTTCAAATCGATATAGGCCGCCATCGTCCTGGCCGCCAGCCCATCCTCCACCAGCACGCTCTTGAACCGGGATTCCCACAGCGCGCCGGTGCGTTCGTACCTGGTGTTGAACCAACG
>CAIZNN010000164.1 GCA_903934285.1 Akkermansiaceae bacterium | reverse complement strand
GTCCGACAAGTCCGACAAGCCCGACAAGTCCGACAAGTCCGACAAGTCCGACAAGTCCGACAAGTCCGACAAGTCCGACAAGTCCGACAAGTCCGACAAGTCCGACAAGCCCGACAAGCCCGACAAGTCCGACAAGTCCGACAAGTCCGACAAGTCCGATGCTTTAACTCCACCCCTAACAAACATCATGGATGGAAGACTGCTGACCGCCAAGCCCGGCCTCGACGTGACTGCCACGTGCAACGATATCCTCGCCGCCAACCATCTGATTGGTTCTCCCCGGGAAACCGCTTGCTGCTAACATATTGCTTTTGAGGTGAAGGCCGTTGCAAGAGGCGGTGGTCGGACCGGAGGGCGGGAAAAAGGGGGGGAGTCCGGGGCCGGGTGTTCGCCAACCGCGTGGGCGACCGCATTGCCGGGTACACCGTGGAGCTTTTCGCCGGGCGCTCGCTGCAAGACGTGATCGAGGAATTCGCCGAGCGCTACCTCCGCGATGGCATCGATCAGGGCTTGGCCGATCCGCATATCCTGTTGGACAACATCCGCCAGGCCATCGCCAGCAAGACGATGCACCCGCGCCTGGTGGCCCAGATAGCCGACGCGGTGGGCCTCAATGCCACGCGCCAGGAAGCGAGGCTGCAACAGGAGATGGAAGAACAACTGGCGGCGGAAGCCATGGGCGGGTTCCCCGAGGTGCAGGACGCGCTGCGCGGCAAGCTGCCCCACCCGCGCACCGCGGCCAAGGCCGGCCACCCGCTGGCCGGCGAGCTGCGCCGCATCTGGGAAGGCCTGGTCAAGCCGACCCGGCGCCGCACCAAGACGGGCCGCGCCATCGATAGGACCAATGAGGCCAACGACTTCTTTTTGCCCGAGGGCGAAAGCATGGACCCGGATTTGGTCCGCCGTGACATCAACCAGCATGGCTTCGACTTCGACACCCCGGCGGACATGCTCAGCGCCTTGGACGTGAGCGTGAGCTACGGCAAACCGGTCTATGGCACCGCCAGCCACATGGGGGAGAGTTTTAGTTTGGGTGTTGGAACGACTCAACAGCAAAAGGAAAGCGTTCTTGCCACAGCGCCGCGCGGTGCGGACGGCCATCCGCTGGCACCGAACGGCCGGCGCTCGAACCTTACGGAAAGCCAATGGGCGACGGCGCGGACCGCGGGTTTCCGCAAGTGGTTCGGCGACTGGGTTGGTGCCAACATTGCGCGGGTACTCACCGGGCCGGTGGTGGCTGAACTGAAAACGCAATCCGCGCCTGCGGGCGGCTTTGCCGAATTGCGGTCATGGGCCACCGGGATATTTGCCAGTCAAGGAGGCAAGGCGGTCAGCCCGGTTCTTGGCGAGGTGGTCCTGAACGAACGGAGTGTTCGCAATTCGTTAGGGCACAGTGGCGCAAACCAGTTTAAGAAGGTGGCATTTATGGCGGTGAAGTCAGTGATTGAAAAAGGCGTGCTGGTTCACGCGGCCACCAATCCGGACAATATCAGTTATTACCTTTGCGCGCCCGTTGAAATCGACGGAATTGCCAATGTGGTAACGGTATTAGTGCATCGGGATGTGAACACACAACGGATGTATCTGCACAGTGTCACCACAAAAGAAAATCTCCTGAATCCGAGAGTGTCCAGTGCCTTGCAGCTTGCTGGCTCAACAGAAACAGGAGACGTTTGGAACATATTGCACTCCGCCCTTGCTGTCAACCCGGAAAGTGTTTCCAAGGAAATTGATTCCAATGGCGAACCCATTTCCGCCGCGGTTGAAGAGTTCGGAAAGGTTGCGCCAGAGGCACCCGGGGAAAGCATGAGCCTTTCCCACAAGTCGATCATCCGGCTGGAAGAGGCGATTGCGCGCAAGATGAATCAGGGGCCTGAGGAACGCGCGGCGTATTACGAGAAGCTGCGCGACCGGCTGGCGTCCACGGTGCTGATGTTGCGGGAAAGCAAGCGCAACGTGGCTGTGGACCAGACCGACGCGGAGCGCGAGCGCAACCGGATCCGGGACGGGCTGGCGGAAGCCAAGGCCATCATTGCGGCGCTGCCACCCGAGGCGCGCGACCGGGTGAGCTTCCCGATCACGGACATTCTGGAAGCCGACACGGAGCGCGGGCAGACCAACGCGCTGATACGGCTCATCGACCAGGCGGACGCGGCACTCGAGACGGTGCTGCTGAAGGAATACCGCGACGCGTTTGAAACGCTGCTGGATCTGGCCTTTGAGTGCTATGCCGCCCGCGAGCTCCGCATCAAGTTGGAGATCGACACCAATTCGCCGTTGCTTGCCGCAAGGTGAGGGCCCTGGAGGATCTCGGCAACGCTGTAAAGGCGAAACACTGCAAGACCGCAGCGCTGCAAGGCCGCTCTGCCAGGGACTTTCGTGGACGATGATGACCGCCTGGCAAAGCGTCGCGGGTCGCGCAAAAAAAAGTGGGAAACTATCCCGCCGGGACTCGGGCGGCTTGACCTGCGGCGAAAATCGTGAAATCACCTGCGGCATGACCGCTTTGAAACATCATGAAATTCCCGGCCGGGTGACTGTTTTGCCCGGTCGGGGTGGACTGCCGGCAATCCTCGTCACCACCGCTTGCAGCGAGGCGGAAATCTATCCGCACGGCGCGCACGTCACCCGCTTCCAAAAGCTGGGTGAGCCGCCGTTGTTGTTCATGAGCGCGGCGAGCGAATTCCGCGCCGACATGCCGATCCGCGGCGGAGTGCCGGTCATCTTTCCCTGGTTCGGCCCGCGCGCTGGTCTGCCCGCCCACGGCATCGCACGGGTGGCCGCTTGGGAGTTGTTAGAAGCCGGGGTGGTGGCGGGGGGCGCGATGCGCCTGCACTTGCGCCTGCCAACCAGCGGCGAATGGATGGTGGATTATTACGTGACGGTGGGCAGCGCGCTCACCTTGGAATTGGCCGTGACCAACACCGGGGCCAAGGACGTCAGCATCGAAAACTGCCTGCACACATATTTCCAGGTTGGGGACGTCCAACAGATCGGCATCAGCGGGTTGGCAGGCACGCGATACCTCGACTTGTTGTTGGCCGCGGAATTCACCGAAGGCGAGGCGCCCATCCGCATCGCTGGCGAAGTGGACCGCACCTATCAGGACACCAGCGCCCTGGTGGAGATCCGCGATCCGGTGCTGCGCCGCACCATCCGCGTGCGCAAATCCGGTTCGAAATCCACGGTGGTGTGGAACCCATGGATCGCCAAAGCCCAACGCATGCCTGACTTCGGCGATGACGAATACTTGCAGATGGTCTGTGTGGAATCCGGCAACATCGCTGAAAATGCCGTCACCATCGCCCCCGGCAAAGCGGCCTCACTCATCGTGGAAATCGACAGCGCCAACCTGTGATCAGAACTCGGAAAACGACCTCAATTCGAGTTGCATGCCGGGCAAGTTCAAGTCCCTGCAGTTGCGGCAAATCGTGGAGCGTGACAAAGAGGACCACCGATGCAGAGGACTTCGGCGTGAGCTCAGTCGTACGATGGCACGGACTTCGGCAGCCGCCAAATCCATGGTGGAAAACCGCCGCGATGCCCTGCCCCGCCTTCCTTTTTCGGAATCACCAACCCACCGCGAAAAATTTCTTGGCAAAGTGCAATGTAACGCTATTGTACCTACGAATGACTTTACCCATGACTCCGGCTGCACTCACCCGGGTCTGGTCCGGATCCGCCGTCCGAGCGCGGATCTCGGGATTTTCTTCCCTTCCGCGTCTCCCCGGCCTACTCGTTCTGCCCAACCCGCTTGCTCCAGCTCTCCAACCCAACCTTTAACTTTCTCATGAACACCCGCCCTAACAACAATATTCCGGCAGCCCGCCCGCAAGTCCGCCGCAGCCAGCGACAGACACGCCATGCCACCCGGCGCCGGCCTAACGGGTTTGCCCTGATCGTCACGCTCAGCCTGATGGTCTTGCTCACGCTGTTGGCGGTGGGACTGTTGAGCTTGTCGTCGGTCGCGTTGCGCAGTTCCGCCCAGGGCATGGCCATGGCCGAGGCCCGGGCCAATGCCCGCGTTGCCATGCTGCTGGCTCTCGGCCAACTCCAATTGGAGATGGGCCCCGACCGGCGGATCAGCGCGCCGAGCGGGATTCTGGACAGCAATCCGCTCACCCCGGCCTGCGACGGGGTGCGCCACCCCCGTCTGACCGGAGTGTGGACCGCCGCGCCCACGGCATTGCCCTTGTTTACACTG
>CAIZNN010000163.1 GCA_903934285.1 Akkermansiaceae bacterium | reverse complement strand
GACAACAAGACAACAAGACAACAAGACAACAAGACAACAAGACAACAAGACAACAAGACAACAAGACAACACGACAACAAGACAACAAGACAACAAGACAACAAGACGCAAGACGCAAGACGCAAGATAAATGGGGGAAATCGCTTTCGTGAGCTTGTCATGCGGCCGGAGACCATCACTCTAACATATAAGCGTCGCCCATGCCTGACACTCCCGAACAACCAGCCCGCCGGGAAATCGACCGCCAACGCTTTTCCAACTGGCCCAGCCAGCAGCAAGCCGCCACCGGCAAGCCCTTCAGCCCAGACCAACGCGCCTTTCTCCAGCCCCAACGGGGCGCAAGACCTCAGCCCAGGGCAAGGCGCATCGCGCCGCCGCCCTGGGGCCTCGTTCCCCAACAATCCCAGCCCTGCAAGGGCGACACAGAGCGCCGCTGCCACCGCCCTGCCTTCCGGATGGGCGAAGCCAACGCCTCGCGCGAACGCTCATTTTCAAGCTCACTTCAAAAAACCATTATCCTGCCTGCATTCTCTTCTTCCTCTTCTCTTCCTCTTTTCTTCTGTCTTCTGTCTTCTGTCTTGCAGCGCAGCGATCTTCCGTCTTCTTCCTGATAACTGATAACCTCTAACCTATAACTTGCATCCCCCCTTCTACATCTGCGGTGCCACCGCCTCCGGCAAATCCTCCCTCGCGCTGGAAATGGCGGGAAAACTCGACGGCGAAATCGTCAATGCCGACGCGTTCCAACTCTATCGCGGCCTGGAAATCGTCAGCGCCGCACCCGCGCCTGCGCAGCGCGCGCAGGTCCCGCACCACCTTTACGGTGTGTTAGATCCGGGCGCCGCCGCGGATGCCGGCAGCTACCTGCGGCTGGCCCGGCCGGTCATCGAGGACATCCAGGCGCGCGGCAAAACCCCGATTGTCGCCGGCGGCTCCGGACTCTATCTGAAATTCCTGACCCACGGGCCGGCACCGCTGCCCACCGGCGATGCCGCGCTGCGCGCGCAGCTCGATGCCCGCCCGCTGGCTGACCTGGTGGCCGAGCTGGAGGCGCTCGATCCGGTGGAGGCCGCCCGCACCGCGCTGAAAAACCGCCGCTTTGTCTCCCGCGCCTTGGAGATCTGCCTGCTCAGCGGCCACAAAGCGTCCGACCTGCGTGACCGCTGGGAAGCCCAAACCGCACGCCTCGCCGCCCACCTTCGCGGCTGCGTCATCCACCGCACCCGGCCCGACCTGCACGCCCGCATTGCCCGCCGCACCCGCGCCATGCTCGAGGGCGGGGCCATCGCCGAGGTCGCCGCCCTAACAAACGCGTCGGCCAATTGCGCGAAAGCCATCGGCGTGCGCGAGATCCGCGCCCTGTTAGCCGGGGAAATCGACCGCGCCACCTGTGAGGAGCGCATCAATGCCGCCACCCGGCAATACGCCAAGCGCCAGGAATCGTGGTTCCGCCGCGAGCACTGGCTGCTACCTCACCCGCTAGAAGCATGACGCGGACTCGCTAGGATAGTGACCTTCTCCCCGCCTGCCTAACAGCAGATCGCCGCGCCAGCCAACTTGGCGCCCGGCGGATCTAATGACCATGGCGCAACCGGTTCAGCACGCAGCGCCAGCGGCCCGGTTGAAGCGGCCGCTCATGCTCAATCTCAAACTCATTGGTAAAGGTGCGGCCATCCAGGTCGCGCACAATCAGGTGCAACTCCAGCGCGTGCTCCAAACAGCGGCGGCTGAACACCAGCTCCTTGCCCAGACGGATGCCGAGGCCGCGGACCTTGTGCCAGCCACCGGCGCCTTCACGGACCCACAACTCGACGTGCCGCGCGAGGATCTCATTCATCAGCGGCCACAACTCTCCCGGCAGGTCATGCTCGAGCACGGTGAATGCCACACGGTACCGCCGCACCGCCAGTGGCGGCAGCACCACCCGGGCCACCGCATCCTGATAGAGTGACACCAGCACCGCCTGCTGAAACCGCTCGAAGGCGCTGTCCAACCCGCTCAAATCCTGCAACTGGCGCGTCGCCAGCCGCCGGAAACGCGACCGCCCGTGCGCCCCCACCAGCGTCCGCTCCACCTCCAACATCGAAACCGCATGCCTGTCTAGCAATTCCACCGCGCGCCGCGCCAAGTGCAACCGCGGGTCCTCCAGGTGCGGGACAATCCGCGCCATCGCCCTCAACCCGGCGCGCACCTTCTCATGCGCGGCATGGGCCCGGCCATAGAAAAGCCGCAAGTCGCCGGCCACCCGGCGCAGCCGCCACCTGCGGCCCCCCCTGACTAACAACACAACCAGCCCGGCACTCACCACGATGCCAAGCGCACTCATCAGCATGACCTCAGGTAGCAACATGGCCACAACACTCAAGCGTCCCGGCCCCGGCCGGCAATTTGCCGCCTCCGGAAACCACCGACCCGTTCAGTTCCAGGCAAGATCTGTTGTCGGCCGCCGCCAGGAACTGCCGCAGCCCGCAGACTTGCGGCGGCTCCGCGTGGCACCCCACTCACAAGCACTTGGTCAGCGCCGCCAGCGACAGGGCGGTGCATTCCATCGATGTCTTGCCATCCGGATAGACCTCCTGCTCGAGGGTGAGCCACTCGGTGCCGCCGAACTCGCGGCAAGCCGTTAGAACGGGTCCCCAGTTCACTGAGTCCTGGCCGAAAATCGCCTTCTTGCCCGCTTCGTTCTTGATCACGGTCGGCTTGATGTGCACCACCTTCATGCGCCCGGCGTGGCGTTTCATCAGGTCGACGCAATCCTGTCCGGCATCCGTCGCCCAGCCGCAATCGACCTGCAGGATCACATCCTTGCTGGTGCGGGCAGCGAACAATTCCCAATGGTTGGTGTCGCCAATTTTGGCAAACTCGTCGGTATGGTTGTGATAGCCGCATGCCATGCCATGGGGCTTGAGCGCGGCGGCGGTCTCATTAAAGAACTCCGCCAGTGCCTGGCTCTTTTCCGGATTGGTGAAGTCGGCGTCGCCGGGCACGATCAAATACTTGCAGCCAAGCAGTTGGTGGAACTCGATGGCTTTCTGCAGCGCGTCGCCACGTAACGAGCCGCTGCCGATGTGGGTGGCCGCCGCCTTCAACCCGAGCTCGTCGAGTTTGGACCGCAATTCCTTCGCCTTGCCAGTGTAGCTGTGATAGCCGGCAAACTCGACGCCGGCAAAGCCCATCTTGGCCAGTGCCGCCAGCGCGCCATTGAAGTCCTTGCCGCAGGCGTCGCGCACCGAATACAATTGCACTGCGATCGGGAGCTTTTTGCCGGTGGCGGCCGGGGCGGCCAGCGCGCGGCCTGCGACCAGCGCGGCGGCGCCCAGGACGGAACTGCCGACAAATTGACGACGTGAGATTGGTTGTGGCTTCATGATGCTTCAAGAAGTAGCCGCCGCCCCCCCGGCGCGCAACCTATTTCTGTGAAATTGCGCCGCCTGGAACCTCGCGACGGTGCGGACTACTCCGTTAGGCCGAGTTTGGCGCGGAGCGTTTCGATTTCGGCGGAGAGTTCGCCCCAGCGGGAGTAACTCGTTTCGAGGCCATGAGTGACTTTCTCCACGGCGTTGGAGGTGTCGCGGAGCAGCTCGGGATTGGCGGCGCAGGCGTCGCTGGAAAGATGTTGGGTCAGCGTGACCTGGGCGGCCTCAAGTTCGGCGACCCTGATTTCGAGCGCGGCCAACTCGATTTCGCGAGGCCTGAGGATTTTCGAGCGCATCTCGCGCGCGTCGGCCTCGGCGCGGCGCTGGTCCTTGCGCGAGAGCCCGCCATTGTTGTTGGATCCGCCGCTGCTGCCGGTGGGGGTGGGGCGGGCCGGCGCGCGGCGACCGGCGGCGAGCGCCTGGTCGGCGGCGGATTTCTCGATATAGTAGGAGATGTTGCCATGATAGAGCAACGGTTGGCGGCCGGCGCGGAACTCCAGCGTCTTGCCGACGAGCGGGTCGAGGAACGCGCGGTTGTGCGACACAATCAACACGCTGCCGGGGTAGTCGATGAGCGCGCGCTGCAACACATCCTGCGATTGCATGTCGAGATGGTTGGTCGGCTCGTCGAGAATGAGGAAATTGGCCGGCGTGAGCAACATGCACACCAGGGCGACACGCGAGCGCTCACCGCCGGAGAGCACCCCCACTTTCTTGAACACGTCGTCGCCGCGAAACAGGAAACTGCCTAACAAACTCCGGGCGTGCGGCATGCTCGCGCGCGAGGCGGACTGCACGACGGTCTCCAACACAGTTAGATCGGGGTCCAGTTCGTCGGAGTGGTTTTGCGAGAAGAACGCGGGAGCCACCTTGTGGCCGAAGGTGTGGGAGCCGGCATCGGGCGCCTCGCGGGCGGTGATGATGCGGCAGAAGGTCGACTTGCCGGCGCCATTGGGGCCGACGATGGCGATTTTCTCCCCCTTGTTGATGTCGAAATCAAAACCGCTGAAAACATTGAGCGCGCCATAGCTCTTGGCGACACCCTCGAGTTTGGCCACGCTGTGGCCGGAGGCGGGCGGCGCGGGAAACTTGAATTTCACCACCGCGTCGTCCATCTCGGGCGCGGGGATGCGCTCGACCTTGGCTAACAACTTGATGCGGGATTGCACCAGGGTGGCCTTGTTGGCCGAGGCGCGGAAGCGGTCGATGAAGCGCTGGGACTCGGCGATCTCGCGCTGCTGGGCGGTGTATTGCTTGAAGAGGATTTCCCGGCGCAGCACCGACTCGCGCTCGTAATAGGAGAAGTTGCCGGCATATTCCTCGGCCCGGCCGTGGTGGAAGGCGATGGTGCGGGTGCACAGCATGTCTAACAACGTGCGGTCGTGCGAAATGAGCAGGATGGCACCCGGATAGTTGACGAGGTATTGCTCGACCCACAATTGGGTATCGAGGTCGAGGTGATTGGTCGGCTCATCGAGCAGCATCACCTCCGGCTCCTGCAAAAACAACTTGGCCATGGCGATGCGCATTTGCCAGCCGCCGGAAAACTCGGCGCAATCGCGGGTGAAGTCGCTTTTCTGGAAGCCGAGCCCTTGGAGGACCGACTCGATGCGTGGCTTCATGCGCTCGGGGTTGGTGGCATCGAGCTGGAGTTCGAGGCCGCCGATTTCCTCCAGCATCTCGGCGTAGGGCGACGAGCGCGGGTCGAGCTTGCTGAGTTCGCGCGACAGGCGTTCGATTTTCTCGCGCAAGGCGACGGCGGCGCCAAACGCCGACTCGGTTTCCACCCACAACGAGCGGCCGGCAACATGGATGCCCTCCTGCGGCAGGTAGCCGATGCGGGTGCCCTTGGGCGCGTGAATGGCGCCGGCACTGGGCGGCAGGATGCCGGCGATGCATTTCATGAGCGTGGATTTGCCCGCGCCGTTGTGGCCGGCGAAGGCAATGCGTTCCCGTGGCTGCACGGAAAACGCCAGATCATTGAAAAGCACGCGGGCACCAAACTCGACGCGCAGGGACTGAACGGAAATCATCGGAGGCGGAGGTTGCACACTCCGGCGCAGACGTCAACGCCGGAGATGGGCCGGGCGGCCAATACGGTCCGCTCAGGCGGCACCGCAGATGCCCGGAGGCATGGCGCGGGCATCCTGCCCGCGCCACGGTGGCCCGGGCATCTTGCCCGGTGCCCTCCGCAGGGAAATCCGGTGCTAACCGAACACGATGGGCCGGACGGCGTGCCCAGCCACCGGGCGGTCGGGCCAGCTGGACCAATCGCCTCCCGGCTCGCCGGGGTGGGCGGATATTGTGGTTTCGGCGCCGACAGGAAATTTTTCCGCCGCCGGACCAAGACAACCACTGGACCACGGATGGCCACTGCCCTCATTGATTTGAAGATGAAAACCCGGGCAATTTCCCCGCGACGAATGCACTTTGAGATGTCAGCGTGATTGAATCGGAGGCAGGCTGTGCCAACCGGACCACTCCGCGCCTGCATGATCGCCCGTTTTTCACTCTATGGCTTCCTCAAGAACCTGCGGTTTTTCGAGGCGTTCCTCATTCTCGCGCTGCGCGAGCGCGGGCTGGATTTCCTCGGCATCGGCGGCCTCATCGCAGTGCGGGAAATCGCCGGCAACCTCAGCCAGATCCCGTCCGGCGCGCTGGCCGACACGTTGGGACGCCGCCGCTGCATGGTCGTGAGCATGGCCGGCTACGTCGTTTCCTATCTGGTGCTCGGGCTCTCGTCTAACAACCTGGTGCTGGTCGCCGGGATGATTCTTTTCGGCACGGCGGACGCCTTCCGCGACGGCACCCACAAGGCGCTCATCTACGCCTGGCTGCGCCAGCAAGGCCGTGAGGACGAACGGACCAAAGTCTACGGCTACACCCGCTCGTGGTCCAAGATCGGCTCGGCACTGTCATCGCTGATCGCCGCGGCGCTGGTGTTCTGCACCGGCAGCTTCGCCAGCGTGTTTCTCCTCAGCGCCATCCCCGCCGCGCTCAACCTGCTCAACCTCGCCACCTATCCGGCCGCGCTCGATGCCGCCATCCCGGCCGGCAGCGGCTTGCGCCAGACCTGGCGCAATCTGCTGGAAAGCGCCCGGGAAGCCGTAGCCAAAACCTCGATCCGCCGCCTGGTCGGCGACAGCGTGGCGGTGGAAGGCAGCTACACGGTGGTCAAGGACTACCTGCAAGTGGTGGTGCAGGCGTTTGCCGTGGCGCTGCCACTCCACCTCGCCATGACCGGCGACCAACGCACCGCCGTGCTCGGCGGCCTGGCGTATGCGGCACTGCATTTGCTTTCCAGCGCCGCGTCGCGCAAAGCCCATCAGTTCGAGGCGCGCTGCGGCGGCACGGAAGCCGCGGCGAACCGCATCTATCAACTATCGGGCGCGGCGATGGTGGTGCTGGCGGTGGCGCTGGTGGGCGGTGTGGGCTGGCTGGCGCTGCTGGTGTTCATCGCGCTCGGGTTGCTGCAAAACCTGTGGCGGCCCATCCATATCGGCCGCTTCGACCGCGACGGCGACGAACGCCGCGCCGCCACCCTGTTGAGCATCGAATCGCAATCCTCCTCACTCGCCGCCGCCCTGTGGGCACCTCTCATCGGCTGGCTGATCGACAATCTAACGGCTGGCGCGGCGGTGGCACCGCTCACCGCGTTGTGGCCGGTGTGCCTGGCGGGCTTGCCGATGCTGGCGGTGTTGGCGTGGCGGATAGGGATGCAACGCCGGCGGGCCGCCCGGCACTGTTAGTTCCGCGCTGCCTGAGCTGCGCCTCAGCGCTGGGACACCGCGGGCTGGCTTTCGAGCAGGCCGGCGTAATCGAGCAGGATGTGTTGGGCCTCACGCAGGATGATGTCTTCGGCAGGAGCGGCGGTGGTCTCGGCCTGCGTCTCGAGGTCCGCTTCCGGGTCAGGCAGGGGCGCTTTCGGCTTCACCGGCTCACCGAGACCGGGCCGCGCGACGTTCTGGAGCGTGACTTGATAGGCCGCGGGCGGCGTGGTGCCACGGGCGGCGCGCTCCTTGTTAGAAGCGGCGCGGCGCGCCTTAAGCTCGGCTTTTTCCTGCTGGCGCGCGGCCTCGTTGAGGGAGACGGATTTTTCGGCGCGCAATTTGCGGAAGCGTGCGATGTCGGTTTTCAATTCGGCAAAGTCCGGGTCGCTGGCGATGCGGTGGTCCGAGTTGCCACGCAGGGCGGCGAGCGCCGGCTGCACCCGGTTGGCGGCGCTGAAGGTGGCGGCGGGCAGGGTGTCCCAGGGCAGCGGGTTGGCCAGATCGGACTCGCCGATTTCCGGCAGGTCAGTGAGGGAGGGAATGACGATATCGGCCTTGACCCCTTCGAGTTGGGTGGACTTGCCGCTGGGCCGATAGAACTTGCTGATGGTCACTTTCAAGGCACCAGGGTCCGCGGCGGGGATGAGCCCGTCACGCTGCATGACCTTGGCCAGCGCCACAATGGTTTGCACGGTGCCTTTGCCGAAGGTGGAGGTGTCGCCGACGATGAGCGCCCGGCCGTAGTCCTGCAAGGCCCCGGCCACAATCTCCGAGGCGGAGGCGCTGAAGCGGCTGGTGAGCACCAGCAGCGGGCCATCGTAGGCGACCTTGTCATCGCCATCGCCGCCAATTTCCACCCGGCCTTCGAGATTGCGCGTCTGCACCACCGGGCCGGAGGAGATGAACAGTCCGGTTAGATCAATGGCTTCCTTGAGCGAGCCGCCACCGTTGCGGCGCAGGTCGAGGATGATGCCGGTGACGTGCTGCTCCTGCAGCTTGGTTAGAAGGCGGGCCACATCGGCGGTGGCCGACGTCGGGGCCTCCGTGGCATTGCCCTCGCTGGCGTAAAATCCCGGCAGATCGATCACGCCGATGCGCTGGGGTTTGGCGGCGCCGGGCACATCGATGATTTGGGCCTTGGCCTGTTGGTCTTCGAGTTTGATTTCCTCGCGCACCAGGGTGATGGTCTTGCGCACGCTGTCGTCGCTGGCGTCTGCGGGGATGATATTGAGAACGACCGGACTGCCTTTTTGGCCGCGGATGAACTCCACGGTTTGGGCCAGCGGCAGATCCACCAGATCGGTGAACTCGTCGCCTGGCTTCTGCGCGGCACCCACGATGCGGTCACCACTTTTGAGCTGGCCGCTGCGCGCCGCGGGACCGCCGGGGACGAGTTCCATGATCTTGCAATAGCCGTCCTGCACCCGCAGCGACGCGCCGATGCCGATGAGGGACAACTTCATGGCGATTTCGAAGCTCTTGAGCTGTTCCGGACCCATGTAATCCGAGTGCGGATCATACACTTGCGCAAGTGCCTCAAGATAGATCTCCAGCACCGCCTTGTCATCTAACTTGCGCATCGTCTCGGCACTGCGGGCCGCGCGGCGGCGCAGGGTTTTGACGATGTCCGCGGGCTGCTTCCCGGCGAGCTTTTCCTGCAGGTATTCGTAGCGCAACTGCTGGTGCCAGAGCGCTGTGGCGGCCGCCAGATCGGCCGGGCGCACCGCGTTTTTCCGGTCATAGGAAAATTGCTCAGTGCCGGTGAACTCGAACTGGCCGCCATCTAACAACCCGGTGATGCACGCGACCCGTTGGTCGAGCCGTGCGAGGTAGCGTTTGAACACGAGGTGGGCGAGGCTGGAGTCGCCCTGCGTGCGGGTGGCCTCGGCGAGGGCCGGGCGGAATCCCGCGAACACCTTGACATCCTCATCCAGAAACAACAGGTGGCTGCCGTCGAGCGTGTCGAGATAGCGGTCGAGAAACTTGCCGGCCAATGTCTCGTCGAGTTGTTGATGGGCAAATTGCGAGCTTTCCAGAATCTTCGAGGTGAGGATGGTCACGGCGGCATCGGTCGCCTCGGCGGTGAGCGCGTCCGCGGCCCGCAGGTCGGGCGCGGCGGCGGCGAGCAACACGCTCGCGCTGAGCGAGAAAATTGCACGGAGGGATTTGAACTGAGGTTTCATGTGGTGGCAGATGCCGACCAGCCAGCTTCGGTGCCGGACCTTTCCGCGCGGCGCGAAAGTTCCGGCCAGAAAGTGACTTCCGGCGATGTACAACGGTCCACAACCGCCAACCTGTCTGAGATTTTGACTTTCCTCCCCTGGCGCGCTGCCGCTGCCAGCGGCACCATGGGACGCGACCCGGCTGGTGGATGCCCGCCGCGCGCCGGGCAAGCCGAGTCTGTGGTTGCAAAATCCGCAATCGTTGCTAATATCCGGGCATGATCTTTGACCACCTGTTGCTCGCCCAGCAAGCCATGCCGCATATCAGTGCCACCTATTGGATTATCATCGGCGCCTCGATGTTGGTGAGCATCCTCATCAGCAGCACGCTCAAGCGCCGCTTCAACGAGTATTCGCAGATTCCGACCCGCCTCACCGGCGCGCAAATCGCCGAAGCCATGCTCCGCCAACATGGCATCACCAACGTGCGCGTCATCAGCACCCCGGGCCGTCTCACCGACCACTACGATCCGCTCAGCAAGACCGTCAACCTCAGCGAGGGGGTCTTTGCCAGCAACTCGGTGGCCGCCGCGGCAGTGGCAGCCCATGAGTGCGGCCACGCGGTGCAGCACCAGCAAGCCTACGCCTGGCTCACCCTGCGCTCGAAAATGGTGCCGGCCGTCCAACTCTCCACCAAGCTGCTCAACTACATCATGATGCTCAGCCTGTTCGGCATGTTCTTTCTCGGGCCACTGACGCTGTGGATCTACATCGCCTTGTTCGGGGTGACCACCTTGTTTGCCTTCGTCACCCTGCCGGTCGAGTTTGATGCCAGCCGCCGCGCCTTGGTGTGGCTCGAAAGCAGCGGCCTGGCCGCCAGCATGGAGCATGAACGGGCCAAAAACGCCCTGTTCTGGGCTGCCATGACCTACGTGGCCGCCGCGGTGGGCTCCCTCGCCCAGCTCCTCTACTTCCTCTCGCTGGCCCTCGGCCGCAGGGATTGAGAGGGAGCTTGCACGTCTCACTGCCGATACAGCCCGCGCCTGACGATCCACTCGGACACCGCCGGGTCGAGCCATGGGTGGGAGGTATGTCCTTGTGCGAACGCCGCGCGAATGGCCGTGGCCGCCGCCGGATGGTAGCCGGCCAGCGCGTGCATGACATAGCCCGCGCGTGGCAGCGGCGGCGCCCCGCGGGAAAACACGATGAACTCAACACAGGCCGCCAAGCGTTCCGGTTGCCGCCATTGCGGCAATGCCGCCCACTGGTCGCCGCCCAGAAGCCAGAACAGGCGCGCAGCGGGAAACCGCGCACGCATCGCCTCCGCCGTCGCGTAGGAAAACGACGGCCCTTCGCGCCGCAGCTCGCAATCATCCACCACCGCCCACGGCAGGGCCGCCGTGGCACGCCGCAACATTTCTAACCGATCAGCGGCGGGGGCGGGGGCCACCCCCGGCTTATGCGGCGAAAACCGGCACGGCACAAACCGCACCTCAGCCAAGCCCAGCTCTTGTACAGCCAGGGTCGCCATGTGCACATGCCCGAGATGGACCGGATCAAAGGTCCCGCCAAACAACGCGATTTTCATGGGGTGCCAGACATTTTTGTTAGAAACTAACCATTTGGATTCCCGTCACGTTCCTTTTCAACCACATTCTTATAGTGTTCGACAACCTGCATCTGGCCCGCCGGCAGCTTTTCACCTTCCTTCAGGGACCGCACGACTTCCCTGTTGCGCAGCGCCGGTTCATAGTCAGGATCGATTTCCAACGCCCTGTCGATTGCGGCCAAGGCTTCTGGCTGCCGGCCCAGAAACGCGTGGCACAAGGCGCTGTTGCCATGCGATTGTGCGTGGCTCGGATTCATCCGCAAGACCTCTTGGAACCCGGCCAGAGCTTCCACGAATCGATTGTTTTCCATATCCCTGAACGCTTGGTCAAATTTGTCCTCATTGCGGAAATACTGATCCATCGACAACCCGGAATCCTCATGAATGGCCGCCTCGATTCCCCCCAGAATCTCCCTGGCCTCCGTCACAAAACTGTCTTCGTCATCACCAAAATCGGCCACCTTCTTGAACGCAGCCACGCTGCCCCTGACATCAAAAAGCTTCCGGTGGGCCATGCCCTTGTTGAACCAGGCCTCGACGTGATAGGGAAACATCTCAAGGCACCGGTCGAAATATGGAATTGATTCCGCAGTATCGCCCCGCATGGCCAACAAGGTACCCATGCCAAAGTGCAGGATGTATAGGTCGGAATTTCCCGCGAGAAGACCAACCAGCAATTTCTCCCCCTTGGCAAAATCACCCTGCGCCGCAAATTCCAGCGCCTGGTCAACCGCATCATCGGCATCCTTGTCAAGCCGCGCCGGCGTGGCATGCCCGCTGGATTTGTGGTCGGAGTTGGCACGCAGGTTGTCGCCAGCGCTCCAGAGATCGGCTGCGAGTTGTTTGAACTGGTCTTTGCTCATCTGAGGGGAAGGGGCAGGGCCGCCCGCCCATGCAGCCGCCGCTCACCGCAGGGTAAGGCTGCCATCCGGCCTGACGCAAGGGCAATCCACGCCGGAGAAAAACCGCTGGCTATGCGCGACCTCTCAGCACGCGCGAACTGAAGATGAGTTGTGAGTGACGATTGACTGATGACCCGCCCGCGCCCCGTGCGAGCGCGACATTCCGCCGGTCCGATCAGACCATCCGAATGTCGCGTGGCTGGCTCGGGCCGGGAAACAGAGGGGCGGTGGCGCGCCCGCATACTGCTGCCATGGGGCGGCACACCAAATAATTTGTTTCTTCCAAAAGCAATCCATTCTGTCAGATTGCGCCTGTTGCGCAAGCAAAGCGCCGCTTCGTTCGCACGCCGTAAAACGCCTGTCCGCCGCCCCTTGCCATGATGACGCCCACCCACGCCAACAACATTGCCCTCCTCATTGACGCCGACAACGCGCCAGCCGGCAAAATCGACTTCATCCTCTCGGAACTCGCCAGCCACGGCGTCGTCAACATCCGCCGCGCCTATGGCAATTGGACCAAGGCCGACCTTGCCGGATGGACCAAGGTGCTCCACGAGAACTCGATCCAGCCGATGCAATCCTTCGACTTGGTCAAGGGCAAGAATGCCACCGACATGGCGCTGGTGATCGACGCCATGGATCTGCTCTACACCAAGAAACTCAACACCTTCTGCCTGGTGTCCTCGGACTGCGATTTCACCCCGCTCATCCAACGCCTGCGCGCCGACGGCAAGGAGGTCTTCGGCTTCGGCCAGCAGAAAACCCCGGAACCATTCATCGCCGCCTGCACCCGTTTCATCTATCTGGAGGAAAAAACCGCCAAGGCCAGCCCGGGCGCCAGCGCCAAACCCGAAACCAAACTCCAGACCGGCCAGAACCTCAAGAGCAACACCAAGCTCATCAACACCCTCCGCAATGCCGTCAAAGCCTCCGCCGACGAAGACGGCTGGGCGAACCTCTCCAACATCGCCAACCGCATCAACAACGAGAGCCCCCTCGACCACCGCACCTACGGCTTCAACAAACTCGTCGATCTGTTCGAGGCCATCGACCTGTTTGAAGTGAAGCGCGAGAAAAACGCCACCCACTCGGCCATCTCCGTGCGCATCGCAAAGGTCGGCGGCAAGAAGGTGAAAGTCAAAGCGCCGCATCCGGACACCGATATCGACCTTCCATTCTGACAGATCCCGGCCCCGCCGCACCGCGACACCGCACTCCGCCCCCGGTTATGTTGGTACCAACGAATGGCCGCCGACCGCCCGGGCGGCCGACCTTGCACGCGCCATGGGCCGGCGGTCAGCCCCCCCCCTCCTCACGCCGCCCCTTCCCACGGACCGGCACATCAGCATAAAAATAATGCCAGCCAGTATGTACTTGACAGCGTCGGCAGGATCTTGTTTCCTCGCCAAATGAAAGCGTCGGATCGCTGGTTGGGAGTGCTGAATTCCGTGTCTGATAGCAGGTCTGGTGGCGGCGGGACGAGGAGGCGGGGAACGGCGGCGCTGGCGGCCGGCGAAACGGCGGCAGAGGTGGATGGGACGGATGCGACGATGGAACCCAAGCCACGAGCGCTCTCACCCTTGGAACGGATTGAATTGCCGACGGGAGCCTGCCTCGGCCGGGTGTTTGCACGGGGCTGGAAGGGCGGGCGTCGGCGGATCGTGCTGAGTCCGACGGAGGGAGCGAGCTATCACATCATGAGCCGCACCGCGGGCGGCGAACGCTTGCTCGGAAAGACGGAAAAAGAAGCGCTGCGCCGCCTGATGTGGCGACTGGCCCGCTTTGCCGGTGTGGAAATCCGCACCTACGCGATCATGGACAACCATTTTCATATCCTCGCCCGGGTGCCGGCCCACGACGAGTTCGTGGAGCAATTCGCCGGTCCGGACGGCGAGGCACGCTTGCTGGACCACCTGCTCCTGCTCTATTCGCGGAACTATGTGGCGGTGTTGCGGGTGGAGTTAGCGGACCTGCGGCGACGCGGGATGCCGGAAGAGGCGGACGCGCTCATCGCGGGTTATCTGCGGCGGATGTGCAATCTGCCGGTGTTTGTCAAGGAGCTGAAAGAGCGGTTTACGCACTGGTACAACAGGCACCGGGGCCGGCGCGGGACGCTGTGGATGGAACGCTTCAAAAGCGTGCTGGTGGAGGACGGCGAGGCGCTGCGGACGATGGCCGCCTACATCGACCTCAACCCGGTGCGGGCGGGAATGGTCAAAGACCCGAAGGATTACCGGTGGTGCGGCTACGGCGAAGCGATGGGCGGCGGCAAGGCGGCCCGCCTGGGACTGTGCCAAGTGGCCGGTCACGGCGAGCGCGGCGAGGCGGCATGGGACACCCCCGCCACCGCCAAGGGCATGAGCGCGGCGGAAGTGTACCGGTGCTGGTTGTTTGAGGATGGGAAGACCCGCGAGACCCGCGAGACCCGCGAGACCCGCGAGACCCGCGAGACCGGCGGGGGCAAGGCAACCAGGGGCGGGTTTTCCACCGAGGCCGCAGCGGCAGAGAAAAAGCGGAAGGGGAAATTGAGCCGGGCCGCGTTGCTGCGCTGCCGGGTGCGGTATTTTTCCGACGGGTTGGTGCTGGGCACCAAGTCCTATGTGGACGGGGTGTTCGAGGCCTATCGCGGGCATTTCGGGCCGAAGCGGACGAGCGGCGCCCGGGCGCTGCACGAAGACGCCCAAGGCAGCCTGTTCACCGCACGCCGGTTGGCAGTGAGAACGGTGGGGTAATGTCCTGAACTCCAAGCCGGGCGTTCGGCTGATTAGGCCAAGCGGCCCGCGCTTTTCTAACCGTCAAAAATATGCCTGTCGCCAGGCTTCAATCGGTTCTATAGAGGGTTCAGCGTAATTGCCGAGTTGTGAAAGTCACCCGTAAAACCATCGCCGAGACCGCCAAGGTGTCGGTTTCCACCGTGGGCATGATTCTGAGTGGCCAGGGCGAGCGCTACCACGCGGACACCCGCCAGCGCGTCCTCCAGATTGCCGCAGACCTCGGCTACCAACCCAGCATCAACGCCCGTGCCTTGCGCTTCCAGCGCTCGCTGTTGCTCGGTGTGCTCATCAACGCCGTCAACACCCACTTCGCCGCCGAATTCCTCCATGGCGTGCAGGACGCCATCGCTGCCACCGATTACTCGCCGCTGGTCTTCTTCGCCAAGTCTCCGGAAGGCTTCGAGCAATGCATGGACCGTTGCCTCAACCGCCATGTTGACGGGCTGCTCATCAATTGCGTCGCTGGTGCGACCGAGATCAACCTCGAAGGGGTCATTCACAAGCTGGCCGACCACGCCGTCCCGGCCGTCGAGGTCTTCGGCCATTTCCTGCCCGCGGTCCCCAAGGTCAACGTCGATAACCGCCAGACCGCGGAACTCTGCACCCGCCACCTCATTGCGCAGGGGCACCGCCGCATCGCCCTGCTCACCCATGGTCGCTACGAGAACCAGTCCCTCCACTTCGATGCCTGGGAGCAGGCACAAGGCTACCGCGACGCCTTGCAGGCCGCCGGGCTCCCACCCATCATCATCGCGTGCGACTTGAATTACGCCCGCGTCCACGAGCCCAGCTTTGTTGAGGCCGACTTCACGCGTGCCGGCTTCGAGGGGTTAGCCGGCCTCCTCGCCCTGCCGCAATTGCCCACTGCCGTGCTGTGCTACGCCGATTTGATGGCCTTCGGCCTGAATCGCGCCTGCCGCCTCAAGGGCCTTGAGGTGCCCGCGGATATCTCGCTCTTTGGCAAGGGTGGCACCGCCCTTTCTGCCATCGTCAACCCGCCCCTCACCACCACCCGCCCACCCGCCTTCGAAATCGGCCGCACCGCCGCCGCCAACTTGCTCCTCGCCATCCGCGGCCAGGCTCCCGCCGATGCCTGCATCGCCGAAACCCTGCTCGAACGCCAGTCCACCGCCGCTCCCAATATCCACGGCCTGCCGGCAAAATGAAAAAATCCCACTTTCCGACTTGACGTCTGGCCGGGGAATTTGATTTTCTCCCAGAGCTGTCCCGTAGTGACGCCTCTACCAACCAAAAAACCAATACCCCAGCAATCATGAGTCATAGATCCCTGCTTAACGTCGTCGCGGCCCTGGCCTTGGCCAGCGGCACGAGCTTCGCCACTTCAACCGTCGTCGCCCATTATCGGATGGGCGAACAGGAGATTGCCGGTGGCGCCGCCGTCGGCGACACCCCGGCCGCGCTGCTGGCCACTGTGGGCACGAACATGACCGCGCTCACCGGCACGCCCACCATCGGTGCCGGCGGGGCACCGCTGGCCGCCGGTGGCAGCTCCCACTACCTGAACTTTGACGGAGTGGTCGAGCATTATCAAATCACCCCCAACATCAACGGCACGAGTGGCACCAACCAATGGATGCTGGAAGCCTGGGTGAGACCGCAACCCGGTGGCGCCGGGTTGGGCCTCATCATGTCCAACGGCCACGGTGGCCAAGGGCAGGTTCTCAACTACGACGCGGCACTCAACCGCTACGGCTGGTACAGAGGCACTTATGGCCAGTTCAACGGGACGGTGGGCGCGAGCGGAGTGGGCACGAGCTGGGATCATCTTGCCTTGGTCCGCTACGGCGGCACCACCACCTTGTATGTCAATGGCGTGGTTGCAGGCAGCGACCCCGCCCTTGCTGCTCCATTCGCCGACGGTAGCGCGATCGGCAGCCAATACACCGGCGGCGGTGACCACGGATTTACCGGGGATATTGACGAAGTGTATTTCTCGACGATTTCCGGCACCTTCGATCCGGCCGCCGACTTGCACCTGACGAGTGTGCCAGACCCGATCATTGTGGTGCCCGCGGTGCCGACCAGTGCCGGCACGGTCATGATTTCCAGCAGCACCGCCTTCACGGTGCCGATCAGCAACACCGGTGCCGCCAACACCCTGACGATCAGCGCGGTGAACGCCCTGGCCGGTGACACCGGGCGGTTTTCGCTGGTGACCACGCTGCCGCTCGACATCCTGCCGGGTGCCTCCGCCGATCTCGAGTTCCAATACCAACCGGGTGCCACCGCCGCCAGCCACAGCGCCACATTCACGGTTGTTAACAACTCTGCCGGCAATCCCAGCGCCAGCATTGTCCTGACCGGCAGCGCCATCACCGATCCTAACATCACGGTGGCAGGCACTCTGGATTTTGGCACCGTGGCCGCCACTGCTGACGTGAGCAAGGGGCTCGAAGTCTTCAACTCAGGGGATAACCAAAACCTCACCATCACCTCGGCCATCGTGACCGGCGGCGACAGCGGCTATTTCTCTATCACCTCCTCACCCAGTCCCGCCCTGCCGGGTTCGTCGGTGGTCATCACCGTCAAATACGCTCCGGCGGGCAACCTCGGCAGTCACTCGGCCGTGCTTGAAATCACCCACAACGACCCGGACCTCGCATCGCCGATCCAGGTGACCCTGACCGGGAATTCCATTCCGCGGCTCTCGGTCATCGCCCAATACCACCTCGGTGAAGACGACGCCTCGCTGGCCACCACCATCGATGCCGCGGGTGACTACGACCTCACCAACATCAACGCGACTCCCGGCACCAGCTACAACTCCGGAGCCGGGGCAGGCACCGGCAGCACCAAGGGCATCGATCAGACGCTCAACGATGTTTACGCGTACACCGGGATCCCGGCCGCACTCGTCGGGCGCACCAACAATTGGGGCCTCCAAACCTGGCTCCGCCCGGAACTCTCCACCGGCAGCGGCCAAACCGGTGCCGGCTACGGCGGGCTCTACTTCGGGGTTGGCCATGGGGGGTGGGGCGGGTTCTCCGTCTTTTCGGCCGATGGGGCGCACTGGGGGTTGAACATCGGCGGCAAAGCCAACCCATTCTCGGTGGTCCCGATCCAGGGTGGCACCTGGACTCACGTGGCGGCGGTGGCGCTCGACAACCAGATCCAGCTCTACGTCAACGGCATCCTTGCTTACACCTACGCGGGCGTGGCCTACGCCCCGGACGCCCACAGCGCGGGCGGTCTCATCGAACTCGGCGGCCAGGTCGCCGATTCCTGGCGTGCGGCCGGCGGCGTTGACGAGGCGTCTGTGTTCTCCTTCGTGTCGGGCCAATTCAACCCGGCCACCGACCTGCAGGTCACACCCCCGGCCGATGCGGATGCCGATGGGTTGTTAGATGCTTGGGAGGATAAATATTTCGGCGACAACGACGGGGTGGTCACCTGGGTCGAACTGGCGACTGCCGACGGCAGCGGCGATGCCGACGGCGACACCTTTAGCGACAAGCAGGAGCACGACGCCGGCACCGATCCGAAGGACAACAACTCCTTCCCGACAAACGAGATCCTGGCGATCACCTCGCTGACCAAAACGGGCAACACCACCGCCATTCAATTCGCCGGGGTGGACGGCAAGACCTATGTGTTGAAAAAGAGCCTGACCCTTGCCGATGGCTTCCCCACCACTTGCGACACCATCACGCTGACAGGCACCTCGACCGGCACCCTGCAAGACGTCAACGCCACCGAAGCCAACGCGTTCTATCGGGTCGAAAGACCGTGACGCAAGGCCCGCTCCCGTCGTGGCGCCCTGGAGCCGGTGGCTCCAGGGCGCTTCACGCGCTGGCCCGCCCGGCGCATCAGGCGCGCTGCCCAAGACTATCAGTTTTGTCGGCGCGGGAAAGGCAAGCAAGAATGGCGGCGGGCAGGATGCCCAATACGGTTTACTTAAGGCGTTGCAGGGACGAGACATGAAGCGGCGGCGGGCTGGAGGCCCGCGCCACGGTGGCCCGGGCATCTTGCCCGGAGCCTCGACTCAAACCACCAAGG
>CAIZNN010000162.1 GCA_903934285.1 Akkermansiaceae bacterium | reverse complement strand
GCGCCGCAAGCGCCTCGGAATTTCAGCTTTCAGCTTTCAACTTTCAGCTTTTCTTCACAAGGACAAGCAGAGCGCCGCAAGCGCCTCGGAATTTCAGCTTTCAGCTTTCAACTTTCAGCTTTTCTTCACAAGGACAAGCAGCGCGCCGCAAGCGCCTCGGAATTTCAGCTTTCAGCTTTCAACTTTCAGCTTTTCTTCACAAGAGGTGCGGTGACGAGTCACCGCAGTCCCACGGCCGCCGGCCCGGCATTACGCCGTCAAGACTGCCACCACCCGCGCGACATTGCGGCGCTGATCGAAATGGGTGGCGGCAAAGCCCTTGGCGGCACGCCCGCGCATCGCGCGTTGCGCCGGATCGCTGGCCTCGGCCAGCGCGGCAGCCACGCCGGCGACATCCCCGGCAGCCACCACCCAGCCGCCGCCGCTTTCGTGCACCCAGCGGCCGATGCTCGACTCGGCGCTGCCAATGAAAATGACCGGGCGTCCCGCGGCGAAGATCCCTTGCAACTTGCTCGGCACCATGGTGCCGGTCCATGCCGGATCCAACGATGCGAGGTGGACCTCGGCGCTCTGCAAGTGCGCCGCGAGTTGGTCCGCCGGCGCATAATCATATAACTCGATGCCAGCTTGCGGGTGGTCACGGGCAAAGGATGCCACCTCGTCGCGCCGCTTGCCGCCACCGAAAAACACGAAGCGCACCTGCGGACCCACAGCGGGGGCGCGCGGCGCCGAAAGCGTCGACCGGGGATCTGACAGCAATGATAGAGGCGCGGCGATCGAAGAGGCCGCTGCTGACGCGCTCCCAATCCGCAATCCACGATCCTCAATCCGCAATCCCTGTCCCGCCGCCGCGAGAATCTCGCCGAACCGGTGGCCCAAGCCCATGTTGCCCGAATACATCACGACCAGATCCTCATCCCCCCAGCCGCGCGCCCGCCGCAACGCCAGCGCGACGGTGGTGGATCGTGGATCGCCGATGGTGGGTACAGGCGCAGTCGCGTCAGGTGCCGATGGTTCCTCCACGCTCCCCGATGCGCAATCCGTCCCCCACAGCGGCACCCATTGCACTTGGATTGGCGTGTGTCGTTGGCGCTTGCCGGTTGGCCGTGGTGCTTGCGTCTTGTTGTCTTGCGTCTTCCCCAAGCGCTCCGCCATGTCCGGCCCCAGCGTCAGCAGTGCCGCACAACGCGAGCCGCCGCTGCCCCAGCGTGCCAGGCGCGCCAGCAGCCGATAGGGCCAGCGCCGCTCGTCTAACATCCCGTGCGCCGCCATCACGTCGGGGTACAGATCCATCACCCAATGGGCATGGCCGGCACCCCGCAGTTTCGACATCAGCCGCGCCAGCACCGACAGATACGGCGGGGTGGTCAGCGCCACGATGCGCTCAGGTGCCGGCCGCAAGGTCAGCAACTTCCAACCCACCCCGAGGTAATACGACGCATAGTCGAGCAGCTTGCCGAGCGACGACGCCCGGCCGAAGCGCGTCGCGCCGATGCGGATGATGCGGGCAGCGGGGAGGTCGGGGACCGGGGATGTCGCTTGCGCGTCGTGCCGTGGCCCTGCCGGGCGATTCGATCCTATTAGATCCTCGATGTTCGAGTTCTCATCTGCCTCTTCTCTTGCGTCTTGCGTCTTGTTGTCTTGCGTCTTCCCCGCATAGCCGCCGGCGGCGCACAGGATGGTCACCTCATGGCCGTCGCGCAGCAAGCCCGCGACCACGCCAGCCAGCATCACTCCGGTGGGTGCCGCATCCGGCGGATAGTATTGGTTGAGGAAGACGAGGTGCATCGGGGGGGGCGGTTGGCAGTGGGAAAAATGAGGGCGCGAGGGGAGTCCCCACAGGGAGTACTCCGAACAGGGAGTACTCCGCACAGTCCCCTGTGCGGTCTTCGAGGCAAGAGATGTCGCTAGGGGGTACTCCGCACAGTCCCCTGTGCGGTGTTCAGCGCGGTGGCACCAAAAAGTAAAGGCCACTCTCAAACTTGAGAGCGACCTTTAACTTTGAAAACAAGCAACTCAGCCAAGGCTGATTGTTCAGGCGAGGCGCACAGTGCGGCGGCGGGTCCTCAGCAAGGCACCGGAGCCGAGCACGCAACCCAGCGCCAACAGGCTGCCGGGCTCGGGAATGGCGGTGAGCACACCGTCGATGCCCAGGTTATCCAAGCGCACTTCGCTCAGGTTACCCACGATGCTGAAGTAAAAGCTGATGGTTTCGTCAGCGCCAAGGATGACCGGTTGATCGAGCAAATTCACAATGTTTTTGGCATAATCCCTGTAATCATCTTCAGGTGTTGTGATCAGCCTCATGCCCCGGTCACTGGTTAGTGCGGTAAGAACACCCCCGCTTTTTAAATACGACACGTCAATGCCTTTTGAGCCTGAATTAGCGCTCCCTACCGCATCGTAATACAATTGTCCCAAGGTATAACTCAATCCCGTGCTATTTGTCAGAGTCATGGTGAGGCCCTGACTAGCAGACGTTTTGATCGACGCATAGCCATCGTTCAGGGCGATAGCGCCCATGTTGTAGAACGAATCCCCGAGGATAACGTCGGTGGACCCGCCCAAGTTGGAGGATGTCTCGGTTTCGAAGATCTGTCCGGAGAAACCCGCCGCCACATCCGCAGGGTGGGCCGATTCGATACGCTGGTCGCCATTGCCATCGAAGTCATGAAAGCCGATCAGCAAGCTGGCCGAGGCGATTTGCGGGGCAATGATTATGGCGGATCCTATTAGGAGTGAGCGGAGTCTGTTTTTCATAAAGTGGCTTGTTTTCGGGAGTGCTTGGTACCTGTGGCTTTGGGCCGGTCGCGCGGACAGGGGGAAAGTGAACAAACCCGCCGGATTAGCAAGAACTATTTACAGTATTTTTGCGGAAATTTCGCAGGACTGCCGCGCGGTGCCGGTGGATTATTTTATGGCGTTGATTTGGAATGGGTTGCGACAGCTCCGATCAGGGGGCCTTGGGGGTGGGGGCACGTTCTTCGCCGGGGATGCGGACGGCAGGCAGGGTGGGCAGGACATCGCCGGAGCGGTCTTTTTCGAGTTGCTGCAGTGCTTTGCGCCAGGCCGGGATCATATCGGGAGCGATTTCCGCAATCGGTTTTTCCATTTCCGGCAGTGGGAGTTCGGAGATTTTAAGTTTCACCAGCAAGTTGCGGAACACGATGCGCTCCTGGCGGATGAAGAGCTGCCACTTCACCTGCTTCAGCAAGGCTGTCCCCGCCTCCGTCTCGCCGGCCAGCAGCCGGGCAGTGCCTTCCAACGCGGTCTTCATCATCGGTGCCACGCCGCGGCTCTCGGCCAAACGCGGCAGGCGGGCCAGTGCGTCGGCGGGACGCCCGTCTAACATTTCGGCGAGCATCAGGGCGGAATCGAATTCCGGGCGCTCCGGTTGCGCCGCAACCAGGGCTGTCAGATCGGTGGCCACCTGACTGGGCGGCAAAATCCCATGAATCAGCGCGAGATAATTGAAATTGTTGAGCAGTTCGGGATTGCGGGGTTCGAAGCGCAGCAGCGTCCGGTACATTGCCAGCATATCCTCCGAGCGCCCCTGGACGGCCAATGAGGCGAAGACCGGCTGCAGGTCGCGGTAAAGTGGCAATTGGCCCCAGCCTGAGCGCACCGAGGCGACCCAAGCGTCGACGGCGGAGGTTTTGGCACCCATGCCCTCGGCGGCCCGGGCAATCTCGATGAACCGGTTGCGGCTGGCATCGAAAGCCGCGCGGTTGAGGGCCTGGGTCCAGGCGGCCTCGCAGGCGATCTGGGCGCCGCGGTTGGCGGCCAGGGCGGCCTGCACGATTTCGATTTCGACGAGATCGACCGAGGCGGGCGGCGCCGCCAGCGCGCTGGTGAGTTCGCTGGTTTTTTTCAGGCGCAGCAGGGCGTGCAAGCGGGCGAGGTAGGCGTCGGAGCGGGTTTGGGCGGGTCCTTCGAGGATGCGGGCGGCCGTTTCGGCTTGTCCGCGGCGCACCAGCCAAGTGCCCAGCACGCCCGGCTCGATGGCCAGGAAGCGCGCAATGGCGGTGTCATAACAATGTTGCGCGGTCTCAGGCAACGCTGCCAGCGCCGGGTGCATCCCGAGCAGATGGTGCAGGGCGGTGGCTTTCGGCTGGTTCTTGAGCCAGGGCGGAAGCTCGGGCAAGGGGTCCCCGGCCGCCAGCCCGCCGGGTATCTCCCCCAAAATCAACAGCGCCGCCAGCGCCTCGTCGTCGGCTCCGGGCGCGGCTATCAAACCGGCAAAAATCTGGCGGGCCTCAGCGACGCGGGCGACGTCCGGGCGGCTGCACAAGGTGCGCAACAATTCGAGGCGCACCTTGGGGTCGTCGCCCGGCTGCATGACTTCGCGCAGCCCCTTTTCGGCGGCGTTAATCTCGCCGCGGTACACCAGCAAGGGCGTGATGGCGGCTCGGAACGACGCCTCATTGCGCAGCTCTGGCGGCAGGCTCGCATAGGCGCTCAGCGCGACGGCTTGCGGCGCTTGCAGCGCCATCACCTGCAGCGCTTCCAGGCGGTCCTCGCGGGTCGCCCGGGAGTCGGTGAAAAGCTGGGCGGCAGCCATGTAGGTGCGGGCTTCGCCCATTTTGCCGAGGGCGCGGGTCCAGATCCGATAGGCGGCGAAGTCCTGGCGCCGGGCTAACAACACGCTGCGGGCCTTGTCGCGCGCCGTGCCCCAATCCCCCAGCCGCGCCGCGGTCTGTGCCGCCGACAGGTTGCGGTTGATCCGATACTCGCGAAACGCCCGGTAGCCCGGCCTGGCCGACAGCCCGAGGCCCAGCAATCCCGCTACGATCCAGGCCGCTATCTTCAGCCGCCACACTTTCACCTCGCGGCGCAATGACGGATTGTCACTGAAATCGCTGATGTCAGTGTGGGTGGTTTGGGAGTTCCAGCGGGCCATGGTTGGGGGGGCGGTGTTGGTGGTGATGGGCAGGGCGGGGGACGCTCGCCGCTAACGGCGGGGCGAAGGCGGGGCGGGCGGAGCGTGAGGGGCGTGAGGAGCGTGAGGGGCGGAGGGTGAATTCCGGCCACGCAGGGCAAAATCAGTCTCCGCAAACCACGTTGGTCGTTTTTCGGGTTTTGGCAACGGCTAATTATCGGTCGGTTAGGCAGGGGGCCGCCGCCGCACCATCGGCTTGTTGTGCCTGACGCAAAACCGCCCCTTGCCGCTCGGGTGGAAGGGGTGGCGCTTCAGCACCTCCTGCGCACCACCACCCCGACGGCGCGCGGCATCAGCAGGCGCGCGGCAAGGTAGAGGGCCAGCGCGGCGATGGTAAAGGCGAGGTGGCCCGCCGGGTCGTGGGCAGCGTGGGCGGCCGCCTCGCCGCGACTGAATTGAACGCTGGCCAGATACCAGGCGCGGCCGGTGTTGCACGTCACTGCGGCAGCCAGCGCAGTGGCCACCAGGGCCAGCCGCGCCGGCCAGCGCAACCACAACAACTCACCGAAAAACAACGCCGCCATCACCAGACTTTGGATCGAACGGATCCCGCTGCAGCCGTCGGTCACATCCACCGCGCGCGTCCCAAGCACCAGCCGCTCACCGATTTGTTCAACCGGTTGCCCGGCTAACAAAAATACCTCGCGCGTCAGCCCCACCACCATGCCGGTCAGGTGCCGCACCAGGGCCTGCTCGAATTGATAGAGATAGGGCACCGCCGACCACGCAAACACAGTCACCGGCAGGAAAAATGCCGAGGCCCGCCAGCCGCGCCAGCGCGCCAACACCAAGTGCACTGCCGCCGTGACCAAAAGGCCGTGCAAGACCAGCGGCGGCCGCCAGCCCGGGTCGCCGGTTTCAATGACCCGCAACGGAATGAGCGCCAGCAGCCCGGCGGCCGCCAGACCTAACATCACCGCGTCGGCCAGCCGGCCCGGGCGCCACCCCGGCAGCGGCGGTGCCCCCGCCGCCGCGGCCAGCACCCCTGCCCGCCGCCAGGCGAGCCCGGCCGCGAGCACCGGCACCAGAAACCCGTAGTTGTAGTATTCGCCAAAGCGCCATGACGGCACCAGACACCAGAAAAAGTGCAGCCAAAGAGCAGCGAGCGTGAACGGAAGCATGATGGTGGGGGAAGAAAGCACGAAATTCTAAGCACGAAATCCTAAACGGAAGAAGAAGAGGGGAAAGCACTAAATTCTAAGCACGAAATCCTAAACGGAAGAAGAAGAGGAAGAAAATACTAAATTCTAAGCATGAAATCCTAATCGGAAGAAGACAGAAGATCGCTGCGCTGCAAGACAGAAGACAGAAGATAAGAAAACGCGAACATCGAACGTCGAACGTCGAACTTCCAACGTCGAACAAAAGAGAGAAAGGCGAGTCATCCTGTCTGTTTCTTTCGCCCTCTTCTGTTCGACGTTCGGCGTTCGACGTTCGGCGTTCGATGTTCGTATTCATCTTCTGTTCGGCGTTCGGCGTTCG
>CAIZNN010000161.1 GCA_903934285.1 Akkermansiaceae bacterium | reverse complement strand
GCCGACCGTGGTGAAGATGGAAGCCACCGGCATCCGCGTGGAACGTGGAAAACTGGAATCCATCGCCGTCGAGGCCGACCGTCTGGCGCAACAGGCCACCACCGACCTTCGCACGGCACTTGGCAACGCAACGATCAACCCGGGCAGTCCGGCGCAATTGCTCGCCGCACTCCGCGCCAAGGGGATTTCGTTGGAGTCCACTGCCGAGGAAGCACTCAAGGCCGCGGATGACGGCGCCATCATCCCCCTGGTGCTCACCCACCGCGAAGCGAGCAAACGCGCCCAACAGGCGGAAGCATTGGTTGGTCACATCCAAGCCGACGGACGAATCCACGGTCGCTTTGAACCGCTCGGCACCGCCACCGGGCGCTTTTCGTCCAAGGAGCCGAACCTTCAGAACGTCGGACGGGGTGAAATGCGTGAAGCGTTCACGGCACCAGAGGGCCGCCGCCTGATCGTGGCCGACTACTCGCAGATTGAGTTGCGTGCGGCGGCTGCCATCGCCGGGGAAACCCGGATGATCGAAGCCTATCAGGCGGGTGCGGACTTGCACAAACTCACGGCGTCGGTCGTGCTGGGCAAGCCAGAATGCGAAGTGACGAAGCAGGATCGTCAGACGGCCAAAAGTTCAAATTTTGGTTTGCTCTACGGCCAATCCGCCAAAGGACTCGTTAGATATGCCGCCACATCCTACGGTGTGACCCTCGATGAAGACCAGGCCACCGACATCCGCCAGGCATTCTTCCGCACCTACTCGCGCCTCCGCCAGTGGCACGGTCTCAGCCACCAACAGGCCGAGGCGGGCGTCACGGAAGTCCGCACCCGCGCAGGTCGCCGCCGCCTGATTCCAACCACCGCCACCGACTGGGAACGCTTCACGGCACTGGTCAACACGCCGGTCCAGGGCGGCACCGCCGACGGCATGAAGCACGCGCTCATTCTGATAGACAAACGCCTGCCGAAATCCGCCCGCATTGTTTCCACAGTCCACGATGAAGTGGTCGTCGAGTGCCACGAGGACACCGCCGAGCAATGCCGGGAAATCATCACGACCGCGATGGTCGAAGCCATGGCCGCCCTCTTCCCCGAGGTGCCGGTCGAAGTTGAAGCGAACATCTGCACAACCTGGGCCGAGAAATGAACCGCGACGATTACAGCCAACGCCAAAAAGCCAAGGATGCGGAATACGCACGCCAATACAAGGTGTGGATCAAGTCCCTGCCTGCGGACAAACGGCGGGAACTTGAAGCGCAGGGACTGGCCGCGCCCGATCTGGCCCGCCACGGCAACGGCTCCGCCAAGGGTGACGCCGCCGACAGCCCGATCATGCGGCAGGGTGATGATCCGGCGCTCATGCCGGAACCCGAACCGGAGCCTGATTCTCGTTATGCACCGAACGCCGAACCGCATCAGCCCATCCGCGACAACGAGGCCGCTTGGTCCACTGCCCGCCATGTCCTAGGCGAGGTGCTGAATCACGCCAACGCCCGGCTGACCGCCGAGTGCATTGCCCTGGTCAGCGGCCTGATCTACTCCGGCGACTCCATGACCGCGATTGCCAAACGCCATGGCATCAGCCGCGCCGCGGTATCGAAACGCTGCGTCGAACTGACCGAATTGCTCAACCTGCGACCCTCCCGCGCCATGCGCTCGTTGACAGCCCGCAAGACGTATCGCTCCGCCCGCATCCAGACCACCAAATCTCATGAATCAATCGATCCAACTCCCGAACCCTAAAGTCAAAGTCAGCCGCCTCGGCATGCGCATCATCGACCAGCTCACCCCCGAGGAATGGCAGGAACTCGCCGCCGGCATCGGCGGAATGGCCACTTCGATTGCCTTCATCGTCGGCGACTGGCTCGTCTATGGCCAAACCCTGTTCGGCACCGACGGCTTCCCTGACAAGAAGGTGGACAACCCGTCCTATCAACTCGCACTCAAGGCAACCGGCCTCGACCTGTCCACCCTCCAGAACTATGCCTACGTCAGCCGCAGCATCCCGTATTCGTTGCGCAGCGAACGTCTGTCATGGGAACATCATCGCCTGCTGGCAAAACTCCCCGACGGTGAAATCCAAAGTTGGATAGAAACCTGCGCGGCCGAGGATAGCGCCGGTCGCCGCATGTCCACCCGCCGCTTGCGCAAGTCGCTCAACCTTGGCCGGGTCGCCACCGATGCCGACCTTGAGCCGGATCCCGCCGACAAGGGCCAGTTGAACTACATCCCGTTCGTGAACCGGATCTGTTGCTGGTGGCGCCGCTTGCAGGCCGAACGGTTTCTGGCCAACGCCACCAAGGCCCAGCGCGAGGTGATCTGCCGCGACCTCGAACCCATCATCCACATTTACAACCAACTCAAGCAATGACCCAGCAACCCGCCGAATGCCAGGCCGCCATCGACGCGGTCAAAGAACTCCTCGACGCCCATTTTCAGGAAGCCGAGGACAGCGCCGACGAGGACGGCAAGTTCAGTCTCGGATTCCGCGTCACCTTCGACCGCTCCCACACGCCCACCAAACTCAAGGTGACGTGCCGCGTGTCCAAGATCACCACGGATGAACCGAGCGGAGCGAGATGGCCAGCCATAGGCTGCCCGGAGGGCGACGCGGGCACGCGGCGGCAAATCGAGTGCGCCATCGACGACCCGAACCAGGCCAAGCTGCCCCTGTGATGAAAGTCCGCGCCCGCATGGTGTTCCGGGATGCCAAGCCGCCCAGCAGGCTGGAGAGCCGTTTTGAAACACTGTGGCGGGCGCTGGGCGGCCCGGAGTTGGAAAAGGAATTCCGCTTTCACCCGGTTCGCAAATGGCGGGCCGACTTCGCCCACCTGGCCAGCCGGACCCTGATTGAGATCGAGGGCGGCATCTACGTGCATGGGCGCCACAACCGCGGCGCGGGTTTCGCCGCCGATCTGGAAAAATACCTGGAGGCCGCGCTCGCCGGTTGGCGGGTGGTCCGCCTCGGGCCGAATGAACTAACGATGGCGCACGTTAAGCGGCTGGTTGCCCTGGTGAGCGATGACCGAGAGGTTCTTCGATCATAATCTCGTCCAACGATTGAGCGACAGCAGCTGGGTGGTTGGAGTGAGATTGGAAAATCAACTGGATCGTATTACCGGCTTGCCATCAGCTCATTGCTGACACATTACTATGTAGCATCGAGGTCACGAATAAGAAGGAAACTGTAGCCAGATGCTTGGATCTCGTCCCGCAGTAGCTT
>CAIZNN010000160.1 GCA_903934285.1 Akkermansiaceae bacterium | reverse complement strand
GTCAAAGCGCCGCCCGCTGGCCGGGTCGAAGAAGCATGTGGCATAAGGCAATCCGGGCACGAGGTGGTTCACGGTAAATCCGCTCCAATCGTAGATGCCCTTTTTCGGGCGGTAGATGATGCGCGTCCCGCCGGGAATGCCGGCAGCAAAGCAGCCCGGCGCCCATTCCGGGTGCGCCTCGAAACGCCACCACGGGTATTGCTCCAGCAGTTTCTTGGCCAGCCCCAACTGGGTCGAACCGGGATAGTTCATCCCTTCCTTCCAAGTCGTCCAATCGTAGGGCTGCCTGCCCCAAGCGCCCCAGTTCCCATGATCACCCTCCACGCCCGCATGCCAGACTCCCGCCGTGCCGTAGGTGTGCCCGGCCGCGCCGCTCAGCAGGTTCCTCCAGAAAATATGCCGCTGGGTCGTCCCGAACCCCTGCTGCATGTGCCCCTCGTAACACGTCTCCCCGACCAGCACCGGCATGGCGGGCTTCTTCGCGCAGGCCGAGGTGACAAAGGCAAGCGTCTCGTTGGCAATGGCTTGGCCTTCAGCGTGACTGCCACCGACCATGTCGTAGTCGATCAAACATATATCTCCCTCGGCCCCACGCCGCCCCTGTCCGGTGTGGCAGGAAAGCGGATGCTTGTATGGGTCGATCTCTCTAACATATTTGGCGATTTCGGCCCACGGTCCCTGCCCCCACTTGGTTTCATCGGCGATCTCGCCGGCGAGGATCCAGATCACCGGATAGGCGCCGTAACGCGCGATCACATAGCGCCAGTGCCGTTTGATATTGGCAGGCCCGAAAGCCTCCATGCTGTTGCAGTCGCCCCGCCCCCACGCTCCGACAATCGCCGGCACAATGCCCGCGTCCGCCAGATGCTTGATCCGCCTGTCCGCATAATCAAAGTACTTCGGATTGAGCGCACGCATATCCTTCGCCAGATAGGGCTGGCCGCCCTCATTCTCCAAGCTTGGCTGGAAAAAATCTTCGTCAGGATATGGGCCGCAGATGATCTGTACCACACTGAATCCCTTGGCCTTCCTGTCGGCAGTCAGCTCCTGGAACCCCTCCCAGGTCATCCGCTTGCACAGGCACTTCCACCAGGTATCGCCCAGCCACAGAAACGGCGTGCCGTCGGCGTGCTCGAAATACCCTTTGCCCAGGGTTGCTTTGACAAAACCATGCTTCAGCAATGGATTGCCGCCGTCGTAGGCCGCGACCGTGAGTGTTTGCTCTTTTCCGTTGAGGTCGGGATTGGTCTTGTCGGTGCATTCGACGCGGTAGGTGAAACCCCCCTGAGTCGGCGGCGCGAATCGGACCGTCCACTTCTTGTCGCCGGCCCAGAACGCCGGCACCTTCCATTGTTTTTCGCCCTGCTTGAACACGACATCGACCTCCACCTCCGTGAATGCATTCGGATAGGCTTTGGCGCTCTCGTAGGAGGTCTCGAACACCTCCCATTGGGCACTCTCCGCCCCTCTGACCGCAGCCTGCAATAGCACGCACAGTCCCGACATGACAGTTAAAGTTCTTCTCATTGGCTTTCGTTTGTTTATGTTATTTCACCTTTTCCAACACCAGCACCCAGTCCTGCGGCGAAGGCAGTTGCGGGGGGCGATACTCATCGGCCGGCTTATGGTTGACAACCGGCCCCAGGTCAAACCGCTGGCCCCAGAGCGGATCGAACAGGAACGCGCGATAATTGACGTCCGGCTCCAAATGCAGCACGGTGGGCGCGGTCAACTGGTAGTCGTTGTTGCCGGGAATGTAGATGAAGCGCACCTCGCCGGGAATCCCCGCCGCGTATGGCAGATCCCAACGTCCGTTCAGCTCCGCCCACTTCTGGTGGTTGTCATACCATTCCGCGTGCGGTTCTAACAGCGTGGTGCTGTGGGGTTCGACCCACTCCGGGTGGGGCTGGAAGCGCCACCACGGATACTCCTCCAGCAGCTTCTTGCCCAAGCCGAGCTGGGCCGACCCGGGGTAATGCATGGCCACATGCCATGGGATCGTCTCGTAACCCGTGCTGCCATGGACCTTTTCGGTGTTCATCTGCCAGATGCCGCCCGCGCCGTAGGTGTGACCGGCGGCCCCGTTGAGCATGCAGGTCCAGAACATGAAACGTTGAAGATCATGCCGGCTCTGGTTCTTGTGCCATTCATAGGCCACTTCTCCATTGACCACCGGCATGGGCGGCGTCTTGGAGTAGGACATGGTCACTTGCGACACGGTGATAGGAGCGGAGGCCCACTCGTTGTGCGCTGTCTGGAGAAAATCAAAATCCACCAGCGCCTCGTCAGCCACAACCTTCCGCCCCGACTGCATCTCCGGCACGCCGGGCGGATGCATCGCGGTCAGGTGCTGGTAGGGATCATTGGCCCGGACATACTTCGCCAGGTCAAGCAAGTAAGGATGTCGCATCTCGCCCGCGACGATCCAGACGACGGGGTACGCCCCGTAGCGCGCGATCAGATAGCGCCAGTGACGGTAAAACCATTGCTCCCGGCCTCCGATCGTCTCGTTGGAAATGCATGACGTGTTCCAACCCCAGCCGCCCACCATGGCGGGAACGATCCCATTTTCCACGAGATGCTTGATCCGGCGGTCGGCGTAGTCGAAGTAGGCCGGGTTGAGGCGCTCGAAGTCATTTTCGTAAGGCATCCCGCCTTCGTTTTTCCAGCGCTCATCAAACAACGGTTCGTCCGGAAAGGGTCCGCCGCCAATGATCTGAACCACACTGAAGCCCTTGGCTTTGCGGTCCGCCGTGAGCTGCTGAAAGCCGTCCCAGGTGATCCGGTCACAAAGACCTTTCCACCACGTATCGCCCAGCCAGAAGAACGGAGTGCCGTCGGCGTGCGCGAAATGCCGCTTGTCCGCGCTGATCTGGAGAAACCCATGTTTCAGCAAGGGATTGTCCCCGTTGTATGCGCTAACTCGAAGGGTCTGATCCTTGCCATTCAACTCCGGGTTCGACTTGTCCGTGCATTCCACGCGAAATTGATACTCACCCTGCGTTGGCGGCGCAAAACGCACCGTCCATTTTTTGCCGCCGGCCCAGAAGGCCGGCACCTTCCATTGTTTTTCGCCCTGCTTGAACACGACATCGACCTCCACCTCCGTGAATGCATTCGGATAGGCTTTGGCGCTCTCGTAGGAGGTCTCGAACACCTCCCATTGGGCAACGTCCGCACCATGTGCCACCGGCAGGCAGGACAGCAGCGCAACCGCAGGAATCGAACAGGCCGCGACGCAGCCGGGGGAGCTGATTTTCATTTGTTGGTTCATTTGTTGATTGTTGATTGCGGCGCGATTCAGCGCAGCTCGCCCTGGTGGCCCATCGAGTCGAGCGCGATGGCGCAGAAAATGATGAGTCCCCTGACGATCGTATAGATGAAGGGAGAGGCGTTCATCATCGCCAGGCCGTTCATGATGGTTGTCACGAGGATGATGCCGATAACGGCACCTGGCAGAATGCTGCCCTTGCCGCCGAAAAGACTGGTCCCACCCAGAACTGCGGCCGAAATCACGATGAACTCGTTGCCCTCGCCAAATCCGGCGGAAACGCTGCCAATCTGGCCGGCTGACAAGATGCCGGCCAAGGTGCCCAGCACTCCGCAGATCACATAGGAGGCCACGATGTTGCGATTCACCTTGATGCCGGTCCGCTCCGCATTGCGGGCAGAGTCGCCGATCGCCATCAAATGGCGGCCATAGACCGTCCGGCGCAAGACATAATCGCAGGCGATCAACACCACCACGAAAAGGATCAAGACATTGGGAATCGGTCCCACCCGGCCGTTGGCCAAGTCACCAAGCGCGGCAACTCCGATAGACGCCGAACCGGAAATCTTGAGTCCTGTCCCTTTCAGAATGCTCGCTGTTGCCAGGGTCACAATGAAAGGCAGGATGCGAAAGCGCGTCACCAGCATCCCGTTGATCCAGCCGATCAATGCCCCGAGCAGCAAAACCATGCCGAGCACCAGCGCCACCCCCCGAATGTCGGTAAGCCACGCTGCCGGAATGACGCCGGATGCATTCAACACGCAACCCGCCACTGTCGAAACAAAAAACATGCTGGCACCCACCGAGATGTCGATACCGGACCCCAGCAGCACGAATACCATGCCCACCACGGCGATGCCCAGGGGCGAAGCTTGCTGGAGAATGAGCAGCACATTATCAACCGTCAGGAACTGGCTGTTACCCAGGGAAAACACCACCACCAACAGCAACAGCACCGCATAGATGCCGTAGCTCGTCAGCCATGACAAATACCCGCTGCTGCGTCGTATGTTTTCCTGCATCATGTTAGCGCGGGCCCCGGCAGGGCCATTTCCAGGAGTTTTTCCTGATCAAATTCAGCTTTGGGGACCTCGCCCGTGAGGCGTCCCTCTTGCATCACCAGGATGCGATCGCAGACCCCCATGAGCTCCTGGAGTTCGGAGGAAATGAACAACACGGCCGATCCCCGCTTGGCCAAATCCATGATGATCGAATAAATCTCGAACCTGGCCCCGACATCCACACCGCGGGTCGGCTCATCAAGGAGGAATATCTTCGGGTCTTTCATGACCCATTTGCCAAACACCACCTTCTGCTGGTTGCCCCCGGAAAGGCTGCTCACCAATTGTGTTGCCGGATCGACGACTCTGATCTGCAAGTCCTTGATGGCTTCCCGGTTGTGGCGGGCTCGTTCCACGACGTTCACGACACCCAGCCGGTTTGTTAGATCGGCCGATTTCACCAGGCACAGGTTGTCGTCCACCGGCTTGCTCATCAACAGTCCCTCGCTGCGCCGATCTTCGGTGATGAAGGCGGCATTCCCGCCGATGCACGCGCTGGGACTGACCTGCGCCATGAGCCGGTGGTTCAGGATAAGCTCGCCGGCGTCGCGTTGTTCCACACCAAACAAAACCTTCGCCAGCTCGGTTCTGCCCGCTCCCATCAAGCCGTATAATCCGACAATCTCGCCGGCCCTGAGCTTAAGCGAGACATCCTTGACCCGCTGCCGCCACTTGAGGTGCCTGGCTTCCAGCAGAACCGTGTCGCTGATGGTCTTCTCGATAGACGGGAAGATCTGGGACAACTCGCGGCCCACCATGCGCTTGATGAGCTCATTCTCGGAGATCTCGGCGGCCGGACTGGTGCCGGCAATCCGGCCATCCCGGAGCACGGTGATGCGATCACACAGCCGGAAAATGTCTTCCAGAATATGCGAGATATAGATCATGGAGATGCCCCGCTGTTGCAGCTCGCCGATGGTGTGGAAAAGCGCGTTTTTTTCCCGGCTCGACAACGAGGTCGTCGGCTCGTCGAAAATGATGATGCGCGCATTCTTCAGCAGGGCCTTCGAGATTTCCACCATCTGGCGGATTCCGGTTGATAGATCGGCCACCTTCGTGGCTGGAGTCACCGGCAATGAGAACCGGTCGATTGCTTGCTGCGCGATGCTGGTGATTTTCTTGTGATCGATGGCGCCAAAGCGGTTGGTGGGGAAGCCATCAATGAACATGTTCTCGGCCACCGTCAAATTGGTGAACAGATTGAGTTCCTGGTGGATGAAAGCGATCCCCTTTGCCGTGGCTTGCGCCGGACTGCATGGGGCATACGGTTCGTCAAACAACGTCATGGTTCCCGCATCCATGCGCAGAACCCCGCCAATGATGTTCATCAAGGTGGATTTGCCCGCCCCGTTTTCACCCGTCACGCCCAGCACCTCGCCCTTTTTCAACGCGAAATCGAGACCATGCAGCACTGGCACGCCGCTGAACGCCTTGCGGACACCCGCCAATCGCAGCGCCGTGTCAGACATCGCTGGCCTGTCCTTTCTTCCAAGTCCAACCGGCGCGGCTGTTGAGCAGATGGGTGGACATGGCGGAGAGCAGAATCAAGCCGCCCAGCACGATCATCATGGTATACCAGCCGACCCCGAGCAGGTTCAATGCGTTGTTCAAAAGAGTAATAAACAACACCCCGAGAAGGGTGTGCATCACTCCGCCATGGCCGCCGGATGTGTTGGTGCCCCCAACAATGACACTGGCGATCGTCGTTAGAAACATCTTGTCACCCAGCGAGGACATGCCGACCCCGTTTCTGGCCGTGGCGATCACACTGGCGAGGCCGGCGCAAACCCCGGAGAGCACCATCAACCCGACGATGGTGCGCTTTACCGGCAGACCGGAGATGAAGGAGGCTTTCGGATTCACGCCGATGGCATAAACCCACTGCCCGAATAACGTGCGCTCCAGCAGCCACCACGAAAACAACCAAACGGCAACTGCGATGAGAATCGGCACGAAGAAGAATCGACCTTCGCCGCCGAGCACAAAGAACACCTCCGGGAGGCCCGCGATGGAAGAGGTCGCGCTGACCATGCTGGTGAATTGCACGGCGAGTCCCCCGACGACCAACTGGGTGGCGAGAGTGGCAACGAACGAAGGCATCTTCAGTTGGGTCACCGCCAGGCCATTCACCATCCCAACCAACAATCCGATGCCCATCATCACCGCGATGGCGACGGGGATGGACAATGCCGGCGTGGCTGCCAGGGGCGACAGAGCCATGACATAGGCGCCGGCCACGCTGCCCAGGGTCAGGATCGATGTTATCGAGAAATCAATTCCGCCATTGAGCACCACGAAGGTCAGCCCACAGGAGATGATCAACAGGTCCGATGATTGCAACAGGTAGTTGCGCAAGTTGCCGACGGTGCAGAAATAGGGCACGCCAGCGATGGCCCCAAGGAACGAAACGATGAGCAGGGGCAAGATCGGCATCTCCCTGAAGATGGACCATACCTTTCGCTGGCAGTCGGAACTCGGATTGTGCATCGCGTCATTTCAGCAGCGAATAGCTCCACACTTGAGGCCCTAGTTCTTTGAAATTGTCGATGGTGACGATCTGCCCCTCATCATAGATGATATTGTGGGGCGGAGTCTTGCCAGCGATCAGCTGCAGTGCCCATTCCACGGCCAACCGGGCTTCCACGACGGGGTCTTGAGCCGCATCCCCCCAGCTGTAGCCGTCTTGCAAATACTGCATGCCCACTTCATCACCATCAAAACTAACGACAGGAAAATGGCGCGCATCTCCGAGCTTTGCCCAGCGGTCCCGTTGTTCCAAGACGGACCTGATCGGTGGCCAAAGGTAGTCTGATGGCGTGACGATCAGGTTTGCCCCGGGATTGGCCTGCAACGCATTCTGGAGACCCTTCAAGGTGGTATCCAAATTCCACTCGGTTGGCACTTCGGCCACCAACTTGAACACGTCCGGATTGGCGGCGATCGCCTTCTGATGCCCGGCCTTGCGCAGTGCCGCGTTCTCATCGCTCAAGTTGCCGATCAGCAAGACCACATTGTAGGTCTTGCCATTGCGGCGGGCCCGGTCCGCAAATGACTGCAAAACATTCTCTGCCATCGTCTGGTTATTGGCAATGACCTGCACATCCGGCAGGACCTTGCCCGAAACGGAACGGTTGATCATCACGATCGGAATGCCGGCGGCCTTGCAATTCTTGATGGACTTGACGATGGCGGAACTGTCCTTGGGAATGCACAGCACGGCGTCCACCCGGCGGGCGATGAGGTTTTCGATCTGCACATTCTGTTTGGCCGCGTCACCTTCCGCGATCACGGGAATGACTTCGACCCCCCTTTTTTTCGCCTCCTTGATGACCTCGGAATGATTCATGACCAGCCACGCGGATTCCAGAGAATCGCAGGACAGCCCCAGAGTCACGACCTTGGGACCTTGCTGTTTGCCGCAGCCTGTCAGGCTCAAGCCCAACAATAACACTGAAATCGCACGGCTGATGAGTCGCTTGTTCATTTGATGGATGCTCCTGTCTTGAGTTGCACTTTTCGAATCGCTCCCAGCACGCCGGCCTGGTCACCGAGTTCGGACGCCACCACCTCGCATTTCGTCAGTCCCTTGAAAAGCAGCCAGCAGTTGTCGTGCATGGTCCGGTTGATGGTGTCGAGCACCCAGCCGCAGCGGTCGGTCAGGCCGCCCACAATCACGATTTTTTCCGGCTGCATGGTCAACACGAGGTTGCCGCAGAGCCGGCCGAGCAGGACGGCGACGCGTTCGAGGATGGCGATGGCCACCGCGTCGCCGCGTTGCGCCGCCTCGAAGACCATCGGCGAGGTCACTTTCTCCGCAGCGTTGCCGCACAAGTCCCGCAGCAGGGAGTGCCGGCCGGCCTCGACGGCCAGGCGGCCGTGTCTGGCGATGCCGCCGCCGCACACCAGCGTGTCGATGCAACCGGTGGCGCCGCACTTGCAGGGCCAGTCGTCATCGCTGACGCGCGAATGGCCGAATTCGGGGAACAGGTTGTCCGGATATTCCTGCACCTCGCCATCGATGACCAGCCCGGCACCCAGGCCGGTGCCCCAGGTCAGCACGGCGAATCGCTTGCAGGTTTTGCCCACCCCGGCCCATTGCTCGCCCCACGTGGCCATGACCGGATCGACGTCGGCCACCACCGGCACGCCGTAGCGCGCGGCGATCGGTTTTGTTAGGGATGCTCCCGCCATGAAATCCCAATCGGGTCCCCAGAGGATGACGCCGGTCTCGCGATTGACCACAGCCGGCACATCGATGCCGATGCCGCGCACGGCGCTATGCTCGTAGCCGGCTTCCTGCAGCGCCGCGTCGATGCCCTCGAAGATCTGCCGGTGGATGTCCTCCGGCGCACGGCGCAGGTATGGGCGCTTGGTGAAATACTTCAGTTCGGGTTGTTCCCCGGCGATGGCGAAGCGGACATTGGTCTTGCCGAAATCGATGCCAATGACGCATGGCTCCATGTTCATATCGTTATTTTGTTATGGGGTCTTGCGGGTGTTTTCGGCCGAAAGTTCCGCAAGGATCCGCTCGGCCGTGGATTGATCGATGAAAAGTGTTGTCACCAGGCCGGTTCGCAGGGCGCCGAGGACGGCCACTGCCTTGTCATCCCCGCAGGCCACGGCGACCAGGGAGCCGGCGGCCCGCAATTGCTCGACGCTGGCGGCGATCATCCGGTCTTCGAGCCCACTCTGGATGATGCGGCCGTTGCGGTCGTAGTAGATCCCGCACAAGTCGCCCACCGCCCCGGCATTGATCAAGCGCGGCAGGGCATCCTCGCCGATATAGACCACCATGCCGGGCACTGGCGGCACCGCCCCGATGCCCACGCAGGCGAGGTCGATCCGGTCCCACATGGCGATGATGTCCCGGATGCCACTTTCCTTGACGAGGGTGTCGCGCAAAGCGGCCGAACTCACAATCATCGGTAGCGAGAGAAAGTGTGCCTTGGCCTCAAGGCGCTGGGCCGCCTGCATCACCAATTGGCTCATCTGGCTGTGCAGTCCGGAATGCCCGCTCTCACCTAACAGCGGAAGGACGTCAACTTGCCGGGCGCGGGTGGGACTGAGCAGGTCGGTCACCAGGGTGGTGGTGCGGCCCCAGGCCAAGCCGAACGTAACTCCGTCCGCAAGGCTTTCGGCGAGGTACCCGGCGGCCGCGCCGGCCACCGCGCGAAGACTCAGGATCTGCGAACCCCGCGGATTCGGGATCACCGTGATGCGCTTGAGACCGGTCTTCTTCTTCAGCGCGGCGGCTAATTCGATGCAGTTATTGGTGGGATCGACGATCTGCACCCGCACGATACCCGCCTCGCGCGCGTTCTGCAGGAAAAGGGCAATCAGCGAACGCGAAACCTCGAGGCGGTCGGCAATTTCCTGCTGGGAGAGGTTCTCCTCGTAGTAAAGCCGCGCAACCTGGACCAAGGTCGCTTGTTTCGAGGTCTCTTGCTTGGAGGCGCGCTGTTTGGGGGCGCGGCCGGTTGGTTTTCTGGGGCGTGTCATAGTGCAATGGGGGCGGCGTGCCCCGTTTCGCGCTATTCAATCAGGGCCAGGGTCGTATTGACAGGCACAATTTCGCCAGCCTGGACCAGGATTGTTTTGAGCACCCCGGTGGCGGTGGACTCCACCTCCATGGTCGCTTTGTCGGTCTCGACCTCCATGAGGTTTTCGCCGCGTTCCACCTGCTCGCCTTCCTTCTTGTGCCAAACCACGATGCGTCCTTCTTCCATCACTTCGCCCAGCATGGGCATTTTGAATTCGGTTGCCATTGTCTTGTGTGTGTTAGATTGGATTGATTGTCAGTGGGCTGCCGGCTTGCCCAGCAGGTCGCGCGCCGCCGCGGCGATCGAGTTCACGCTCGGGATGCAGTCGAATTCCAGGGACGGGCCGTAGGGGATGCCGGTGCGCATGCCGCAATGGCGTCTGACGGGTTTTTTCAGGGCGCCAAAACAATGCTCATGAACCACCGCCGAGGCCTCGCCGCTCCAGCCACCCTCGGCAGGTGCTTCGGTGACGACCATGCAGAGGCCGGTTTTTTGCACCGAGGTGATGAGTGTTTGCTGGTCGAGGGGCCACAGCGTGCGCGGATCGATCACCTCGCAGGAAATCCCTTCTTGTTGGAGAAGCGCCGCCGCCTTGAGCGCGAAGGTCACCATCCACGAGGTGGCAATGATGGTGAGGTCCTCGCCGGAGCGTTTGACATCGGCCAGGCCGAGGGGAATGAGGTATTCCTCTGCCGGCACCTCGCCCTTGTCGAAGTAAAGCGACTTGTGTTCGATGAACATCACCGGGTTGTCATCGCGGATCGCGGACTTGAGCAAGCCCTTCACATCGTAGGGCGTCGAGGGCATGACGGTGATCAGCCCGGGGATATTCACAAACCAATTTTCCAGGCTTTGCGAGTGTTGCGAGGAATTGCGCCGGCCGGCCCCGCCCTGGGTCTTGAAGACTATCGGCAGCTTGACCCTGCCGTTAGAAAGTTGGTGCCACTTGGCCGCATGGTTCACGATCTGGTCCATCGCGATGGAGATGAAGTCGATGTACATGATCTCCACAATGGGGCGCATGCCCATCGCGGCGGCCCCAACCCCGCAACCGGCAAGCGCCGCCTCCGAAATGGGCGTGTCCTTGAGCTGGTCGGTGCCGAATTTTTCCAGCAACCCCCGTGACGAGCGGTAGAGGCTGCCCCAGCGTCCGACGTCCTCGCCGATGAGAAAGACGTCTTTGTCGCGGGTCATTTCCTCCTCGTAGGCTTGGCGGATGGCTTCTCCAAAAGTGACGGTTGGCATGGGTCGTTGGGTGGTTCCAGATGGTATGCGGAATGGGTTTGGTGCCGGTTCGCTAGTTTGTTAGATAGAAGTTGCCAGCGGGCCTCTCACCTGCGGGGCGTTGGCAAGCGCGATGCCGACGTGGTCGACGGCACACTCCAAGGTGGGGAATTCCTGTTGGATGGCCCATTGCTCGAGGGTTGCGAGTTTGTCGCTGATGGCCAGCTGCATGGCTTCCAACTCGGCGGGGTCGCAGCCGCCGTCGAGCAGCTTTTTTTTGGTGCGGACCAGCGGTTCGTACTTGCGGGCCTCGACCACTTCGGCGGGGTTGCGGTAGGTGGCTTCCGGATCGCCCACGTAATGGCCGCGGATCCGGTAGGTCACCGCCTCGATGAGGACCGGGCCTTGGCCCTTGCGGCACAATTCGATTGCGGTGTTGGCGGCGCGGCGAGATTCCTCCACATCGTTGCCATCCACTGTGATTTCCTCGAGGCCGTAGCCGCGGGCACGCATTGAGATGCGTTCACAGGCCACGAATTCCTTCACCGGCATGGCTTCGGCGAACTGGTTGTTCTCGCACACGAACACCACCGGCAGCTTCCAGATGGCCGCCAGATTCATGGCCTCGTGAAAGGTGCCGTGGTTGGAGGCGCCGTCGCCAAAAACACACATGCAGACCTGGCCGGACTGCCGCTGTTTCATCGCCAGACCGAATCCGGTCGCGAGCCCCAGATTGCTGCCCACCACCGAGCCGCAGTAAAAATGGTTCTCCACCGCGATGAACTGCATCGCCCCGCCCAGACCGCCGCTACAACCGGTGCGCCGACCCATCATCTCGGTGAGGACCGCCTCTAACGAACAGCCCTTGGCCACGGCGTGGCAATGCGGGCGGTGGGTGGAAAGCAGCACGTCGTCGGGTTGCAGGGCAGCGCAGAACCCGACGGCCACCGCTTCCTGGCCTTCGTAGGGATGGTAGCCCGAGTAAATGAGGTCCTTCTTCTTGAGATCCATGCACTGCTGGTCAAACAGCCGCAGCAGCAGCATCTGCGCGTAAAATTCCTTGAGTTCGTTCATCACGGTGTGGCGTCTTGTTCAATGGCAATGACCCGTACCGGGCAGGAGTCCAGACCTTCGACCGGCAGCGGCAGGATGATGATCTCAAACCGGCTCGTCCGGAGTTGGTCCAAGTTGGTGAGCGACTCGACCATTGCCACATTGTTCTCGAAGAGCATCACGTGCACCGGTTGGTCGTCCCGCCCCCGGACCTCCAGCCCGGTGGCATCGGTGGCGATGCAGTGGATGCCGATCTCTTCCACCAGATAGCGGGTGGCCTCGAGCGAGAGCACCGGCCGGTCGTGCGCCTGCGGCGTTTTCCAGTGCTTGTGCATGTCGGTGCGGATCAGCGCGATGTCGCCCTTGCGCACCTCCACGCCGGAATCGACAAGTTCCTGGCGGGTGATCTCCTCGTCCTTTTGTTTGTGCGAAAAATCAAACAGCACCGCATCGCCGATGAGGCGCTCGAGGGGGTAGTCCGCGGCGCTCTTGCCCTCCTTCAAGTGGTGGTAGGGAAACTCCACGTGGGTGCCGAGGTGCGAACTCATCTTGACCTCTTGGATGATATACCAGATGTCCGCCCGGCGCTGGATGACGTGCGTGCTCGCCCGCGGGGTGTTGGCCATGACTTCATCGGCATTGAAGGTTGCGATTTCCAGCGGAAACTCTTCCTGCCCCGGAACCATCCGGTGGCTCAGCTCGACGATTCGTCCTGATTTTAATATACTCATGTGGGTGGGGGCTTGCGGGTTACCAAACTGTGACGGGCGCCCGCAGCGCGGCGGATTCGGGAAACAGCGTGGGGTCGGTTAGAAACGGCAGCTTGGCCAGGTTGTCGCGGATCGCCTGATAGGTCACCTTGTCATTCAAATCGGGAAGTTGGCAGAGGTCGGCGGCTTGCAGCACGCGCAAGGGCAGGCGCTCGGGGTAGTTGGTATTGAAGACATGGCGCCCGCTGCCATTTGCCATCTCATAGTAAATCGCTCCCTTGCGCGCCTTGAACGGGTCGTAGCGGCCCTTCATCCCGTCCATGACCGCATAGGAGAAAACCAGCGGCTCGGGTCCGGGGTTGATCTGGAGATGCCCGTAATCGGGCGGCACCACGAAGGTTTCGCCCGCCTGCACCTCCACCATCACCGCGTCCTGGACTTTCTCAAATGGCGGGCTGGCCTTTTGCAGCAGGAAATGCCCGACTCCGGACAGCACGGTGTAGATTTCCGGCGTGCCCATGTTGCACGGTTGCACGGGCGGGTGAAACTGGCCGGAACTCTTGACATACTCGCCGCTGAAAACCCCGGGGACGAAAATCACGATGCCGTAGGCCACCTGCGCCTGCCCCCACACCGGCGCGTCTTCCCGCAAGTGCAGCGCCGAGGTGTAGCGGTAAACCACCTGATCGTCCTCCTGGATCGGGTTGGCCCACACGTCCTTGAGGTCGTGCAGCTTGCGCACACAATATGACGGATCGTTCAATCCCTCTCCCAGGATCAGCTCACATGTCTCCGTGTCGAATCCCACCGGTAATCCGCACGCTTCCTCAAGGTTCTTGATCATTGGCTGTCGCTTGTTTGTTAGGTTGTTAGGTTGGTTTGATAGATTGCTCCCGGGCACTGCCGCCGAGGGTTTGGAGAAAGCGTGCCACCTCCGCGCCGTCCAGGATGCGGTGGTCGGCCGTGACGGTCAGTTCGATGGCGCGGCCTGCAACCAGCCGGCCCTCCGGGTCGGTGCGCACCGTGGTGCGCGGTCCACCCACGCCCATGATGGCGCCTTGGGGCGGGTTGATCAGCGGCGTGAAGCGGGCGACCCCGAACATCCCGAGGTTGCTGATGGTGAAAGTGGCGTCGGCGAAATCGCCCATTGTCAGGCGCTTGGCCAGCGCGCGCGCCGCGAGTTCCTTCAGGGCCACGCCTGTCTCCGCCACCGTGAGCGTCTCGGCCTCACGGATCACCGGTGCCACCAGACCATACGGGGTGTCTATCGCCACCGCCATGTTGACGTGTTCAGGTTGGATCACGGCGTCCTCATCAAAGCGGCTGTTCATGCGCGGATGTTGGTGCAGCGCCTGCGCCGTCAGCCAGATCAGCAGCGCCGTGACGCTCACCCGCCGCTCGTCATCTGCAATCCCCGCGTTGATCCCACTGCGCAGGGCTGCCAGGTCATCGGCATCCAACTCCCAACTCACCGCAAACTGGGGGATGTCCCGCGCGCTCTGCAGCATCCGCTTGGCCATCGTCCTCTGCACCATGCCCAAGGGTACCCGCAGCGGCCCGGGCTGCCCACCCGTATCCACTCCTGCCATCGGTTTGTTCCGCATGCCCGCCTCGTTGCTCACGCGCGGCACGTTAGGCCCGGGATTGACTTCCGTCAATACCAATAGACAGAAAACGGAAAAAATTGGCTGGGACTGCCCTGCCGGCGGGCGGCTTGTCGTTGCCCATTCGGCACCCAAGCGACCGCAACATGCACCAATTCCACTCGAAGCCCGCTGAATTCCGAAATTCGGAAGCCTATTTCCGCATGGTGGTGCTCGCCACCGTGCTCCAACAAGACTGCGGCATTCGATACAGCCCGAATCGG
>CAIZNN010000159.1 GCA_903934285.1 Akkermansiaceae bacterium | reverse complement strand
TTGGACAGATACCATTCCGGATGGGCGACCATGAAATCCGTGGAGTTCGACAAAGTCTGGCTGTAGATCAACGGGATGCCGCCGCGCTCGATGACCGCCTGGCCCCACTTCCTGGTCGTCTCGTAGGGTTTGACGTAGTGGCCGTACTGCTGCCAGTGCGCGTCGTCCCACCAGCCCTGCTCGTTGTTGGCACCGTAGTTGTCGGGAATGAGCCGGATGCCCACTTTGCTGTAGCGCAGAAACCCGGATTTGACGGCACCGTCGATCTGCGCGACCATCCCGGCAGTGTTGTTAGGTTCGGATCCTCCGCCGAAGGTGGCGACGCACCAACCGTCCACGGTCGGGAAGTTGTTGATCATCAACTTGACCTTCTGTGCCGCGCGCACCGCCAGACCATATTGCTCCAGCGCGTCGAACTGGTTGGCAGTACAGAAGTCCACATAGCAGCGGTCATCGGGCAGGTAGCTCACGGCGGGATCGACGCGTTTGCCAACGGGATCCCAGCTCATGACGCTGGCGGCAAGTTCGTCGTTGCCGCCAAGCGAGGCGCTGGCGTACTTTGAGAAGTCGTGGTAGGTCAAGCCACCAAGCACGATGGACTTGCGCTGGCCTGCGCTCACGAAGGTTGCCAGCAGGTTGTTGGGGCTTTCCAGTTTCGCGGTGCGGTGGACCCGGGTTTGCTGGCCACCTTCCACCTGGAGGGTGAAGCGCTGGCCGGACCCCGCGCCGCCGGGGCCGTTGAGCATGCGCAGCTCGGTCTTGCCGCTGACCCCATCAAACGCTTTGGCCAGATGGATCGGATTGATCTCCTTGACGCTGATGCTCTGGCCGAGGGTGTTTTTGATGCCACCGCACAGCGCGAGAAAATTGCGCCCGTCATAAACCACAATCTCCAACTGCAACTCCGGCTTGCCGGCACCATTCGTCTTGACCAACAACTTGCGGCCCGTGCCAAGTTCATCCGTCACCTGCCCGCTCTCCCAAGTGTGGGTCAAGCCGGCCGCATCCGTCGCGAACCCGTCGATCCGGAGACAAGCGCCGACGACGTTGGAGGTCTTGTCGTTGCGGCTCGAGGCGCAATAGGTCCCCTTGGTCAGGTCGTATTCGACCCTCACTTGCTCGTTTTGCAGCACCACCTTGTCGCCTTCCTTGACGGCGGTGGTGGCGGCGGCGGCGCGACAGCCGTTAGATGATGTCAACAGCGCCACGGCGGTGCAGAGGGCGGCGGCAAGGCCGCGTGGGATATGGTCTTTCATTTTCATGGCATGTTGCGTTTGGTGGTTTCCGGGAGTGGCGATTGGATTTGTCAGGATGATGGGGCCGTTGGAATTTCTCACAGCTCCGCCTCCGCTTGCGTGACCAAGCGCACCGGACCCAACAGGCCCGCGGGTTGCAACGGGCTGTCCTTGGTGAAGTAGAGCCAGGTGGTGAAGGTCTTGCGCCCTTGGGACGGCCGCGGCTCGTTCTTGATGAGCCACTCCGGATAGGAGGCCAGCGGGCCGCCGAAATTGCCGACACCCCAATCCACCGTATTTCCGACCTGGAAATCGCGGGGTTCCTGTTCATCGCCGATGAGCTGGTTCGCCCAGGTGTTAGTCACGACGATTTCGAGCTGGTTGTCGCCGGCTTTGAGCCAATCGGTGATATCGGCGGTGTACGGTGGATACCACAGCACGCCGGCGTCCTTGCCGTTGACCCGCACTTGCGCGATGTCATTGAGCAGCCCCAAATCCAGCACCGTGCGCCGGTTTTGCAGGGAGGCGGCGGCTATGGCCACCTGCTTGCGGTACGTCGCCGTGCCTGAGAAATACTTCACATCCTTGCTGTCGGACTTGCTGAAATCCATCAACTCCGGCAACGTCCTGGTGAACGGCGCGCCGAGTTTCGGTGCAAAGGAAACCGCCCACTCGCCCGTTAGCGCCACCGCCGGCTCCGGCGTGAGGGTCACCGCGCGTTTCTTGCCTGACGAATACACCACCTCGGCAGTGACGGGAGCTGCCGAGCGCAACACCGCCACGCCCGCTTGCTTCATGACCACCTCGGCGGGGGCGCCTTTGGTGTCAACCGCAACGATATGCCCGGCGGTGGTGGCCGCCTTGCGGAACACGACACAGATGGTCTGGACGCCCTTCAAGTGCAGATCGACATGGGTGCGGCCGTCTTGTTCACGCCACACCGGCGCAGCGGTGGTGCTGCCGTCTTCCGCCTGCCACAGTTCGGGTTGCTTGCCGGCAATCCGGAACGACAGCGAGAGGTCCTGTGCCTTGTCCGACTGGTTGGCGATGTAGTAAATGTCCAGCCCGGCATTGCGCCGGTGCAGGACCATGACCTTGGCGGCCTCGGC
>CAIZNN010000158.1 GCA_903934285.1 Akkermansiaceae bacterium | reverse complement strand
CGATTGAACCATTGCGTGAAGCGTTGCAGGAACCCTTTCATGTACTCGCTCAAATCGTGCATCCGGTAGCTGTAGCGCTCGTGCAATTCCCGCGCCAACGACTCGTTAGCCAGCCCGGCCTTCACTCTCTGCCGCACCGCCGCCAACTCCTTTGCCACCACGGCTACCGCCGCCTCGTTATAGATGCACCGCAACCGCCGCAGCAACTCCACGTCTGACAAGCCGCCCGCCGGCAACGGTGGCACCTCCAGCAGCAGGTGAATATGGTTGCACATGAAGCAATACGACAGCACCCGGCACCCGGAAAAGTTTTCATACATCCGCATGTAGGTCCGCAGTTGCTCCTTGTCCTCCTTCCCGAATGCAAACCGCCGGTCCACCACCCGGCTCACGCAGTGGTAGATCGCCGGCCGTTCCATCGAATCCTTCCATGGGGCTATGAAGCGGGCACGCATGACGGCAGTCTCCCATGAAAACTCATCACGTCAAGAACTTTCTCGATAAGAGGAGTCTCTACTTGATTAGTTCGCCAGATTTTGCGCCTTCGTGCTGGCGGGTGCCGGGGGAATCCGGCACACTCCACCTGCCATGAACATCAGCTCCAGCGATTATGAGAAGCTCGGTCAGTTTTACCTCGGCCGCAGCTACGATGGCGAGGCAAGGAAGGTGGTCGACGAGTTGTTGCTCTACGATTCGAAGGATCTGGTGACCCACGGGGTGGTGCTGGGGATGACGGGATCGGGCAAGACCGGGCTGTGCCTGGCGTTGCTGGAGGAGGCGGCGATGGATAACATTCCGGCGATCGTGATCGATCCGAAGGGGGACATCGCCAATTTGTTGCTGATGTTTCCGGAGTTGGATGGGCAGAGCTTCCGGCCATGGATCAATGAGGACGATGCGGTCAAGCAGGGGATGCCGGCCGACGAACACGCCGCCAACACCGCGGCGATGTGGCAGAAGGGCTTGCTGGAATGGGGGCAGGATGGGCAACGCCTCCGCACCCTGCGCGACAAGGTGGACGTCACGATCTTCACCCCCGGCAGCAAGGCGGGGATTCCGGTGTCCATTCTCAGTTCGCTGGGCGTGCCGCCGGATGAGATCATGGACGACGCCGAGTTGTTAGGCGAGCGGGTGGAAAGCACGGTGTCGTCGCTGTTGTCGCTGGTGGGGGTGGAGGCGGCTGCTGCGCAGAGCCCGGAGGCGGTGTTGCTGGGGGCGATATTCCAACAGGCATGGGGGGGCGGGCAGAATCTCAGCTTGGAAACCCTCATCCGGCACATCCAGAAGCCGGGGTTCGACAAGGTGGGCGTGATGGATTTGGAATCGTTCCTGCCGGAAAGGCCACGCCAGGGGCTGGCAATGAAGTTCAATAATCTGCTGGCCTCGCCCGGCTTTGCCACCTGGTTGGACGGGGCACCGCTGGACATCGCGAAAATGTTGCACACGGCGGCGGGCAAGCCGCGGGTCGCGATATTTTCGATTGCGCATCTGGGGGAGGCGGAGCGGATGTTTTTCGTGAGTTTGTTGCTCAACCAAATGCTTGGGTGGATGCGCACGCAGACTGGCACCACCTCGCTGCGGGCCCTGCTGTATATGGACGAGATTTCCGGCTACCTGCCGCCGACGGCCAACCCGCCATCCAAGCGGCCGCTGATGACCCTGCTCAAACAGGGCCGCGCTTTCGGACTCGGCTGCCTGCTGGCCACCCAGAACCCGGTGGACCTGGATTACAAGGCGTTGTCCAATATCGGCACCTGGTTCCTCGGCCGGCTGCAGACCGAGCGCGACAAGTTGCGCGTGCTCGACGGGTTGGAAGGGGCGGCGGGCGCCCAGAACGCGAAGTTCGACCGCGGTGAAATGGAGCGGCTGCTCTCCGGGCTGGGCAACCGCATTTTCCTGATGAACAACGTGCACGAGGACGGCCCGGTCCTGTTTCAAGCGCGCTGGGTGATGAGTTATCTAGCCGGCCCGCTGACCCGCAGCCAAATCAAAACCCTGATGGAGCCGAAACGCGCGGAATATGACACGGCGGGAGGCACCAAAGGTGGCAGTCCGGCCACCGCCAATCCGATGGCGATGCCCGGCCTGGCGGCGGCAGGGGCGGCGGCAGTCGCGGCCCGGCCGCTGGTGGGCGTCGGTGTCAGCGAGGGGTTTGTTCGCCCGGCGGGAGCTGCGCAGGACATCATCTATCAGCCCCACCTGTTGCGCGAGGGGGTGGCGAATTTTTCATCCGCCAAAATCGGTTTGGATGGCAGCCGCAGCGTGTGTGTGGTCAATCCGATCGCGGCCGAGGGGATCGCTTGGGACCAAACGGTCGCGCCGGTGCCCAAGTTCGAGGACGCGGCCAGCGAGCCGGCGGCGGGTGCCGGTTTTGGCGGGTTGGCGGGCTATGCGATGAACGCGGCCAACTACAAGCAAGTGGAGAAGGAGTTTGCGGAGTGGCTCTATCAAAACGAGCGGGCCGAGGTGTTTGCCTGTCCGGCGCTCAAGGAGTGGTCGCAGTTTGGCGAAACCGAGGCGGACTTCCGCGCGCGCCTGTTGCATCAAGCCCACGAGGCGCGCGATGCGGCCTGTGACAAGCTCAAGGATGCGGCGGCGAAAAAAATCGCCACCCTTGCAGGGCGGCTGCGCACGGCCGAGAACCAACTTGCGCGGGAACAAACCGAGGCCACCGCGTCCAAGATGCAGGCCGGGGTCTCGGTGTTAGGCGGGATTCTCGGCGGGCTCTTCGGCCGCAAGGTCGGCCTCGGCAGCCTCAGCCGCGCCAGTTCCGCGATTGGCCGGGCCAGCAGCGCCTACAAGCAACAGCAGGATGTGGCCAACGCCGAGGCGAAGATGGCGGGCATCGGCGGGGAAATCGAAGCGATTCAAGCCGACCTGCAAGCCGGCATCGAAAAGATGGCAGCCGCCTTTGATCCCGCCGCGTTGGTGCTTGAAACCGAGTCGATCAAGCCCGCCAGGACCGATGTGAAAGTCAAGAAAATCGCCTTGCTGTGGTTGCCTTTCGATGGCCGCGGTGAGCGGGCGTGGTGAGGTTCCCGAGGCGCGGCGCATCCTCGCGTGGGCGCATTCATGAGGATGCCACGGGGTCTGGGGATCGTCGGACCCAGGTGGGTGGCCCGCTGGCGCCCCTGCTGGGTCGGGGCATCCCAACGGGTGCCTTGAAGCGGCGGACCTGCCATTTGCCCTACATGGTGCGGCGGGCTCAAGCCCGCGCTCCGAGGCGGTGGTTGGCGTGGCGGCGAATTCCCGTGAAAAATCCGCTTGCGTTGCGCGTGGCGCCCCGCCACCATCGCGGCACCCAAGGCGGCTTGGCGGAATTGGTAGACGCGCTCGACTCAAAATCGAGTTCTAACGAGTGTGGGTTCGAGTCCCACAGCCGCTACCTACTCCCATATAGGTTCCAGAGCAGTGTTTCCTCAGTGTTTCCTCAGTGTTTCCACCTGCCGCATGCCCGTCCCCCGCACCATAGGAATCATTGCAGGGAATGGAGTCTATCCGGAGACGTTCATCGAGGCGGCGCGGCGGCAGGCCCCCGCCACCCGGTTGGTGGTGGCCGCGTTTGACAACGAAACCAAGCCGGAGTTGGCCGGGCGGGTTGACGCGTTGGAATGGTTCCGGGTCGGCCAACTCGGGAAATTGATCAAGTTTTTCCGCAAGGAAGGGGCGGGTGAGGCCGTGATGGTCGGGCAGATCGCGCCGAAGAACCTGTTTGATTTGCGGCCGGATTTGCGGACGCTGTTGCTATTGGCGCGGCTCAAGGAGCGCAACGCGGAGACGTTGTTTGGCGGCATCGCCGAGGAGTTGGCCAAGGACGGCATCACCTTGTTGCCGGCCACCACGTTCCTCGACGAGCACTTGCCGCGGCCGGGTCATGTTTGCGGCCCGCCCTTCACCAAGCGCCAAGTGGCCGATGCCGCGTTTGGCTTTCGCATCGCCAAGGCCACCAGCGCGCTGGACATTGGCCAGACGGTGGTGGTGCGCCATGGCACCGTGTTGGCGGTGGAAGCGTTTGAGGGCACCAACGCCTGTATCCGGCGCGGCGGCGAACTGGGCCGCGGCAAGGACGTGTTGCTCGTCAAGGTTTCCAAGCCGCAGCAGGACTTCCGCTTTGATGTGCCGGTCATCGGCCAGCACACGTTGGAAACCTGCGCCGAGGCCGGGGTGTCCGGGATTGCCATCGAAGCGGGCAGAACCCTGATGTTAGAGCAGGACGCCATCGCCCGGCTGTGCCAGCTCCACAAAATCGGCATTCATGCCATGGAGTGACTCTGGCTCAACCCTTGGCCGGGTAGCGGTAGTGGCCGAGGATTTGATAGTCAAACAGGGAGTTCTCCCATTTCACGCTGGAGTCGAGGTGGTGGACCACCCACGGCTGGGAGGCATTGCCTTGCGGGTTGGGTACGACGATGCCGATGTGGGCCTCGGCCGAATGATTGCCCACCAGTGCCCACACCACGATGTCGCCGGGGTGGTAATCGGCAGCGTTGCGACTGGGGCTGAGCTCCTGGCCCTTGCGGATGAAAAACCGCTGCAGGTTGAGGGTGCGGCGGTGATCCATGTTGCTGTCCGGCGCGGTCACTCCGGGGAAAATCTGCGGATAAAGGGGGAAGTTTTTCGCCATGTCTTCATGGACCTCCACCTGCAGGTCAATGCCGAGTTGGCGGTAACAGCGGATGACGACATCTTCGGCCTTGCCCTTGCTGGAGGGCACGTCGCCATTCGGGTAGGGAATGGTGTAGTAGGCCGGTTCGTAGCTGATGGGTTTGAGCGAGTGGGCGAGGGCGGCGGCGGCCAGGCGCTCGCCAGCCGAGCCGGAGCGATCGAGGGCGGCAATCAGCAGTTGGGTTTGTTCCAGCGAGGCACCGCTTTGCGCCGCCCGCAAGAACGGCACCAAGGGCCGCCCGAACCAGAAGGTGATGGCCGCGGCGATGACTAAAATCACCCAGCCACCAAAGAAATTCTGGCGTTTGGGTTTTTGCGGACGCGGGCCGATATATTCGATCGTGTGGTAGTAGCCGGATCGCTTGTGGGCCATGGAGGTGGGTGGAGATGAGGACTTTGCGCGGGACTCATGGCATATAGTCGGTGGCCTGACCACCATTTTGCATCTAACCGAGAAATATTTTTCCCGCAGGGGTTTTGGGCGGGCGGGCAGGGTGCGGCGGGACCGCGGCGGGCTGTCCGGTTAGACAGGTCACGCGCTCTGGCTGCGCAACGTCTCGAGGTAATCTTCCAACGAGCTGAGGCAGGCGCGGCGGGTGTCGGCGTGCGCTGCCGCCTTGGCGGTGACGGTGACGCCGGCGATGAGGGCGACGAAGAAGGCTGCTTCCGCCGCCGGCTTGATCGAGCGGTGAATTTGGCCGGCCGCCTTGCCGCGCTCCAGCAGCCCGGCGATGGCGGCACGCCAGGCGTCGTGGATTTGCGCCAGGCACGCACTTAACAAGTCGTCGGCGGGGGTCAGTTCCGCTGCCAGCGCGCTGAGGGTGGAGGTGGCGTCGCCGGGTGCCAGTTCGCTGAAGCGCAGGCGGCAGAGGTTGCGCAGGGCATCCAGCGAGTCGGCTTGCTCGAGCGGTGCGAGCCAGAGCGCCGTGACGGCGCTGGCGAGCCGTTCGTCGATCCAAGCTTGGGCCAGACTGCGCTTGTCCGGGAAATGGTGAAACAACGCGCCTTTGGTGAGGGCGGCGCGCGTGACCACGCTGCCGAGGCTGGTGCCGGCATAGCCGGCGCGGGCGAAGTGCTCGCCGGCGGCATCAAGCAGCGCCGCGCGGGTGATTTGGGGTTGTTTTTTGCGTTGGGTCATGCGGGGAGAATACCGACCGCAAGGTATGCGCGCAAGCTGAAACGTGGCATGGGATCAGAAGCCGTTGGCGAGGCGGGAGACGAGGGCATCGGCGGCGCGTTCGAGGGCGTCGGGCAGGGCGTTATTGCGCGCGGTTTGGAGGTCGGCATCGACGAAGAGTTGGCTGGAGCCGGCCGAGGAGCCGGAGGCGAGGATGTGGGTGGGGTTTTTGGCGTCTTTGAGCGTCCACTCGAGGGTGATGGTATTGGTGAGTTCCTCGGGGTGGAGGGTATCGAGGCGGCGGCCGCGGATGGTGGCGTAGCTGATGGATTGGAGGCGGCCCTCGAGGATGGCGTCGGCGCGGGCGGTGGTGGTGAGGTGGAACGAGCCGTCGTGGGTGAAGGCATTGGCGACGGCGGAGGTGGCGAGGGCCTCGGCTCTGGGGTGCTGGGTGTCATTGGCGAACATCGGCACGGCGATGGACTTGACGTGGGCCAGGGCGGCGGGTTTGGCGCTGCCGAGGTGGTAGCCGGCACAGGAGGCGAGCGCCAGCAACGGCGGGAGCAGGAGGAGCAACTTCATGCGGCAGGGGGGGGCGGCGGGGTCACTCGCCGAGTTGCTTGAGGCGGGCGCGCGCGGCATCATGGAGTTTGCCGGATGGGGCGCGTTTCAGGACATCGCGATAATAGACTTTGGCGGAGTCGAGTTGGCCGGTTTTGAAGTAGTATTCGGCGATATCGAAGGATCCTTGGAGCTCGCGGGAACTGAGGTTGTTGAGGAGTTTGCGGGCTTCGGCGTTGCGGAAATGGGCGGGGTACTGGACGAGGTAGTCGTTGAAGGCTTCGCGGGCGAGGTCGAGGGTGGCTTGGTTGCGGTTGCCGCGGTCGGCATCTGCGGTGAGGACCACGCCGATGCGGAAGAGCGCTTCGGGAGCTTCCGGGCAGTCGGGTTGGTCGCGCACGAGTTGGCGGAACGCCTCGATGGCTTTGGCGGACTTGTGTTCGCTTTGATAGAGTTGGCCGATGGCGAATTGGATTTTGGCGGCGGTGGGGGTTTTGGGGGCGTTGTCGCGGACCTGGCCGAGCATTTCGACGATTTTGTCGGTGGCGAGTTTGGAGTGGATGCCGAAGAAGCTGTTTTTGACTTGGCCATCGGCGGCGGCCTGGGCGATTTTGGCTTGGCTGGCGAGGGCGTCGGAGTAGAGGTTGCTGGCTTGGAAGCGGGTGAGGAATTTCTGATAGGCGTCGAAGGCCTTGACGGTTTGGCCATTCTGTTCGAGCAGTTGCGCCTCGCGGAAGCGCGCCTGCGGTGCGGAGTCGGCGAACGGGTAGCGGGTGGCGGTTTGATTGTAGAGCTTGATGGCGCGGCCCTTGTTGCCGGCGTCATCGGCGGTTTTGGCTTTTTGATAGAGGGCCTCGCCCTCAGTGGCGGCGCCTTGGGTGTTGCCAGCCATGAGTGGCAGATCCGAAGACGAGCCGCAGGATAGCAGAACGAATCCGGCCGCGCTGCACAGGAAAGGTGGAATGAACCGCAGGGTCATGCCAGAAGCATAGGTCATTTTGAGCCTGCGGGAAGCGAAAAGTCAGGAATCCTTATCGGTTGCGCCGGGAGCTGCGCCTTGATGGAGAGGCGTGCTCCGAATCGCCCCCGACCATGAGGGGCCAATGGCACGAGGGTGCCCTCACGCATTGGCGGGTCATGGGCAGCGGTGGATCGGAGCAACCGCTGCGTGGCGGAGGCATGCGAAATGGGACTTTTCACGGGCGGCAGAGTGGTGCAGTCTGCGCCGATGCGCGTCCGGATGTTGCTGCTAGGAATGGGGGTCGCCGCTTTGTGCGGCGGCGGGTATTGGTGGTGGCAAGCCCGCGGCGAGCCCCGCTATGGCCAGGCGGCGCTGGCACAGACCGAGGCGATTTTGGCGTTGGGGCCGCGGCCGCCGGGTTCGGCGGGCTTGCAGGCGGTGCGTGAGCGCTTGCGCGGGCAACTGGCGGCGGCAGGGTGGGTGAGTGTCGGGCAGGCGTTTGAGCGCAGCACCCCGCAGGGCGTGGTGAAGTTTGAGAATTTGCGGGCGCGTTTTGGGGGCGGCGACGCCGCTGCTGTGTGGCAGCGGCCGGTGCAGGGTTTGCTGTGCGCGCACATGGATTCGAAGTGGTTCAAGCATGAGGTGTTTCTAGGGGCGGATGACGCGGCGTCCGCGTGCGGGGCGATGCTGGAAATCGCGCGGGTGCTGGCGACGCAACGGCCGCGCCAGGCGCAGCAGCTGGAGTTGGTGTTTTTCGATGGCGAAGAGGCGTTTGACGCCAACATCACCGCGTTTGACGGGCTTTATGGCAGCCGCCATTATGCCAGTGAATGGCCCGCTGCGGTGACCAAGCCGGGATTCGCGATTGTGTTAGACATGATTGGGCACAAGGATCTGGCGATCCGGCTGCCGTCCGACACGCCCGATCCGTTGCGCGAGGCGGTGCTGGCGGCGGCTAAACAGGAGCGGGCGGGCAAATATTTCGGGATCGCCGCGGGCCCGATCATCGACGATCATACGCCGCTGAACCGGGCCGGCATCCCGGCGGTGGACATGATCGGGGATTTTAGCAATCGGCGCTGGTGGCATACCAGCGCCGACGGCCGCCAGCTTCTTTCCGCGGAATCGTTGGAGGTGTCGATCCGGGTCACGCTGCGGGTGTTAGACGGGTTGCTGCGGGGGTCGTGAGGGGGTCGTGAGGGGGCCGTGAGGGGGCGCTGGGAGACCGTTGAAAAAGCCCTGCGATGCCTGCGCCAACGGCGGTCGCAGCGCGCCGCTACAAGCCGGCGGCATGCCAGCAGGCGAGGAAGCCCGAGGCGAAATCGCCGGGGCTGGCGGCCACCCAGGCCTGGAGTTCGGCCACAGGCAACCAGAGTGCGGCTTGGACCTCGGCGCAGGGGAAATGCACCGGGCCATCATAGCGGGCGTGATAGACGCGGACATGTTCCCAGCCGGTGGCGGCGGTGGCGGCGAGGCGGGCGATTTCGGTGGGGGTGACGTTGCGGATGCCCATTTCCTCGTCGAGTTCGCGGCGGGCGGCGTTTGGGTAATCTTCGCCGGCATCGAGGTGGCCGCTGACGCTGGAGTCCCACAGCCCCGGATGCACATCCTTGAGGCGGGAGCGTTGCTGGAGCAGCAGGTCGCCGCGGTGGTTGAACACCAGCACGTGTACCGCGCGATGGAGCAAGTTGTTAGCATGGACGTGGCCCCGCGGGGCGGTGCCGGTGAGCTGGTCGTGCGCATCGACCACATCGAAGATTTCGCCGGCCTGCTGCGGGCAGTCCTTGAGCGGATGCGGGTCATAGGCGCGGGTCAGATCGATCCACTGCGCCAGGGTGAGTTGCTCGCCACGCACGCTGGTGGTGATGCCGAGAGCGCCGGCCACGGTTTCCCATGCCGGCAGCGGCGGCAGATGTTTTTTGAGTTGTTTGCGGCGCTGCGCAAACCCGCGGCGAATCAATTCATCAAACAACCGGGCGTCAAAGGCGGGCAAGTCGTCGGCGCGCGGCCGCAACACCGCCACGCAGGAGTCGATGGCCGGACGCGGGAAAAATGCTTCGGGTGGCACGGTGCGCAGCGGTTGCACCAGCCAATTGGCCTGCGTGCGCAACGACAGCACGCCGTAGTCCTTGGTGCCGGGAGTGGCGGCGAGGCGGTCGATGACTTCCTTTTGCAACATGATGACGGCCCGCGCGAATGGATGCGGGCGGCTGAGCAGGTTTTTCAGGATGGCCCCGCCGCAGGAGTAGGGGAGATTGCCGAGGAATTTCAGTGGGCGATGTTTGAAAAGGGTGCGCCCATCGAATTTCGCGCCATCCGCGTGGTGCACCTCCACGCTTGGTTCGTCGCGGAAGCGCTGGCGCAACGCGTTGGCCAGCCGGGCATCAAACTCGATGAGAATCAAGCGCCGGACATGGCCCACCAGGTGTTCGCTAAGCGCCCCGGTGCCGGGGCCGACCTCGACCACGGTGTCCTCGGCGGTGGCTTCGAGTTGGGCGACGATCCAGCGCGCCATGTTCGGATCGATCAAGAAATTCTGCCCGAGCTGTTTGCTAGGTAGCACGCCCGCGTGATCGAGCATATCGCGAATTTCCCGTCCGGTCATCGGCGCTGGTGATGAGGCATTCCGCGGCAGGGTGCAACCCCAACCCGCCGCAAAGCGGAAAAATTCGTCCGGCTGCCGCTTGTCAAAACAGCGCGGCGAGTTTCGTCGTGTTGGTGTCCTTGCCTAACAGGAAGAACGCGCGCTCATCATCCGCCCACCGCGCCACGCTCCAACTGCCGGATTGCGAGTAGGCGGGGGATTGGCGTTGCGGCAACTCGCCGCGCACGTCTTCGCGGCGGAAGATGATGAGATGGACGATGCCTTCTTCGCGGGCATCGAAACAAAGCAGGGAGCCGGATTTCCCGTTGATGACGAGTTCGCGGCAGCCGATGCCTTTGACATTGGCCAAGCCGCGCGGCAAGCAGCAGGGGCAGGGGAGCTTGCGTTGCTTCAAATGAGTGATGAGGACGCGGTGGTCCTCGAGCGTTTCATCCAAGGCAAAGCGCGGCGACTCAAAGGCGCGGATAAATCCCGTTTCCACCACTTCCACCGGCAGCGGGGCATTCCGCACCAAGGGTGGCGATACCTGCCGGCGGGTGATGACCAAGGCCAGGGCAATGCCAGCCGCAGCTGCCAGCGGAATGGCCGCACGCCGCCACGAGGACACCGGTCGGCGGTCAGGTCGGGCGGTGCTTTTCATCCCGGCGAGCACTTCGCCACGGAGCGCCAGCGGCGGTTGGAGTGAGGCGAGCGCGCCGATCATGGCGGCATCGAGCGGATCGGCGGCCTGGGGGGTGTCGCCACGCTTGATGGCAAGAGCGGTGAGAATGGTGTTGCCCAACGCCGGGGGCAGTGTCACCCCGGCCAAGGCTGCGGCGAAGGCCGCGTCAAAGGTGCGTTCATTGGCCAACCACTGGCCAAGCTCGATGTCTTCGTGGGCCAGTTTGAGCGCCTCGGCGAATTCCGGATCCGACCCGTCCGACCCGTCGGGGCGGAAGCTGCGCAGGATGAAGCGGGCTTGTTCCTTATCCACGACGGTGGTGCAGCGTCTGCGGTTCGAGTTGAAGGATGTTTTTTGGCACGCTGGATGGCGGCGCGGTCATTTGCCGCCGCAGGATTTCCTTGCCGCGCGACAGCCGCGACATGACCGTGCCAATCGGAATGTCGAGAATTTCCGCGATTTCCTTGTAGCTGTGCTGTTGCAGATAAAACAAGCTCACCGGCGCGCGGTAGGTCTCATCGAGCGTGCCTAACAACTCAAGCGCGTGTTGGGCATCCATCTGGCGCTCGGCGTCATGTTCCGGGGCGGACACCGCGGCGGCGGTTTTTTCGTCGAGTTCTTGTTCGGGAAACCTCTCCGCCCGGCGGCGTTGGCCGAGAAACTCGCGGTGCAAGGTGGTGAACAGCCAGGTCTTCGCCTTCGAGCGGTCGCGCAGTTGGTCGCCCTTGGCCGCCCAAATGCAAAACGTCTCCTGCACCAGATCGGCCGCCCGATCCGCATCGCGCGTCAGCGACACGCCAAAGCGAAACAGTGCCTGGTAATACGCATCGACTAATTCTGCAAATTCACTCATCAGCGCGGGTAAGAGGCTTCAAGAGCAATATATATTCCCCGAATGCAATTGCAAACTGCCCGCCAACCCGCCGCGGCCCGGATGTGCCATTGACACCCGCCATGCCGCACGCCACCTTTTGCGCATGCAACGCTTTGCCAACAAGACGGCCGTGGTCACCGGGGGTGGCCGCGGGATCGGACAGGAAATCGCCCGTGCGCTCGCCGCCGAAGGTGCCAAAGTGGCAGTGGTCAGCCGCAGTGCGGCGAGTTGCGGCAAGGCGGCCGATGAAATCAACGCCGCCTATCCCGGCAGCGCGACCGCCTATGCGGTGGATGTGGCGGATCACGCCGCAGTGCAGGAGTTGGCCAAGCGCATCGGCGCGGAACTCGGCACGGTCAACATTCTCGTCAACAACGCCGGGGTCACCCGCGATGGTCTGCTCATGCGGATGAAAGAGGAGGATTGGGACACGGTGCTGGACACCAACCTCAAGGGTGCCTTCAACACGGTGAAAGCCTTCATGCGGGTGCTGATGAAAGCCGAGGATCCCCGCATCATCAATATCGCCTCGGTCATCGGCCTCATCGGCAATGCCGGCCAAACCAATTACTCCGCCAGCAAGGCCGGCCTCATCGGCTTCACCAAGGCGGTCGCCCGCGAATTGGCCGGGCGCGCCGTCACCTGCAACGCCGTGGCACCGGGCTTCATCACCACCGACATGACCGCCGAACTGCCGCAGGCGGTCCGCGATGCCGTGTTGCAAAAAATCCCGCTCGGTGGCTTCGGCGAGACCGCCGATATCGCGCAACTCGTGGTCTTCCTCGCCAGCCCCGCCGCCCGCTATATCACCGGGCAAGTCATCGCCGTGGATGGCGGCATGACCATGTGAGCGGCCCGCCAGCCCGCAGCACAAATTTGCCACCTCAACATTGACGTCGCCCCTTGCCGCCATGGATTTGATTTTATTGCGTCACGGCAAAGCCGAAGCCAGCAGCCCGCAGGGGGACGCGGCGCGTGCCTTGGTGGACAAGGGCCGCGAGCAGGCGCGCCGCGCCGGGCGCTTGCTGAAAGCCGCCGGGCTCGCCCCGGACATTGTGCTCACCAGCCCGTTGCTGCGAGCCGTGCAAACCGCCGAGGAGTTTTGCCAGGCCGCCGGGATCCCCGGACCGGTGGTCCAAGGCTGGCTCGCTGGTGGCTGTGAGGCCGAAACCGCCTTGGTGGAACTGACCGCATTCCAGGATTTCAAACGCTTGGCCATCGTCGGCCACCAACCGGATCTCTCCCGCCTCATCCAATCGTGTCTCGGCGCCCACGGCAGCGCCATCGATATCAAAAAAGGCGCCCTCGCCTGCCTCCGCATCTCCCTGCCCAGCCGCTGCGGCACCCTGGTCTATTTGATCCCGCCCAAACTCAGCGGCGAATAGTTAGATGGAAGGTCGCCGTCGTCAAGTCTTGCGTCTTCTCAGCCGGCCCAGAATCCACGGGTGGAGCAGATTGGCAGTGAGAATGGCCGCGCTGCCGGCATAGAACCCGGGGTGCAGTTCGCGGTGTTCGCCAAATATCAGAGCCGCCGCCAGCATGCCGTAGACCGGCTCGCAGTTCATCGCCAGATTGCCCGTGTAGGCGCTCAGGTGCCGCAGCAGGCTGATGTGATAGGCGTGCGCGAACACCGTGCACACCCAGCCTAACAACAGCAGCCACAACACATCCCAGCCGCGGAGACGCAGCAGCGCGGCATATCCCTCGCCGCCATCCATCCAGCCCACACAAACCAAACAGATCGCGCAGGCCCCCGCCATCTCCCAAGCCACCATCACCAGCGGAGCGAGCCGCTGCTGCCGGACCATGTGCCGGTTCAACACCGGAAACACCGCGGCCAGCAGTGCCCCTAACAGCGCCACCGCCAGCCCTAACAACCTCCCCCGCTCAAAGCCCGCGACCAGCACGATGCCCAGCACCACCCAGACGCCCAGCCAGACTTCCAGCGGGCGCACGCGCCGCCGTTCCAGCATGGGCTCGGTGAACGCCGTGAAAAATGACACGGTGGCCATGCCCGCCAGACAGATCGAGATGTTGGCAATCTTGAGCGCCCCGAAAAAACAGATCCAATGCATGCCCACGATCACCCCGATGCCGAGCAGCGCCGCACCTTGCCGCCACGGCAGCCACAGCTTGCGCCGCAACACCACCGCCACCAGGAACGCCGCTCCCAGGCACGCCAACACCGTCCGCCAGGTCACCAGCCCGCTCGCCGAAAGCGTGATCAACCGCCCGAAGATGGCGGTGGTCGCCAGCAGGGCCACCAGCAAGTGCAATTTCAGATAGATGAATTTCGGCCGGGGACCACTCACGCTTCCCCCTCGATCAGATCCTCCAGGGTCTGGCGCCGCCGGATGACCCGCGCGGCCGCGCCCTCGACCAGCACCTCGGCCGGCAGCGGCCGCGAGTTGTAATTCGACGCCATCGCAAAGCCATACGCCCCCGCCGACATCAGCGCCACGCATTCGCCCGGATGGAAATCCGGCAGCGCCCGGTCCTGACAGAAAAAGTCGCCGCTTTCGCAGATCGGGCCGACCACATCGACCACCACGCGCGCGGCGGTGGCGGGCTGGGTGAGCGGCACGATTTCGTGATGCCCCTCGTAAAGCGCCGGGCGGATCAGATCATTCATCCCGGCATCGACGATCTTGAAGGTCTTGGCCAGGCCCTTTTTCTCATACAGGCAGCGGGTGAGGAGCACCCCGGCATTGCCCACCAGATAACGCCCCGGCTCTAGCAAAATCTTGAGGCCCAGGTCCTTGAGGCGCGGGACGAGTTCCTTGCCGTAGCGTTCGATGGTTAGAGGCAGCTCGCTGGCGCTGCGGCTTTGCCACCACTCGGCGCTGCCGGATTCCAGGGAATTTTGATAGACGATGCCGATCCCGCCGCCGATTGACCAAAACTCGATGGCATGGTGTTGCTGGAGGTGGCGCACCAGCGGCACGACCTTTTCCACCGCCTCGATGAACGGGTCGATTGAGGTGAGCTGCGAACCGATGTGCATCTGCAAGCCGCGCAGTTGGATGTGGGGCAGATCGGCCGCCGCCCGTGCGTAGAGCTCCGGGATCGCCTCAAAGTCCACCCCGAATTTGTTCTCGCTTTTGCCGGTGGAGATATACTTGTGGGTCTTGGCATCGACGTTGGGGTTGACGCGCACCGCGGCCGGGGCGCGCAGGCCGAGTTCGCCGGCGACCTGGTTGAGATAGAGCAGTTCCTCTTCGCTCTCCACGTTGAACGAGTAGATGCCTTGTTGCAGGGCATAGGTGATTTCGGCGCGGGTCTTGCCCACCCCGGCGAAAGTGCAATGCGCCGCCTCGCCACCGGCCTTGAGCACTCGAAACAGCTCGCCGCCCGAAACAATGTCGAAGCCAGCCCCCTGCGCCGCGAGCAAGCGCAACACCGACAGGTTTGAATTGGCCTTGACCGCGTAGGCGATTTCATGAGGCACCCCGCTGAGGGCCTGATCGAGGCGTTGGAAATGATCGATGATGGTCCCGCCTGAATATACGTAGAGCGGTGTGCCGTGGGTCGCGGCCAGCTCGTTGAGATCAACTTCGTCGCAGTGAAGGCTGCCTTTTTTGTATGAAAATCCGTGCATTGCGCCACCGGCATACTAGCCAATCCCGCGGCGGTAAAGCCAAGAAATGGCGGCGCCGGTCCCGGGCTGCCTTACTTACTCCTCGGGCTGGGCCTGCGGCTTGGGCTTGGGCGCACTGGGCGGCGTGACAATCACCGTGCCGGCTCCCGAATTCGGTGCGGGCAGCGCAGGATTGGTGGCGCGATATTCGGTGTCTTTGGGCAGCACCAGCAAATCGCCGGTTCTCAAGCCGTCATCAGAGGCTGGCGTGGCAACCCGCGCGGCGGCGGTGGCGGCGGCGGTTGGCGATGGCGGTTTCGGCCCTGGCTCAACCACCGTGGCTTTGGGCACAGCACAGCCGCCCAACGCGCAGGCGCAGGCAAGAATGACAAGGTGTGAGTTGCGAATCATTATGGGGGCGGCGAATGCTCGATGGCGGATCCGGCTAAAACCAGCGGACCCCGCGAAACTAAGCGTTTCAAGGCATCACGTGCAAGGCCGAATCTTAAATCGGGAAACAGGCAGGACCCCGGGTCATGCCTGGTGAGTGCTGGGCCGGCGGTCACGCTCATGCCCCATTGTTCTTGCCCGGGTGGTCCGCACTGAATTACCCTTGGGCCATGCCGGAGACATTCACGCTTATTCTGGAAACCTCTACCCCGCACGCGTCGCTCGCCCTAGCAGGGCCCGGCGGCAGCTTGCTGGAGCGCGAGTTTGCCAGTGATCGCGACCACCACGCATGCTTGTTCGGCCCGCTGGCGGAACTGCTCGAGCCCCTCGCTTCCGGCGGCATCAGACGGGTGCTGGTGGGCAGCGGACCGGGCAGTTACAGCGGCACCCGCGTCGGAATCGCCGCCGCCCAGGGGGTGGCGCTTGCCCGCGACTGCCCGGCGGTGGCGGTCCCCTCGATTTTGGCGCTGCCCTCAGCAAGCGGTGCGGCGGGATGTCTGGTCCTCGGCGATGCACGCCGCGGCAGCTATTGGCTCGCGCGGCTCGCTGCCTGTCAGATGCTGGAGGCCCCGCACCTCACCGATGCCGCAGGGCTTTGTGCTGCCGTCACCGCCGCTTTAGCGCAGGGCGTGGCATGTGTTTCGTTTGAGGACCCGGCGCGGTTCCCCTTGCCGGGTGCCTTGGTTGGCTTGGTGCGCCAGCAATCCCCCTCTGCCAGCCGCCTGTGGCAGGCATGGGGCGCCGCGCCTCAGGCGACGCGGCTGGCGTGGGCCGCCGCCGCGCCTCAGCCGATTTATCTGAAGCCCCCGCACATCACCCCGGCCAAGCGCCCGTGGTTGCTGCCGTCCTGATCGCCTGATCGCTCGTCGCGCCGCCGGCTCTTGCTGCGCCAGCATATAATGCCAGGCATTATGTCGTTGACGGTGGACGGGCCCGCAATTAGGGGGGGGGCGCATGAGTGGAGCATGTAATGCCTGGCATTATGTCGTTGACGCTGGACGTGCCGCAACCGGGGCGGGCATGAGAGGGGGGCGGGGCATGCTCCCAGGCGTCAGAGGTTACAAGATAATGCCAGGCATTATCTTGTTGACGGTGGATGGGCCGCAATTAGGGGTGGCGCATGAGTGGGGGACGGGGCATGCTCCGGGGCGTCACATGCAAGTGCGCATCATCGTTGCCGGGAAACCCGCGCTGGCCTACGCCAAGGCCGGGGTGGCAGAGTACTTGATGCGCCTCACCCGGATGGGCAGCTATGAGCTGGTGGTCATCAAGGCCGGGTCCAGCGTGGAGGTTTCCGCGCGCTTGCTGGAGCGTTCCCAAGGGTGCTACCGGGTGGCTCTGGACGAACGCGGCGAAAGCCTGGGCACCCGCCGGTTGGCGGAAAAAATCCAAGCCGTCGAGCGTCGTGGCGAAGTCAAGACGCTGGCGTTTTTGATAGGCGCAGCAGAGGGGCACAGCGCCGCACTGCGGGAGAGTTGCGAGTGGGTGCTGACGTTGTCGGCCCTCACCTTGCAGCACGAATTGGCCCTGGTCGTTTTGCTGGAGCAGCTCTATCGGGTGGCCTCGCTGCGGGCGGGAGCCCCCTATCATCGCGATTGAGAGCGAGGCTCAGCGGCGGTACTGGTTTTGCTGGAGCATGCCGAACTGGCCTTGGCCACCGCCGGATGGGCCCTGTGAGTTCCACGGGATCTTGCTGTTTTGGGAAACCGGAGGCACGGGCTTGCGCTCGGGCTCCTTGGGAGCGCAGGAAGTCATGCCGAGACCTGCGACGGCGGCGGTAATCAGCAACAAGTGGAGTGCACGCATGGGCCGATCATAAAACAGGCTCCGCAGGATGCAAGCCCGCGGAGCCGGTTTGTCGAAAAATCCCCTGGTGTGTTAGTGGCTCTCCGGCTTGGCCAGTATCACCCGGTCGCCGGGTTGCAGGCGCACGCCGGCGGCCAAACTTTCCAGTTCTATATCGGCGATGGTCTGGGTGGGCTCAATCGCGGAGGGACTGACGCGGCCGATGAGCCGGCCATCCCGCTTGACCAGCAAGGAGGTTTGCGGGGTGAAGCCGGTATTGCTGCCGGCGCCGATGACTACAAATCCCCAGTCTTGATTGACGCCAGTGATCACGGCCTCCATCGCATTGCGAGCCATCCGGACACTGCGCTCGAGTTTTTTGTCGGTGATGCGGTTGGCTTCGGCTTTGTTGCCGGTGAGTCGTTTGTCAGCCGCCGCAACCAGGGTTTCCTTGTCTTCGAGTTGCCGCTCGAGGGCTTTCTTATCCTCGGTGATCTTGTCGATCTTTTCTGATAGATTGTCGATCGTGATATCGTCGCCAAGTTCCTTGAGGACGAGTTTGACCTCCTCAAGGGCTTTTTCGAGGGCCGACAGTTCCGCATTCTGCTCTTCAAGCGTGCCATCGAGTTCGCCGACCTGACGCTTGAGGCCGATTTCGTTGGACTTGAGGGCGGCGATGCTTTGGGTGGTTTCTTCGCGCACATCCTTGACGGCTTTGAGGACCCCTTGCTCATCCCTGAGTTCTTTCTCGGTGCCTTCCGCATTGGCGGTGACGACCCGGTTGGTTTCGATGGCGGTCAGGCGCTTGGTTTGCTGGTCCTTGAATTTGACCGAATGATCGAATGAATAATACCCGGCACCGCAGGTGACGAGAATGGCGAGGATGTATAAAATGGCTTTCATGGGAGTTCCGTGCGAAGTGGGTTGGGGAGTGCGAAAATTAGATTACTCGGCTTCGGGGGCGGCTTCGGGCTTGGCTTCCGGGGTGGCTTCCGGGGTGGCTTCCGGGGCGGCTTCGGGGGCGGCTTCGGGCTTGGCTTCCGGAGCGGCATCGGGCTTGGCTTCCGGGGCTGCTTCGGGCTTGGCTTCCGGCTCGGCTTCGGGCTTGGGCTCCGGGGCGGCTTCGGGTTTGGGATCCGTGACGGTGGTGGGATCGGGACCCAGATTCAGCGAGGGGTCTGCGGCGGCATCGGGCTTATCCGCAGGTTTCGGGTCGGCGGTCGGGGGCAGCGCCGGTTTGGCGGGTTTGGCCGCAGCCGGGGCCGGGGCCGGTTTGTGTGAGGGTTGGACTTGGTCGCCGACCATCAGCACGACATCTTGAGCGACGCTGTCGGGAATGATGCTGGCCGATGCCGTGTTGCTTTCCACCGCAGTGACCAGCAGTTTGGCGACCGTGGCGCCATTGCGAACGACTTCAAGTGTGGAGCCGGTAACCAAGCCGGAGGTGTTGCCCGCGGCAAGGGTGACGAAGCCCCAGTTCGGATAAATCGAGTTGATCTGGGTCTTGGTGAAGTACGATTCGCGGCGGGCGACCATGCCCTCCTGGCTCCTCAAAACCTCGATCACGCCTTCCACCCGCGTGTTCTCGGAGGTGAGGTTGGCTAGTTTCGCCTCGTTGGTGGCGATGCTCTGGGTGGTCTCTTCCATCTCGGTCCGCATCGTCTTGACCTTCTTGGCGAGTTCCTTGATCTCGCCGATCGGCGCAGTCTTGGTGCGGATCTCGTCGAGCTTGAGCTTGTTGGCTGCGACTGTTTTGGTCTTGGTTTCGATGTCTTCTTTGAGCCCGTCGTTGGCCTTTTTCTGGTCGGCCTCCTGGGTTTTGAGCTGGGCCACTTGTGCCTCGGTTTCCGCCCGCTCCTTTTGGGTGGCGGCGAGATTGTCCTTGGCCGTCTGCAGCCGCTCGCGGCTGTTGGCCAGCTTTTGCTCCTCAGTTTTGCGGTGGGCGATTTCGTTGGCGTAGGCGTCTTTGTTCCTATACGCGGCGAAGGTCGCGAGCAGAAGTACTATAGCAGTTAGAATTCCGAAAACATTGGCCATGGGAGTGATAGGTTGGGCGGGTTGGGTTCGTCGTGTGCGAGCGACCTTAGGGACACCAATCCCACCACCGCAACTCCAAATTTTCACAACTTTTGAACTTTCTTTTGGCTTGGCTTTACAAAGCAACCACAATCCGCGTCACTGAGCCCTCATCCATGCAGTCGATCCTTCGCGTTTTTGCCTACCTCCGTCACTATCCAGGCCTTGCAACTGCTCAGCTTTTGTGCGCCATCGGGATGACCGCTGCCATCTTGGTGTTCCCCAACGCGACCCGCCACGTCATCAACGAAATCATCCCGAATCCGCAGCGACACGGCGATTTTCCGCTATGGATCGGGGTCGCCTTGTTCGGTTTCCTGGTCAAAGACGGCTTGAACTCATTGCGCATCTTCATCAACAACACCTTTGAGCAGAAAGTCATCTTCGATATCCGCTCGGATCTTTACGAGAAAATCCAGCGCCTGCCGTTGAGTTGGTTCGATACCCGGCGCACCGGCGACATCATGACCCGGGTGGTTGAGGACGTCACCAATATGGAGCGGGTGCTCATTGACGGCATTGAGCAGGGCTTGGTGGCCGCGCTGCAGGTGCTCAGCGTCGGCGGGTTTCTTTTCTATCTGAATCCGGCGGTGGCGGCGTGGGCCACGCTGCCGGTGCCGTTTCTGGCGCTGGGCGCCTGGATTTATTCCACCCGCGGCCGCGACCGCTACCGCAACCAGCGCGAGGCGTCGTCCGATCTCAACGCGTTGCTGCATGACAATATTTCCGGAGTCCGCCAAATCAAAGCCTACGCCGCGGAAGCCGATGAGCACGCCCGGTTCAACCGGTTTTCCAACGCGTTACGCCACAGCACCCTGCGGATGATGCGGTGGTGGGCGGTGTACTCGCCGGGGATGTCATTTTTGCGCATGAGCGGTTACGTGCTGGTGTTGGCATGCGGCGGCCAGGCGGTGATGGACGGGCGGTTGAAGATCGGGGATTTTGCGGGCTTCCTGTTGTTTTTGTCGTTGTTTTATGAGCCGATTGACCGCCTCAATTCGCTCAATCAAATGCTTCTCTCGGGCCGCGCTGCCGCCGACCGCGTGTTCCGCATTCTCGACGCCGTGGAAGAACCCAATGCCCGCCACGGCAAGCTGCTGCCGGCCCACATCCGCGGCGCGGTCCGCTTTGACAAGGTCTCCTTCACCTATCAGGAGCAACCGACCCTCCACGGTGTGACCCTTGAGGCCCAGCCCGGCCAGACCATCGCCTTGGTCGGCGCCACGGGTGCGGGCAAGACCACGGTGCTGTCGTTGCTGGCGCGGTTTTACGAAATCCAAGCCGGCACCATCACCATCGACGGCCAGGATATCGCCGAACTGGCGAAATGCTCGCTGCGCGAACACCTCGCCTACGTAACCCAGGAACCGTTCCTGTTCAATGGTACGGTCCGCGAAAATCTCCTGCTGTCCAAGCGCGATGCCTCCGAGACCGAGTTGTGGGCCGCCCTAACAGCCGCGCATGCCGCCGAGTTTGTCAGCAAGTTGCCGCGGCAACTCGACACCAACGTCGGCGAACGCGGCGTGAAGCTCTCCGGCGGCGAAAAACAGCGACTCTCCATTGCCCGCGCGCTCCTCAAGAACGCTCCCATTTTGCTGTTGGATGAGGCCACCGCCTCGGTCGATTCGGAGACCGAGCGGCAAATCCAGGACGCGCTGGACCGGTTGATGGAAAACCGCACGGCTCTCGTCATTGCCCATCGGCTGTCCACCATTCAGAACGCCGATTGCATCTACGTGTTGGATCACGGCACAGTCATCGAGCAGGGCACCCACACCGACCTGCTCGCCCGCGGTGCCAAGTACGCCGAACTTTGCCGCAAGTCGTTCCTGCAGGAACCCGAGCCCAGCCACGGCCACGACGCCGCGCTGTGAGGTGCCGCCAGGTTTGGGTCACGGCGAGCCGGGCCAGACGATTTTGCTGCGCAAATGCGCCTGCCACCCGCTGTTGAGCAGCACCAGGATAATGCCAGGCATTATGTTGTTGACGTCCGGGCAGGCGCGGGTTGGGGGGGTAGGATAATGCCAGGGTAGGATAATGCCAGGCATTATGTTGTTGACGTCCGGGGTGTGGGGCGGGCGGGGGAATTTCGGGTTTGGGTTCGGTTGGGCTTGCTCGTTGGCGCGAGTGAGGATAGGGAGACGCATCCCACGTCGCTCCTTCAGTCTGCTTCTCGCCCGGCGGTATCTCAACCCCCGCCGTGCGGTGCTTTCCTCATTCACCTTGATTTCGCTCATCGGGGTGATGCTGGGGGTGCTTGTCCTGGTGGTGGTCATGGCGGTATACGCCGGCTTGGAACGCGACGTGAAAGGCCGCCTGCTAGGGTTCACGCCGCACATCCTGCTGCGCTACCAACCCGGGGGGCTCGCCGGCAGTCCGCTGGCCGATTGGCGTGCAGCCGCCAGCCGGGCCAAGGCGCTGCCGCGCGTCGAGGCCGCCACGGCCTTCATTTCGGACAATGTCATTGTTGATGTCGGCTCGCGGCAACGTCCCGTGTTGTTTCATGGCATCGACACCTCCGACCCGGCACAGGTCGCGGGCATCGCCAGAATGCTCGATCTGGCCAAGCACCCGACGTCCACCGCCGATCTCGGGATTGACGACCGGGTGGTCGTGTCGTCGCTGCTCGCCGACCAATTCGAACTTCGCGTTGGCGACAAGTTGCGGCTCTACTCGACCCGCAATTTTGAGGCCGTCATGCGGGCCTACAAGGCGACGGAGAAGCCGCCGGTGCGGCAGGCGTACGCCGGGCCGTGGCAGCAGGCCACCGGGCGCCTGGCGGCGGCATGGCACCTGGAACCCGACGGGTTTTCCATTCCCCAGCAAGTCTTGCGCGACGAGATCTACGAACCGCTCTACGCGATTTTCGGCGAGAATATCCGCCAGCCGGAGCAAGAGTTGCTGCAAGGCATCCTTGTCGCCATGGATCCGGCGATCGATGACGCCGCCTATCATTTCAACGCCGAAACCAAGGCCACTATCGAACAAGCCATCGCCGGGCTCAACGCGACGGATCCGGAGAAAATGGACGGCGATATCCTCAAGGGGCTCAAGAGCATCGTGCTGCCCAAGGAGGCCGTGGTCAGTGGTGTCTATCAGGCGTCGCAAATGGCGATCACGCCCGATGTGTTCATGCCGCTGCCGCTTGCCCAGAGCCTCGCCGGGCTGGATGATGCCGTGCAAGGGGTCGCGTTGCGGTTGGATGACCCGTATATGGCCGAGCAAGTGGCTGCCGAGGCTCGCGCCGCGCTCGGTCCGGACTGGTCGTTGCTCACTTGGGGCGAGCAATATCAAGGTTTTTTTGCGCTGATCAACCAGCAGCGTGTGATGATGTATTTCGCCTTGTCGTTCATCGTGTTGGTCTCCGCCTTTTCGATGATGGCGGTGATGTTCACCGTCACCATCCAGAAACGCCGGGAAATCGGCGTGATGAAAGCCCTCGGCGCCGCTCCCGGGCAGATTGTGCGGGTGTTTCTCTATCAAGGGATGATTCTCGGCATGCTGGGTGCGGTGTTAGGCGTTGGCCTGGGGCGGGTGGTCATCCACTTCCGCGGTGCGATCCAAGCGTCGTTTCGCGCGCTGGGCTTCGATCCGTTTGCGGCATCGTTCACCGGGTTCAGCCGCCTGCCCGCCTTCAACGATCCGTTGGAGCAAGCGGTCATCGCGATCATGGCCTTTATTTTGTGTTCGCTGGCCGCCTTGGTGCCGGCATTTTTCGCCGCCCGCAGCGATGCCGCCAAATCCCTCCGCAATCTCTGAACCATGGACATCTGGATCATTCGCAACGGCGAGAAAGTCGGCCCTATCCATGACTACGAGGTGCGCCGGAAAATCGAGGCTGGCGAACTCCCCCGCGACACCCCGGCCTGGCATGAGGGGCTCGACGCCTGGCGTCCGCTGAGCGAGGTCGCCATCTTCAAGGACGCCTTCAACTGGGTCTACTTGGGCGATTTGGACTCCGGTCCGACTCACGAAGAAGAGGAACAAGCGCTGCTCGGAGGCCTGGCACCGCCGCCGCCGCTGCCGCCCAAGCCGGCGTTGGGGCGGCGGTTTTGGGCGCGCTGGTTCGACATCCACGTCTATATCGCGCTGTGGTGGCTGTGCATGTGGGCGTCGGGGCGCAACATTGAAGCCGTGCTCGGCAACATCTGGATCATGGTGGTCCAGCTTGTGCCATGGTTCATCGTGGAATCGATCCTCATTCATCGCTTCGCCGCCACGCCGGGCAAGTGGTTGTTAGGTTTGCGCGTGACCAACATTGATGGATCTGCCCTCAGCCTCAGCGCCGCGACGTTACGCTCGTTCCGGATCCTGGTCGGGGGCATTGGTTTCGGCTGGAGCTTGCTGGCGCTGTTCTGTCAGGCGCTGAGCTTTTTCACTGCCAGGCGTCTCGGTAATCCGCTGTGGGATCATGCCGGTGGCCACCGCGTCCATGCCCGACCGCTGGTGGTCTGGCGCATCCTCACCGTGATCTGCGTGTTTCTCGCCGCGCTGCAATTGCAGATGGCCGTAATCGCCCCATACGTTCTCAAGAACGCCGCCGAAACCTTCCCGTTTCTGAAAGAGGAATTGGAGAAAAACCCGCAATGGCACCTGCCGGAGCGTTAGGCTCAAGCCGCGGCGGTCGCGGCTCCGCCCGGACCCGGGCCGAGCGCGATGGGAGGTGTTTTGCCGCTGGCCCTGGCCTTATGCATCTCAATACCGGCAGAGGTCCTCGGCGGCTTGGGCGTAATGCAGCAGATTGGCTTTCGGGGCGTGGAAGAAGTGGTCGCTCGGCATCATGATGTAGCCGCCGCCTGCGCCGTAGCTCGTGAAACAGCGCTCGACATCGGCGCGGATCTGCTCCCGGGTTCCTTTTTCAATGAGCTCGGACTGGTTGACGCCCCCCATCAGTTTGACCTTCGAGCCGAGGGTCCGCTTGATGGTGACCTCGTCCTGATGGTCGCGGATATCGCCGCCGCATCCTGGTGGGGACAGCGTCTCGCTGAAGTCGCAGCCATTGCTGGCGATGAGGTCGAGCAGTTGCATCATGCCGCCGCAGGTGTGGTAGGAGATGGCGATGGCCGGGTCGAGCTCGTGGATTACCTCGTGCTGGCGGATATCGTAGGGCAGGCAGAACTGCTTGAACATCGCCGGCGAGATGACGGTGTTGGAGGCCGCGCCGCCGCCCGTCTCGATCATGGCAAACACGCCCGCGAGCGGCGCGAGGTTTTTCCGGTAAAACTCTAACTTCTTCTGCAGCAGGATTTCCAACAACTCGTGCGTCCAGTCCGCATCGTCGTGGGCGAGGTAGATCATTTGCTGGGTTCCGTAGATGTAGCAGGCGTCCTGCCAGGGCGAACCCTGCGGGCCGTTGGTGAAACTGCGCAGGATCCCGTGCTCGCCCAAGCGCGCCTTGAGCGCGCGCACGGCATCGAGGTCCAACTCCGGCACCGGTTGGTATTTTTCGATGAGGCGGATGTGTGCGGGCTCTTTGAATGCATACTCGACATCCGAGGTCGTGTATTGGCTGCGCATCTGCGTGCCGCTCAACACGCCTCCGGGCGTGGTGATGTGGTATGCGACTTCCACCAGGCCGCCGTTGGCAGGTTGTTCCGTGCGCGTGGTCACCCAGTCCGGGCATGGCTGCTGCTTGACGCAGGCCCACGGGTAAATCACCGCGTCGAGGCCGACAGCGAGGAAGGCCTCCAACTCGTCGGCGACGCCCATGATGTTGCGGTAATGATACGGCTGCCATTGGTGAACGGTGGCAGGGACGCGGTCGGGGATGCCTCCGGCGATGACGGTTTCAAGGCGTTCTTTGGGTGTCATTGCGGACTTTGGTTGCATTCGAGAGCAGGTGCGTGGTTCGGTGCGCTGCCAGGCGTGATGGGCGAGCCATGAGTTATGAGTCATGAGTCACGGTTGGAATGGTGGATGTGGGCAGCCGGCAGCCAAGATAGCGCAAACGCCAAAATGGTTCTTCCAAGCCATTGATAAAAAGCTATACTGTGTTGATGAAGACGCTGCTGTTCGAAAGCCTCCAAACGCCGCCACAACGGCCGCATGTCGCGATCACGCACATGCTCTCCCGGCAGGTCTCGATGCGCCACACCCACGATTTTTTCGAGGTTTTCCTGATCGTGACGGGCTCGGGAGTCCATCACATCAACCGCAGGAAGGTGGAAGTGACGGCCGGGCACCTGGGGGTCATCCAGCCCAAGGACTGCCATCATTTTTATTGTCGGGCCGGTGAGGAGCTTGCGATTCTCAATGTGGCCATGGCGGCCGGGTGGTGGAAGCAGTTTCACCAGTTGATGGGCGCGTCGGTCCCGCCGCAATGGTTCCGCCGCGGCACGCCGGATGGCCATGTGCGGCTCAGCCCGCCGCATCTCCGCGCCCTGCGGCTGGCTCTCGAGCAACTCGCCGGGCGTGACAAGCGCCCGCCCTCCGATGTGGTCGACGCCCTGCTGCGCGTGGTTGCCTCGTTCCGCTCGAAGGAGGAGCCGAGCGCGCCGCCACCGCCGCTGTGGCTAGAGCAGTGGCGAAGCGCGCTGCTGGATGCCCAGGAGGGGATAGCCGAGCCGCTGGGCGTTTGGCAGAAACGCAGCGGGCGGTCTCCGGAACACCTCGCCAGAAGTTGCCGGGCTTTCTATCAATGCTCCCCCACCGATCTCATCAACCATGCCCGGATCGAACGGGCCAAATCGCTGCTCAGTTCCACCGACGAAAAAATCATCGCCATCGGCTTCGCCTGCGGGTTCGGCAACCTGGCAAATTTTTACCGCAATTTTGCCGCGCGCGCCGGCATGACGCCGAAGGCATGGCGCCAGCAAGGTCCGGCCACCATCCCTCTGGGGGGCGGATGATTGCGGCCGGCAGGGGCGGGCTGCCCAATACGGTTTACTTAAGGCGAAGCAGGGACGAGACATGAAGAGGCGGCGGGCAGGATGCCCGCGCCACGGTGGCCCGGGCATCTTGCCCGGAGCCTCGACTCAAACCACCAAGAGTGCTAAGTAAACCGTATTGGG
>CAIZNN010000157.1 GCA_903934285.1 Akkermansiaceae bacterium | reverse complement strand
GCCGAAACGAAGGACAATGCTGAGCCCGGCGTGATGTTCTCACAGAGAAAATCCCCGGCCTTCCCGCGACTGTGGTTGTCACGCAGGCCGGACGCAGGACTGAAGGGCAGGGCATTAGACGGCATTTGGGGTATCCGGGGACTTGATATGGATGATTTGGTCGTTTCCGTTGTGGTGATCGTCAGGCTATCAACTGCTTACACCTCCATTCCAGCCCTTCACCTGCCGGATGGAAAGCCTGATCTTGGGGGAGGAGCAGTTTCTTTCCGGCAAGATCTAGCAAATCAGCTTCGCCGTTAGAGCGTCTGGGGTCGAGCACGTGAGAAACTCGCCAATGATGGTCGGGGCATGGGGCTATCAGGTTGCGGTCCATGGCCCAGTGGTGGTTTTTGCAAAGGGCGAGGCCATTGGTGGGGTGGTCGTTGCGACTGTCGGCGAAGGGAATTAGATGGGCGGCGTCGATGAAGCTGACGTCGTAGGCGGCGGGCAACTTGATGCGGAGGCCGCAGGCGGCGCATTGGTGGTCGTAGATTTCGAGGATCTTGCGGCGGAAGGCGGTGCTGCGGCCGGATTCGGGTTCGTCTTCGGCGACTTTAGCCGGAGGCGATAGTGGATCGGAGATGGCGGATTGTGGAAGGGCAGAGGAAAGCAGTGCGGCTGCGTGGTGCGGGAAGTAGCGGGCGACAAGTGCCTCGCGCATTTTTCGGCGGTTTTCGGGGATGGCGACGAGGAATTCGAAGCCATCGGTGAGGCGGGCGAAGACTTTGCCGATGTCGGAGACAAGGATTTGCCGGCGAATTGGAGTGACGCCGTCGGCTTCAACGGGTTCCCAAAACCCGTCTCCGGCGAGATAGCGGAAGGGAAGATCCGGGTTGTTCTGGTCGTTGTGCTTGCGGACGAGATTGAAACGGGCGGTGAAGCGGTCGCGGATTTCCTGGCACCACGGGATATGGTCGGGCGTGGCGAGGCCTTCGTCGATGAGATCGAAGGCGGCCATGAGCAACAGCGGTTTGTGCGGCTTCTCATGCGGCGCGCCTTCCTGAACCGGAGTGGTTCCGACGTTCAGGTCGTAAAGTCGTTCGATGGCGGCGGCGATAAGCACGGCGTTAATCAAGCGGAAAATCTGCTAGCTTGGAAGGAGAAAGCGCATCCTTCGCGCCGGGTGGCCTACGTTCCTTGAAGTGCATACCAACGGCAATCCGTTGCCAAGTTCGTTGCGCAACGAACTTCGATTCCCGGCATCGCCACCCAGGGGGTCCAGCGACAGATTTTCGCCGGATTTCATGCCCGGCGAATTCGTTTTTGGGTTTTGCAAGTTGACACGGGCCACTGGGGATGGACGCGCAATCGACCCACACCCACGGTGACCAGAGGCTTTTGACCGACACTGAGGCCTGTGATTACCTCCGCATTGGCTCGCGCCAGTTGCTTTCGTGGCGCAGGCGCGGCTGGATTCCCTTCATCCACATCGGCTACGCAGTGCGGTACCGGAAGCGCGATCTTGACGCCGCGCTCGACGCCCTGACGGTCGGGGCATTGGCCCAGGCTGCCGAAAAACACAAGGTGCGCACGGGCCGTCCGTCCCTTGACTTCACCCAACCCGCCCAACCCGCCCAACCCGCCCAACCCGCCCAACCCGCCCAACCCGCCCAACCCGCCCAACCCGCCCAACCCGCCCAACCCGCCCAATCCACCCAATCCACCCAATCCACCCTCAACCCCGACTAACTCCAATGAACGCATCCACGCCTGCGGGCAGCCAGCATCACGACACCGGGTTGATGGTGGCGCCACCGCGCCCCAGCCCGCCGGCCACTGAAGCCGAAATCCAGAAACTCAAATGGAAGTTGGCATCCCTGCTCAGCAAGGGCTTGAAACAGGCTGGTTTCAAGCTGCGCGGCAGGCCGTACATCTGGCGCCTCGAACAGGGGCATCCTCTCAGCATCTGGATGACCACTTATGATTTGGACCCGCGCTGGTGGCGCATCACCGTCGCGTATGATTTTCCCGGCGTGTTCGACACACCCGCCCAGTATTGCGAATTCACGATGCACCGCGACGAGTTCACTGAGGAAACCATCGCCGACCTGGCCAGGTTCCTGCGCGAGCCGACCACTTGGCGCTGGCCCCGCTTCTCCCATTGGAACAGCTATCCAACCTACGCTTGGTCCCACATGGGTTGGGAAACCTACAGAACCAACCGCCTTGAACATGAGGCGTGGGAAAATTGGAAAAAAGGAAAGGCATCAAGATGAGAGACCTATCCAAACTTCGTACGGCTTACGAAATGGGTGCTGAGCCATTGCGCGCCATCGCCGAAAGATTCGCGGTGCCGTTTGACACCCTCAAGAAGCGGGCGGCACGGGAGAAATGGCACCGCCACAACGATCGTGGTGATTTGTCCGATGCGGAAAATGGCACCCAAAATGGCACCTCCACAGACCTTGGTGCCGAAAGTGCCGTTTTGGGAATTGCACCAGCACAGGAAAATGGCACCAGAAATGGCACCGCCACGAACCTCGGTGCCAAAAGTGCCATTTTGGAAATGGCACCGGCACAGGAAATCGGCACCAGAAATGGCACCGCCACTGGCCCTGGTGCCAAAAGTGCCGTTTTGAAATTGGCACCTCCACCCCTTACGATTCCGGCCGCCATCAATGCCCTGGACCGTCTTTCTGCCGTTCAGTTTTATGCCGGCACCCTCGGTTGGGCGATTCACCCACTTCTGGCACCCGACCGCGGCGAGCCACAGGAGCGCGGGAAGAAGCCATTGCTCAAAGGTTGGCGCAGCCATACGGCGGCGGAAATCGCGCCTGATTTTCTGACCAGGTATTTCGGCAACGGCACCAACCACAACATCGGCTGCGTGGTACGCCCGCCGTTTATCCATGTCGATCTCGACAGCAAGCCGGATGCCGGCGCCTCTGTCATGGAGTGGCTTGGCACGATGCCGGAACTTGCCACCGTCCCCCGCGAGCGCACGGGTGGTGGTGCCCACCTGGCATTCATCTGCCGCGACCTGCCCGCGGAAATCCTCAAGTCCAAGAAGCCACCCACCTGCCAGATCAACGACAAGGTGAGCGCCGAACTCTATCTAAACGGGATGAACCTCGTGCTGTCGCCATCCATCCACAAGAGCGGTCACCGGTATTGCTGGGAAGTGACAGGTGACATTCCCGAAGTGAAATGGGCAGATCTCTGCCACTGGTTTGGCTTTGCTGCGCCGGAACCGAAAAAGCGCGGTCGCCCCGCCAAGGAAAAACCATGGTGGGCACAATGGGAACAGGATCTCCGCACCCTTGATGTCACGGCGGTCATGGACAGTCTTGGTCATTTGGGAGAGTGCCTCGACCCGGATCACAACAAGTGGTCGGTTCGTTGTCCGTGGGGGGCGGAACACAGCAACGGACCAGCCGATGGACCAGGATCGGACACCGTCATCTTCAACCAACCGGAAACAATGCCAGGTTTTCACTGCCTGCACGCGCATTGCGAGTCCCGCGGAATCCGCGATCTGGTCGAATGGGCGGAGGCGCAAAAACCTGGCATTATCGCAGCCAATTGCACCACCCTCCGCGTATGGAGCCAGGGCCAACAGGGTGCCAAAGGCCGCCAACGGATTCTGCTGCCTGGCTTGGGCCGCGCCGATTCCGAATTCTGCCGCGAGGTCGGAACCGACATCGGCCCCCGCCAAATCTGGTTTACCAAGGCGGATAACGTGTGTTCGGTTGGCATGAAAAACATCACCGCCAGGATTTCCGCTCTGGTCTTCTCGCCGATTCTACCGGTGGAGGCCATCACCTCGGCCGAAACCTTTATCGAGACCGGTGTGCTCAAGGAGAGCGATCAGCACGAGAAGCAATTCGTGCCAAAAAGCATGTCACGGGAGGACGCCGCCACCTTACTGGCATCACCGCAATTCAAAGCGCAACTGCCGCAGATTACCCGCATCATTGACATACCCGTGCCGATTGCCTGTGGCGGCGACATCCAGTTTCCAAAACCCGGGTACGATCCGCGCTTCCACTCCTACTGCCCACCGGACGCACCGGTGCCAGTGCCGATGGGACTCGACCAGGCCCGCGCCGTGCTCCGCGACGTCCACGCCGAGTTCTGCTGGAAGGATCCGCAAAGCGTCATTCATGCCATCGCCCGGCTGGTCACTCCGTATTGCCGGGGCCTGATGGGCTGGGACGCACGCATTCCCCTCTGGTATTTCAGTGCCAACCGGCCCCGCGCTGGGAAAGACTACCTCGCCGGAATCACCCAGATTGTTTACGAAGGCCGACCCTGCGAGGATGCCCCGATCGGCAAGGACAGCGAGGAAACCCGCAAGCGGATCACAGCAGCTTTGATGAGCGGGCGCAGATCGATCCACTTTGCCAACTGCCAGGAATACCTTCAGGACCAGTATTTCATTGGGGCCATCACTTCCAAGACATTCGCGGCCCGTAATCTCGGCAGCACCGACGCGAGGGCGGATCTGGTCCTTGCCAACGAAATCGAGTTCAGCGTGTCGGCCAATGTCGGGCTGGCCTACCGCGAGGACATCGAGCCCCGGACCCGTCGCATCGACCTTGAGTTCCATGAGGAAGACCCAAACGGGCGCAATTTCAGCCGTCCGGATCTTCACGGCTGGGTGACCGCCAACCGGCCCCTCATGCTTGGGGCGGTCGCTGCGCTCGTCAAACACTGGATCGGATGCGGCTGCCCGCCAGGCCATACCCCGTTCAATTCGTTCCCGGAATGGGCGCGGGTGGTCGGCGGCGTGATGACATGCTGTGACCTGGGCAATCCATGCCTCCCTCACATGCATACCGAAAAAATTGGTGGCGACGGCCACGAGCGGGCGATGCGGGCTATCTATCGCATCGGCTATTCAAACCACCCCGACGAATGGATTACCAAGGCGCGGCTTTTTGAACTCCTCGATGCCACAGCCAGTGACGACAATGACGCCCTCTCCGCTTTCATGGTCAATGGCGACCTGACATCCCGCGAGGCCAGGATGCGGATTGGCAAGGCACTGAACAAGTTCAATGGTCGCCACCTTGATGGAATCCAGCTGCTCATGGATGAAAATCCGGAGAGTCGGCGGCAACGTGTCATCTTCAAGCAGCCGTCACCCACCGGCAAAGTTGATCTCGGACGCATTTTTGGGACGGATGGCCACTTTGGCGCAGCCGAGAGTTCATCCGGAAAATCCACCCCCTCCGCCCAGCCTGCCGGGGATGCGGCGTCTGCCTACTTTGCCCACTTTGCCTACTTCCACGACGAGTCAAAGGTTGTGGAGGGAAAAACCGGAAAAGATGAAATTAAAAAAGCGGGTATTTATTTGGATTACATAGAGGCTATGCCGGGAAGTGGGCAAAGTAGGCAAAGTGGGCAGCCAAGCACAAGACCGTGTCCAGACACGCCGCTCCCGCCTCCGCGTTCGGTTTTCTGTTCGTTGCGCAACGAACTTGACCGCATCGCTGCTGATTTGGTTGGTGCATCCCGCATCGCCCTAGACATCGAAACCTACGGCGCCCGCAAGGGCGATGGATTGGACCCGTGGAAGGGCGACATACGCTTACTCACCCTCAGCCGTCACGGCGGCACGATCTGGACCATCGATCTGCGGGCAACAGGATACGACCTCGGGCCGCTGAAGCCGATCCTTGAGGAAACCGGCATCATCGCCCACAACGCGAAATTCGACCTGCTTTGGCTGCGGGTGAAGTGCGGCATGATCCCCACCAAGGTTCATTGCACGCTGACCGCCGCACGCTTGTTAGCCGCCGGCACCAAACCGGGCAACAACCTTGACCAGTGCCTGGAGCGGTATCTTGAAATCAAACCCGCCGCGGATCACAGCCGGTCGGATTGGGCGTCGATGTTGCTCACCGATGACCAACTCGCTTACGCGGCCCGTGACGTTGCCTATCTGCATGACCTGCTGGGTGTGATGGAAACCGACCTGGAAATGGCTGGTTTGGACACCTTGTGGGCGATGGAGAGCGCATTGCTGCCAGCCGTGGTGAAGATGGAAGCCACCGGCATCCGTGTGGAGCGTGGAAAACTGGAAGCCATCGCCGCCGAGGCAGACCGTCTGGCGCACCAGGCCACCGCCGACCTTCGCACGGCACTTGGTAACCCGTCGATCAACCCGGGCAGCCCCGGACAAGTTCTGGCAGCACTCCGCACCGCAGGCATTTCGTTGGAGTCCACCGCCGAGGAAGCACTCAAGGCCGCGGACGACGGACGCCTCATTCCCTTGGTGCTTGCCCACCGCGAAGCGAGCAAACGAGCGCAACAGGCCGAAGCATTGGTCGGGCACATCCAAGCCGACGGGCGGATCCATGGTCGCTTCGAACCTTTGGGCACAGCCACCGGGCGCTTTTCGTCCAAGGAGCCAAACCTTCAGAACGTCGGGCGGGGTGAAATGCGGGAAGCGTTCACGGCACCAGAGGGCCGCCGCCTGATCGTTGCCGACTACTCGCAAATCGAATTGCGTGCGGCCGCTGCCATCGCCGGGGAAACCCGGATGATCGAAGCCTATCAGGCTGGTGCGGACCTGCACAAACTCACGGCGTCGGTCGTGCTGGGCAAGCCGGAAACCGAGGTGACCAAAGGTGATCGGCAATTATCAAAAGCCGTCAATTTCGGCCTCCTCTATGGCCAGTCCGCCCCCGGCCTCGTTCGCTACGCCGCCACATCCTACGGCGTGACGATGACGGGCGACCAGGCCACCGACATCCGCCAAGCATTCTTCCGCACATACTCGCGCCTCCGCCAGTGGCACGGTCTCAGCCACCAGCAGGCAGAAGCGGGCGTCACGGAAGTCCGCACCCGCGCCGGTCGCCGCCGTCTGATTCCAACCACCGCCACCGACTGGGAGCGCTTCACCGCGCTGGTCAACACGCCGGTTCAGGGTGGCACCGCCGACGGCATGAAGCACGCACTGATTCTGATAGACCAACGCCTGCCGAAATCCGCCCGCATAGTTTCCACCGTCCACGACGAAGTGGTCGTCGAGTGCCACGAGGAAACCGCCGAGCAATGCCGGGAAATCATCACGACCGCGATGGTCGAAGCCATGGCCGCCCTCTTCCCCGAGGTGCCGGTCGAAGTTGAAGCCAACATCTGCACCACCTGGGCCGAAAAATGAAGACCAACGACGCTTTTCATGACAATTCCCTCAACGCCGCAGGATGCGTGGTCCTTCCGGACCAAACCAGCCCGGCTCCACAGGTCCAAGACTACGCTGACGACCCGTTGCTGGCCCGCGCCATCCTGCACTGTGCCAGACCTTATCCACCAAACCCCGGCAGGTTGGGCCAGGAATCCGGTCTGCCAATCAGGAGGGTGGGGAGCTTCCCGTTTTGACCCTCGCGGCCACAATTTGTCGTTGACCCAGAATCCAGCCGGATGTAGTTCTCATGAACAGCCTTTCAGCAATCATGCACTCCCCCATCATTCTCCCGAATCCCAAAGTCACCATCAGCCCCGTCGGCCTGCAAATCACCGACGACCTCAACATCGAGGAATGGCGCGATCTTGCCACCAGTATCGGCTACGTCTCCAATTCCATCGCCTTCATCGTCGGCGATTGGCTCGTTTACGGCCAGAAATCCTTCGGACCCGATAGCGGACCCGACCGCAGGGTCGCACCCGACGTTTATCAAGAGGCTCTCACCGCCACCAGTCTTGATCTCGCCACTCTCCACAACTACGCCTACGTCTCCCGGAAGGTGCCCTATGCAATGCGGAATGACCGGTTGTCGTGGGAGCATCACAGGATTCTGGCCAAGTTGCGGGTGAGCGAACAAGCCGAGTGGATCTGCACCTGTCTGGCCGAGATGGACGCCGGACGCCGCATGTCCACCCGCCGCCTGCGCAAGTCTCTCAGTTTTGGCCGCGTCGCCACCCCTGCCGAGTTGATTCCGGACGAATCCGACCGTAGGATCGAAAACCACATCCCGCACGTGAACCGTCTCGCCCGTTGGTGGAGGCATTTGCAGGAATCCCGCTATCTGGCCACTTCCACCAAGGCACAGCGCGAGACGCTCTGCCGCGACCTCGAACCCATCATCAATATCTACAACCAACTCAAACTTTGGTAGTCGTGACGGCATGGCGTGTGACCTGTCACCAGAAGCCGCCACCAAACCGACCGCCAAAGTGGGGCGGCGACATGGCAATAACGGGCAAGGAGCGGCAAGTTCGGCTGTCCGGGCTCCCGCCAAAATCTGTCTAACAAATCGCCAAAAACCACTCATTTTCCGCCCGCTTTTTGGGGTTTGCTTTACTAACTTTACACCTCTGTTAGAGCGCCAAAACGCCATCCGGCGGACATGTCGGAAACGCCTCTATTCCCTATCGCTGTAGGGATGCAGCTCGAATCACACCCTCGAAAATCGTCCATTTTCTAGCAGATTTCGACGTGAAAAAAGTGTAAAGCTGAAAAAACACCTTTCACATGATTTGGATGGGGGTGGGGAGACCCGGGGACTTTGTTGCCCCGCTTAATAGATTTCCTCTTCACTATCAACGGGTCCCAACGGCGTAAGCTTTCTAACTGTCACCATCCGTAATGCATATCTAACAAATTCCATATCCAAGCTCTCGAAACCCACCTCTGCATTTTTTTTGGTTCAGCGCTTGGCGCGTGACAATCCATCCATTGCTCCTGATCGGGTTCGATTGCTAACAACGCCGCCAGGAAAAAAACCACACACTTCCGATCGATGACCGACGGTTAGCACGTAACCTGAAGGATAGCACGGAGGATATCGCCCATTCAATTATGTGAATCTCGTTTGGATGTTAGCCGGGAGGATCCGGAGCTTGCCGCTTGCAGAATACGAGCCAAAACAACCCAGCAGCAACAAGCAGAAGACCAAGCGAGCGGAGCCAGTGCCATGCCTTGGCACCCGGAGCGTCGTCAGTCCGGTCGTCTGGGCTGGAGTGAACGCGGGGGGTGCCCTTGATCGGAGGTGTGGCGGTGGAGAGCTCGCCACTGAGCCGCGTGCGCCCAGGCTGCGGCGGATAGGGCGCGTTCGGGTCAATGATGCCAGCTTGCACCAGATAGGGGCGGATGGAGGCGATGTTGCGGTCCACATCCTCGTCATACAGCACATCCCACTTGAAAGCGGGATCGTTTTCCTTGAGTAATCCCAGCTTCAGCATGCCCTTGACCAACGCGCCCACCGCCACCCTCCGCACTTGCGGGATGTCTGCACCTTCCAATGGCAGCAGCGCTTTGTCTTGCCGTCGTTTGTCGCCCAGCAAAGATGCACAATAGCGCATAACTTCGGGAAGATCGGCGTATGGAGCCATGTAGAGGACGTACTGTGTCATCATATACATGTTCCCGTCGTTCTCCATTGAGCGCGCTACTAGGAATTGGGCGACTTCTTCGCGGGGAACGAGCAACTTTCCCTCGATATGCCCACAAGCCTGGCGCACTCGCCCGTCATCTGTTGACATCCACAGGTCGTAAAGAGCCTCTACACCGCTCTGTGTTCGCAATCCAGGCCAAGCCTTGAGACCCTCATCCAGCCAGTCATAGTGGACTCCGTATCCCGGCGTGATGGATTTGTCCAATACCGCTTGCAAGGATTCCCGTTCGCTGGATGCAACGCACAAGACAGATAGAAGGAGACTTGCAATCAATAGCCTAACAAGTATCATGGTAGTGAAAAATTTGTAGTCTCAAACATGCCGTGCTCAATGGTTTGGGGCGTGAGAGGCTCCAGCTTTTCCAGTTCCGACTCAATCTGGGAAATCGGCCATCCTTCTACGGTTCCTTTTACATAAGTCATGGTAATATCTGAATTTCTCACGAAATGCCATGTTCCGATGACCCTGCCATGGTTGAAGGATTCTATGAAGTTGCGGTAAGAGTTGCACTGGTTGAGAAGGATGGACTTGTATTGCAAAGCGGCAACGGGCGGCACATCGCTGTTACCCGGTTGGTGCAGAATCGAACGCTTGTCGCTCGCACCGTCTCCGTCCACGTCAGGATCAGCCAGGTAGTGATAGAAGAGGTTCGCTGTCTGGGTCCCGTCTGACGAGGTGTAGGGCTCCTGATGCCGTTGGAACGTCTGTCCGGGGGCGATCACGGGATTCTCCTTGTTAGGGAAACGTTCCACATCGATCATGGGAATGCCTTGGATGAGGCGATTTTGGGCGGCAGGGTCCGAGAGGTTGTTCCAAGTGGCGATAGCAGTGAAGTTGGCGAATCCAAAGCCGCCAATCTCGGTGACAGGATTGAGCGCGGGATGTTCATGAAAACCGCCAATGTAACAGGCCGCCAGTCCGCCGCCAGCTGCCCAGAAGAATTCCTCGAAACTCAAGAAATGCGTGCCAAAGGCAAATCCAGCGCCCCAATTGGCATGTCCGTTGAAGGCGATGTGGGTGTCCGGGGTCTTGAGCGCCAGCTTCGCCATCCGGTAAGCGTCCTGCCCTGCCAAGCCGGAAATGCTGTAGCAGACGTCGGTCCCGGATTCCGTGCGCCCCGGCACCAGAAATGTGTTGGCACCACTTCCCTTTCCGAGCATCCGGCGGTAGAGCGGATCCGGTTTGTCATCGGGGCCTTTGGCGATGATTTCGGTCGCGTAGTCGGCCAGGGATTTGCCGTCATCCGGCAACCAGAGGCGCCCTTCCATATAGAGGGCGACTATCGGATGGGCCACCCGGAGCTTGACCTTGTCCCCATCCTTCCAAGAGTCCGTTCCCACCTTAAATTGGCTAGTGACGAATGTCCCCTGATCGTTGTCGTGGGGTTTGATTCCCTCCGCGTAAACAACAAAATGGTTTCTATTCGCCGCGATGGTGAACTCGGACTGTCCCGAAACCACAGTATCGCTTCGGTCCGGTTGCTTCCATAGCCTGATGTTTGTATTATCATAGACCAACCGGTATTTGACGGCAGGCGAGCCGTTGGGCAGCTTGCGGATGGCAACAATCATCAGATCGTTCTCGCCGTTAATCGCCCCGGTGAACGCGTAGTCGGGAAGGGCCGAAGTGTTCCCGTGAGCATAATTGTTACGGTTCGAGTCGTCGTCGAAGTTGAGCATCAGCCAACCGCCGGTGGTCGCCTTGATCTGCGGCGGTACCCGGTTGGTGCCCATGAGGAGCGCCATTTCAAGACTAGGATGATCCGGCTGGGGGGGGGTGGCGGCACTGCCGTCGCCCGCCTCAGGCGCTGCCATTTCCACCTGTACCGCCGCGAACATCACCCGCAAGGGTTGGAACGTGCGTGGAAAATCGGGAATATTGTCGTCGTCGTCGGAGGTGTCGCCCGTGTCACACAGCGGCGACGTAGTGGATACCAAATCGGTCGCCGGATCATAGGAATCCAGCAGAATGCCGCCGGTGTCGGTTCCAACCGGTTCAACCACGAGGTGATAGTCCCAATCCGGGCCTTCGATGGTAGTCGTGCCGCCGGTAGTGGTGGCGGTGACATGGTTATTGCTGCCGAGCCATTGGATTTGGAAGGTGTAGGTGTCGCCTTTCTTGAAGGCGCGTGTGGTGGAGGTGTAGCTGCCGAAGCCGCCACTGCGTAATGTGTAGATGCGGGTTTCCTCGCCGGTGGAGGAATCGACGCGAAAGACGTTGAGCACATAGTCCTCGCTGTGGCTGCCGGAGCGGTCCCCCACGCCAAGGTTGAACGAAACAAGTTCAGCGGCCGGGCGGCGAGCGCCGTTGTCTGTGCCATCGGCGGGATCGCTGCCGTCATCGGTAGCGGGGTCTCCGTCGGGACCATTGACTTCGGCTAGGTCACCTGCGGAGTCACCATCGGTATTGGTGGTTTCAGGATCGGAGCCGTAACGGTATTCGTCGAGGTTGCAGAGACCGTCGCCGTCCTTGTCCTGGGTGGCGTCATTGGCATTGTTGGGGTTGAGCCCGTGCGCGATTTCGAAGCCGTCGGGCATGAGGTCATCGTCGCTATCGGGATCGCCTTGGTCGGTGCCGGCGGCCAGTTCGGCAGCGGTGGTGGCACCATCGCCGTCCATGTCGTCATCCGGCGATTGCCAGTAGTCGGGTGATGATAGATAGGCGGTTTCGGCGGCATCCGCCGTGGTGTTGGAGAGGCCGTTGGCGTTGTTGTCGCGCCAGACGGTGGTGTTGGCTTCGATCCGGTCGATGATTTGGTCGCTGTCGCGGTTGCGATAGGCGATGTCGTGGATGGTTTCGGCGGGGAGGACGCGAGCGTGGGCCATGAGACTGTCGATCCGGCCTTTGAGTTCATGGACTGGATTGGCGGAGGGGGCGGTAGGAAATGGCAGCTTCTTGGTGCCGCCGACCAGAAGGTATCCCCCGGTGGTGGCGGCATTGGCGGGAATCTGGGCGAAGCTGAAACCGGTTAGATTTCCAGGTAACTCGGTGCCGTCCAAATAGATGCGGTTGCCATTGCTGCCGTTGCCGTAAAAGGTGAACGCGAGATGATGCCAGCGGCCGTCGTCAAGTGCGGTGGTGGAGTCGATATCGGTGCCTGCCCAGGTAAGAGCAGTGATGGAGAATCGGGTTCCTCCGCCTGGGCGGCGGATAGCCTTCCATTGGAAGTTGGGTTCCTGGGCGCTATTCTGATACAACCCCTGATTGGTGTATGCGACCAAGGTGACGGAAGGGACCGGCTGCCCCTGCGCCTGCGTGAGGGTACCAGCAACGAGCTGAATCCAATAGGAAACCGTCATGGAACTTGATCCAAGCAGTGGAGAGCCGGCTGTCAGAACAAGGGGCTCGGCGGTGCCCGGTTGGGTGCCCGAGTTGCCGGCGCCGAGACCGGCAAAAGCGCAGCCGGAGGCAATTCCTTGGGTGAAGTTGAGGTTGTAGCCGGTGGCTCCCCGCGAAGGGAATCGGTTCACGAGTTGGGGAGACGGCGAGGTCTGGGTGGGCGCGGTCTGGAAGTCCCACCAGGCGACGAGTCCGGTGCTGACATCGGCGGTCATGAGATGACCGTCGGGATCACCCCCGGTGGTGGGGTCGTTGTTATTCGCCTTGGGTGTTGGGTCGGCACCATCCGTGATGCCGTCTTTGTCCCAGTCGCTGTCTAGCGGGTTGAGCTCAAGCACACCTTCTTCCCAGTCGTTCAGTCCGTCATTGTCGCGGTCGATGTCTGTCACCGCCACGCGCCAGAAGCGGTTGTCAGGTTCGTGGATCTCGAAGCCATAAACGAATTCATTGCCACTGCCGATGAAAGGGGCACCAACCGGGATCCAACTTTCTTGTGACAGATCGGGCGAGAATAGTAGAGTGTATTGTTTGCCAATGAGCGTCGGCCAGGTGACAGTAACAGCCTCGGGGTTGGAGACTATGGGGATCCCATTCTCATCCGGCTCACCAAAGACGGCGGGAGTGTGGACGATGTTCGGCTGGATCAAGCCGTCGGGAGGGTTCGGATCGAATGGATTGGTGCCAGCGGCCGCTTCCGCAGCGTTGGTCCATCCGTCGCCGTCGGGGTCGAGTGATGGATTGAAATTTGGTGGGAAGAGAGTCTGATTGTTGAAATCCAGCTCCCACAGGTCGCTCAGTCCGTTGCTGTTGGTGTCGAGGATGGCGGAGGAGTGAAGAGCACCGAGGGCAAAGAGCAGGGCGCAGAGAGGAAGGAGACGCTTCACTTGGCACCTCCTTTTGCTGGTGCGGGTCTTTCGATACGCCAGAAGTTGAGGGTGATGTCCTTGGGTTGCGGTGGATTGGCTTTGAGGTAGGCTTCCCGCTCGGTGCGGGCACGCTCGCGCCCCTCATAGGCGGTTTTTAGGCGTTGAAACTCGCTGTTATAGAGGTCGTGGAGGGTCTGGATGGGAACGAGGTCCTCGGCTGCTGGCTGATCGCCGATGATCTTGAAAGTGGCCATGCCATCGGGGAAGTCAGGCATGTCAGGTGCGTCGTATTCCCGGCCCTTTGAAGCTAGCAATTCGGTCATGCGGTCGATGTCCACATTGCCCCAACCCATGAAGATCGAGTGGGTGTCACCGGCTGTATCGACAAAGGTGTTGATTCCTCCCGCGATCAACGCGAAGTCGGCGGAGGACCAAAATGAGATGCTCCCACCCCGGATTTCTGGCCAGAAACGGACAAGGGTGCGCGGCGGGGAATCCTTGGAGCGAAAGACGGTCGCACCGAGAAAAAGCAGGCCCGATTTCGGATGGGCGGCCCGGTATTCCGCGAGTCTCGCGCTGAACGCTCCGTCCGCTTCGGCGATGGATTGCTCTACCGGTGCGGGTGGAGGCGGGAGAGCGATGGGCTTGATTTTCCGGATGGTGATCGTCCTGCCTCCCTGCTCGTGAGTGGTGGTTTGAAGGACGTCTCTCTCAGAAATGACAAACTTGGGCTTGGGCGCCTGCGGCGGTGGTGGTGTGCCATCCGGAATATCGCCAAGAATGCGGGCGGTGACGGGTGAGGCGACTGGGCCTGCGGCGGGCTCACGAGAATCGGCGGTATCCGTGACCTGAGAGCGGACGGACGCGGCTAAGACCATGACGGCGACGAACACGAATAAAGTTGCTTTCATTAAGAGTGCAAGCTTGATAGACGAACCTGCAACGAGCAGTCAACAAATATTGTTGGAAATCTGACCATTTCGGTCGTGGCGTGCTCAACGCCTGGCGCAGCACCATTTCCGACGACGGCGCTTTCAAGAAATAGGTACCATTATTCATCACCCCATCCACAT
>CAIZNN010000156.1 GCA_903934285.1 Akkermansiaceae bacterium | reverse complement strand
TGAGTTATGAATTATATGGCAGACACCTTTAGGGTGAGCCGAAGAGTAGATAGATTGCGGTCTTATTTTCCGTGTAATCCTCTTCAATCTGTGAAATCTGTGGTAAAAAACGCCACCCCAACCGTTTCCATTTCCCTTTTAGGTTCACTTGTTAGGTTCGATCGTGCGAATGGCGATGTTGCGGAATTCAACCGGGTCGCTGTGTCCGGCGAAGCCGAAGAAGCCGTTGCGGCGGTCTTTGCCGGGGTGGGGGCTCTGTGCCATCACCGTCGCCATATCGACCTTGCTGAGGTCGGCGTTGAGGATCACAAAACCGTTGAGCTCGACCTTGAGGACCGGCCCGATCACCGTCACTTCCTGGAAGTTCCATTCGCCAATCGACCGCTGGTAGCCGCGTTGTGCCGCCACCATGCCATAGGCCGAGCCGTGCGCCTGGCGCGGGTCGATTTGGTTCTTGGTCGCCATTTCGTAATTGTCATCGAGCACCTGGCATTCGCACATGCCGTCGTAGGCGGTGTTGCCCGTGCCCGGGTAGCGAATGCACAAGCCGTTATTGCCGCCGGGCGGCAGCTTGAATTCCAAGCGGGCCGCAAAGTCGGTCAGATCGGTTTTGTGATAAATATTGCCACCCTGTTTGGGCCGGCAGCGGATGGCGCCATCCACCACCTCATAGTTAGCGATTTCGCCAGCCCAGCCGGCGAAATCCTTGCCATTGAAAATCGGCTGGAAGCCGGCGTTGGCATGCGCCGCCAGCAATTTGTTAGCTTCGGTGCCGCCGATGTCACGGACGAAGATATTGCGCCAGCGGATCGGGGCGCCGTGGGTCTGCAGGCAGATCGGGCCCTTGCTGGGAATGGCGAGGTTGCGGTCGTAATAGTTCTCGAGGATGGCGTGGTCGACGGTCAACTGGCCGTTGAGCCAGACACTGACGCGGGCGCCAACCATCACCACGCGCAGGGAATTCCATTGGCCGGCCGGCTTGTCGGCCAGCACCAGCGGGTCCTTGCCGGGCGTGCCGGGGCTGTTGTTCCACAGGCCACCGCTGCCTTTTTTCGCGCCGTGGACCCATGCCTCCTCGTTGGCCGGGTCCCAGATTTGCACTTGGGGGACGTTGCGCAGGTAGATGCCGGAGTCGCCCTTGGATGCCATGTTGTAGTCCACCAGAAATTCGAAGTCGCCGTATTCCTTGGTGGTGGTGGCGTACTTGCCATTGCCGTCGTTATGGAGTTCTCCATCGACGGCCTTCCAGTGTTGTTGCATGTCCGCCGTCCAGTCTTTCAGCAGTCCGGCCTGCTTGTCGGCGGGCATGGCTAACAACTGGCGGTGGTCGGCGGTGTCGCCGCCGCGCCACCCGGTCAGGTCGGTGCCATTGAACAAAGCGGTGAAGCCCGGGGGCGGGGATTGGGCCGCGCCGAGGGCGGCGGTTGCGAACAACAGGGACAGGAGGTGCAGGTGTTTCATAAGGGGTCGGGTAGCGAGGGGGGGGCCGCAAGATTCACACAAACCTTGTGCGCCATGAGCAGAACCGATCCGCACCGCCATGCCAAGGATTTTGTTTCGAGCGCAATCACGCCGGCGGCGGCCGGCGGCATGGACAGCCACCGCGCCGAGGCCGGCCAAGTCCTGTGAGTGCCGGCACTCCGCGGCTGGCGTCAGCAGATTTTCCCGATCTTGCCGGCGGGCCCGTGGGCGATGGGATTGGCGCCGATCCATCGCTCATCGGCTGGCTCGCTGGCGAGTTGGTAGCGTGAGTCGGAGGAAAGGCGGAACCGGTTGCTGCGATTGTCGAGGCTCGCGTGAACCGTTCCCATGCCGAAGGTCAGCACGTCGCCGGCCTGGAAATTCGTGCTCAACCAGCGGCCGCCGAGTTTCGCCCGCAAGCTGACCGGGTCGCTCGACAAGCGGCCGTCCCAGTCTTGCCAGGTCTTGGCGCCGGACTCGATATCGGGTGCGTCCTGGCGGTTGGTGCAATACACATCGACGTCGCGCTGGAGGTAATTGGCCAGGGTGGCGGCCTGGCGGTGGGAATGCTCCAAAACCATCAGACCGCCGACATCCAGCGGCACGTCGCCCATGGGGACCCATGCGGTGCAAAGGTTGAAGGTGCCGCGGCCCATGTACACGATGTCGCAATGCGGATAGGTGCCGCTGCCGCCACCGGCCACGGCGCGGAACCAAGTGTGGTCGAAGTGTTTGACCGGGCCGCCGAGGAGCTTCTCGTAGAACTCGATCATTCTGCCCGTGTAGAGCAACTCGGCGAGCGGCGCGTTGTTTTGCGCGAGATCGTGCGACGAGTGGCTGTTGCCGCCTTGGGCGATACGCTCGGTCACCAAGCGCTGAATATTGAGCACTTGCTCGCGATCCAGCAACCCTGGCAAGTAAAGATAGCCGTCCTCGAGCATGCGCTCGCGCAGCTCAGCCGGGGTGACTTGCGCTTCATGTGTGGCGCGCAGCTCGCCGAAGGCTTGCGGCGCGAGATCGAGTGCCAGCCCCAGTGAGGTCAAACCGGACGGGGGCGTGAAGGTCGGGGGCGGGGTGGAGAGGGAGGTGGGGGAATTCATACCGCGCCGACCTACGCGCGGGATTGCCGATGCGCAAGGCCTGATTGCACCCAAAGAATGAAATTCAGGAATATTTCCACAGGTCCTGATGCCGGCGGGAAATGATTTGGCACATTTATGCGCGGTTCGCGGGCTTGAATGGTAATGCGGGACGAAGATGACCACGGATGAAGAGGACTTCGGCGTGAGCTCAGTCGAACGATTACACGGATTAAGAATTTGAGCCGGGGTAAATTGGAGTGTTGGGATAGCTCGTGGGGAAGAAACCACTGATGAAGACTGAGAAGACTGATGCCACTGATTGAAGATTTCTTCCGTGCTCAGTGGCCTCAGTGGTTGCTTTCACCGCCGC
>CAIZNN010000155.1 GCA_903934285.1 Akkermansiaceae bacterium | reverse complement strand
TTGTTGCCAGATGTGTTGCGCGATCTCCTCCGGGGTGGGTTGGTGCGGCTCGACATAGGGCGGTGGTGGCGGGGGCGGCGGCAGGTCCGGTGCGGTTGAGGCTTCGCCGCGCTGAAGGGTGAGAGTGCGGGCGTTTTTGGAAAGGAGGGTCACGGCGGCGTCAACGCGGACGGCAGGGAGGCGTTTCAGCACCGGTGGAGGCGGCGGAGTGAACAGCGGAACTTCCAATGAACTGGGAATAAATGTGCGGGCGGTGGCGGGAAAGGCGGCCGGAGCTACCGTGGGATCACCGGATGCGGGTGCTTCTTCCAGCGCACGGACGGATGCAACAAGGGCCATGACGGCGGCCAACACGAAGGGGATTGATTTCATTGGACCTGATTCGGGGTCTATCTACCCGCGCGGGCGCGGTCAACAATAAAAAGCAATTGGTTTTTGTTGGAGAGAATCAGGGTCGGATAGTGCTTGCCTCCGCGCATGGGAACTGTTGGAATTTGTTCACGGCTCCGACGGCGCAAAGTCCCTCCGCTGGGACCGCAACCGCTGCCGCCCCATGCCCGACGCCACTCCCGAGCAAATCACCGCCTTCATCGAACGATGGGAACATTCCGGTGCCGCCGAGAGGGCTAACTATACAAGTTTCCTGTGCGAGCTTTGCACCCTCCTCGATTTGCCGCGCCCCGATCCCACCGCGCCCGACAACGCCCGCAACACCTACGTTTTTGAGATGGCCGTCACCCGCAAGAATCCCGATGGCACCTCTACCACCGGCTTCATCGACCTTTACCGGCGCGGCTCCTTCGTGCTGGAAAGCAAGCAGGGCACCAATGCGCCCGGCGAGGAGAACGCGCTCGCTGCCGCACTTGCACCCCCTGCCGCCATCGGGAAAACCGGCCACGGCAAGCGCGGCAGCGTCGCTTTCGACAAGGCGCTTGAACGCGCCTTCCACCAGGCACGCGGCTACATCACCGCGCTGCCGCCCGAAGAAGGCCGTCCGCCGTTCCTGATCGTCTGCGACGTCGGCCACTCCATCGACATTTACGCCGAATTCACCGGCACCGGCGGCCAATACGAACGCTTCCCCGATCCGGTCTCGCACCGCATCACCCTGCCGGACCTTCACCGCCCGGAAATCCGCGAGCGCCTGCGCAAAATCTGGCTCGATCCGCATTCGCTCGACCCATCGAAATTTGCGGCCGCCGTCACCCGCGACATCGCCGGACGCCTCGCCGTGTTGGCCAAGTCGTTAGAATCCGATGGCCACGCCCCGCAGGTCATCGCCGGATTTCTCCAGCGCTGTTTGTTCACCATGTTTGCCGAGGATGTGGGCTTGTTGCCCGATGACGGTTTCAAAACCTTGCTCGCTCACGTCAAGGAAAGCCCGCGAGGATTCCCGGTAATGGTCTCCGCCCTGTGGAAGGAAATGGCCACCGGCACCCAGTATTCAACGCTGCTATTCAAGGAAATCGCCTGCTTCAACGGCGGGCTGTTTGAGAACACCACCGCCTTGCCACTCTCCGCCGCGCAACTCGCCATGCTCACGGATGCGGCGGCAAGAGATTGGAGTGCCGTCGAGCCGTCCATCTTCGGCACGCTTCTAACACGCGCCCTTGATTCCCGTGAACGCCACAAGCTTGGGGCCGAATATACGCCTCGTGCCTATGTCGAACGCCTGATCCGCCCCACCATCATCGGCCCGCTCCGCGACGAATGGGATGCCGTGCGCGTGGCCGCCGTCACGCTTCATGATGAAGCCCATCAAGCCGAAGAGCAAGCCGATCAACTGCAAGCCGACGCCACGGCAAAATTGGCCGCCGGTGCTTCCGCCGAGGCGAAACAACTCGGAGCCGAGGCCGTTCGCCTGCGCAAGGAATCCGACAAGCGGCATGCCGAAGCCCTCCAACAGGTCATCACTTTCCACCGCCATCTGTGCAAGCTGCGCATTCTCGATCCCGCCTGCGGCACCGCGAACTTTCTCTATGTCACCATGGAGCACATGAAACGGCTGGAGGCTGAGGTGTTAGAACTCATTGCCGCCCTGGGTGGTGACGCGGGTATGGAAATGCATGGCTTCCGCGTTCGCCCCGAGCAATTCATCGGCCTCGAACTCAACAAGCAGGCCGTCGCCATCGCCCAGCTCGTGTTGTGGATCGGCTATTTCCAGTGGCAGCGCAAGACCACCGGCAAGGCTGATACCGGCGACCGCCCGTTGTTGCCCAAGGACAAGAGCATTTTTGAGCAGGATGCCGTGCTCGCCTACGACGCCCGCATTCCCCGGCGTGACCCGCAATCTGGCGAGATTCTAACAATATGGGACGGCTACACCACCAAGCAGCATCCCATCACCGGCAAGGAAGTGCCCGACGATTCCGCCCAACGTGCCCTGTTCGATTATACCAATCCACGTCGCGCCGAATGGCCGCAAGCCGATTACATCACCGGCAATCCACCGTTCATCGGTGCTTCCCGAATGCGCGAGGCGTTGGGCAATGGCTATGTGGAAGCCTTGCGCAAGGTTTGGAAAGGCTACGTGCCAGAGTCTGCCGACTTCGTTATGTATTGGTGGCGCAAGGCCGCTGAATTAGTGCGTGAAGGCAAATCCAAACGCTTCGGCTTCATCACCACCAATTCCATCCACCAAACTTTCAACCGTCGTGTGCTTGAGCCGTTTTTGGCCGATGCCAAGAAGCCGCTACATGTCGCCTACGCCATCCCCGATCACCCGTGGATTGATTCTGTCGATGCGGCTGCAGTCCGTATTGCCATGACCGTTGCTGCACCCGGAAAATCCGAAGGCATCCTCGAAAATGTCATTGGAGAACAAGCTCGAGAAGACGGCGAGAACGAAGTTTCTCTGGTAGGGGCAGTGGGAGTGATTGCCCCCAATCTTCAAATTGGTGCGGACCTAACTTCCGGCATTTTTCTAAGAGCAAACTCCGACATAGCAAACCATGGAGTGATTCGCGGTGGTGAAGGATTTCTTGTGCCGCCGGACCAGCTTTATCTGCTCGGTTACGGACGGCGCAAGGGAATCGAAAAGCATTTGAGACTGATTCTTAACGGTAGCGACCTCACTTCAACAAACCGCACAAATTACGTCATTGATCTCTTCGGCCTATCGGAATCCGAAGTGCGCGAAAACTTTCCAGAAATCTATCAATGGATTTACACCCACGTTAGACCGGGAAGACTCAACAATAAGAGGGCAACCCGTCGTGACAACTGGTGGCATTTCAACGAATCGGTTCCCAAGCTGAGAAACATGCTCACCGGATTGCCACGATTTATCTCAACAAGCGAGACCGCAAAGCATCGCGTGTTCGTATTTATTGATGGATCGGTCCTGCCGGAACACAAGCTCGTTAACATTGCGCATGCGGACCCCGCTGTGCTTGGGGTGCTCTCTTCCTTGAGCCATGTCTCATGGGCACTGGCAATCGGCTCACAACTCGGACCGACTCCCGTTTATGTCAAGACCACCTGCTTCGAAACCTTCCCGTTTCCCGCCCTCGAAGAAAGTGAACTCAAGCAGCGCATCCGCGACCTTGGCGAGCGGCTCGACGCGCACCGCAAGCGCCAGCAAGAGTTATACTCCGATCTAACCCTAACCGGAATCTACAACGTCCTAGAGAAACTCCGCTCCGGTGAAGCATTGACCGCAAAGGACAAGGCGATTCACGACGGGCATTCTTGGCTTAAATGACGCGTAACCCTTATTCCCCTAGGTGGATCGCGTTTTTTCGATTTCATTTGTAGCCATCATTTTGAAAAAATGAATTAAAATAAATCTTTACTGGCAAGCGATTTAATTGTTTTTATA
>CAIZNN010000154.1 GCA_903934285.1 Akkermansiaceae bacterium | reverse complement strand
CGGCATCCTTGAGATCGGCGGGCGCGCCGGCTAACAGGCGCATGCCTGCGATGAATGAAATGCCATCCCGGGCGTCAATGGACTGCCAGTGGTCGAGCGCTTGCTGGAGTTTTTCGCGGTCCACTTCGATCCACTGGCCGCGGAACAAGACGAGCCCGTCCGCGCCTTGCAGCAGTGCCTGGATTTCCCGGGCGCTGAGTTTGTGGCCGTCAACAACCACATCGAGCCTGAAATCCAGCATGGCGTCGAGGCCGCAGGAGGCACCATGTTTTTCACCGATGGTGGCGGCGACTTGCGGACGGGTGCCGCGTTTTTGCCACCAATTCGGCAGGCGCACGAGCAGGCCAGCGTCCTCGTAGGCAGGGATGTGGCGGAGGAATTCGTAGGCTTCCTGCGGGGTCCAGGCGAGCGGGTGGAAGACATCGCCGGAGTCCACCAGCGAGGTCATCAGCGGGCAGGATTTGGCGGCGGCATGCAGCGGGGTGAGCAGTTTGAGCAAGGCGGGTTTGTTTTTCGCGCCACTGAATTCCTGGAGTGCCTTGCCGAGCGGCAACTGGGTGAGGCGTCCGGCTTGCGACAGGCCGGAGGCGTAGGAGGCCATGAAGGCGAACGGGCACTCCGGGTCGTGCTTGTTTTCCGCGAGGTGCAGGGTGACGCGCCCGACCCGCGACCAGGCCGGGGCGTGGCGCTGCAGGAACGCGGCAATGTTTTTCTCGCTGGCGACCCGGGCGCGAGTCCACACCACAAGGCGCTCCCACAGCCCGCGGAGGATGTCAGGCGAGAGGTATTCCGCGCCACGCATCGGGGGCGCATTGAGCGTCCAGGTGGCGAGGGTGGCGGCGTCGGGCGGCGCCGGCAACTCGGGGATCGCATCGCCAGTTTCGGGGATTTGGCACAGACTGCGGATGAAGTGGTCGGCCACCGATTTCCAAAACAGGCATGCGGCGTCGGCACCGGGTGCGGCGGCTTGGCCACCGAGGGCAATGAGTCCCGCCGGTTCGGACTCCGCAAAGGCCTGCCACACGACGCCTTGCGGATCTTCGCAGACCACCACGCCGCCCGGAGTCAATCCGAACGAACCCAGCGGAGCAACGCATGACGAGACTGATTCAGCGGTGGCAACCATGACGGGCGACTCTTGTAAGCCATGCGTGGGAAATGTCACTTGTTTTGACCGGCCACTGCGCATCGGGCGAGTAGCTGCCGCGTCTCGCGGCAGGCCGTGGCGGCGGCGGCGGCTCGCCGCCACTCGCGCGAATGGCAGGGACCAGAACTCAGCGTTTGGCTGCAATTCAAACAACCTCAGGCAAATTTCGCGGATTAAAGAGGATTACACGGAAAATAAGACCGCAATCTATCTACTCTTCGGCTCATCCTAAAGGTGTCTGCCATATAATTCATAACTCATTCATTATCTGTGGAATCCGTGTAATCTGTGGTTTCTCTTTTTCCCATCTAGAGTCCTTGAAAAAACGAATGTGTTGTCGTCAGGTCAAATTTCTTCGTCTTGCGTCTTGGGTCTTGTGGTCTTGGGTCTGAGGCGAAGCCTCGCTAGGTTAACCGCCACGACTCAAAAACTTTCCGCGCGAAATCACTATTTCCTCTTGCGCTTAGTTAATCTCTCGCTTAAACACCCCCTCCGCCATGCCTGCCACGCGCAACAATTCCGAGCAAGTCGTCGCGATCTACAAGTGCCTGTGCGACGTGAAGCGCCTGCGCATCCTCAACCTGCTGCGGATCGGGCCGCAATGCGTGTGCCACATCGAGCAAGTCCTCGGCATCGGCGCGGTGAGAACGTCCCAGCAACTCGCCTACCTGCGCCGCCACGCCATGGTGGAGGTCGAAGTGCGCGGCACGTGGCGGGTGTACGCGTTGCCCGCCGAGCCCGGGCCGGAGTTGGCGGCCAACCTCGCCTGCCTGCAGGACTGCATCTTCAGAGGCAAGGTCTTCCAGGACGATCTCGCACGCCTGGGGAAAATCCGCAGCAGCCAATGCGGCCCCCACCCGGTCTAACACAATTGCCACAATTCCCACAATTCATGCAGCCACCCACCCCACCCGTCGTCCTGATCCTGTGCACCGGCAATTCGTGCCGCAGCCACCTCGCCGAGGGCATCTTGCGCCATGCCGCAGGCGACCTGTTGGACGTGCGCAGCGCCGGCTCCAAGCCGGCCGGCCACGTCCATCCGCTCGCCATCCGGGCCATGGCCGAGATCGGCATTGATCTGTCCGGCCACCGCAGCAAGCATCTGGACGAGTATCTCCAACTGGATGTGGAAACCGTGATCACCGTGTGCGGCAATGCCGACCAGGCCTGCCCGATGTTTCCCGGCCAACTCAACCGCCATCATTGGGGCTTCGACGATCCGGCCAACGCCCCTGGCGGCGAGGAAGCACAACTCGCCGTGTTCCGCCGCGTGCGCGACGAAATCAAAAGGGTTTTCGAAGCCTACGCCGACGGCCGGCGCGACGCCGCGAAAGCGGGCGCAGGCGGCTCAAGCCACATGGAATCTCCAAGCGCAACCTAACCACACCTCACATGACCACCTACGTTTACGCCACCATCCCCCAAACGCCCGGCGAGGACCCGAGCTATTTCGAACTCAAACAAAGCATGCAGGACCCGCCCTTGACCCGGCACCCGGAAACCGGCGAAGCGGTCCGCCGCGTCATCCTTGGCGGCTTCGGCATCCTGGGCAGCGGCAAGTCCACCAAGCAACCCGCGCCACGCGCTGGTTGCGGCGGCGGCTGTGGATGCGGCTGCTAAGGATCTAACATCGCACCCCGGCAAGCCACGGATTCGCCCCCCCAACAGCGGCCCCGCGCTGTCCCTGCCCGGCATGCTGGTGCTCCGCAGCATCATGGGTGCCGGAAAAGCATGAAGGTCCCCGGCATCGGTCCGCGCGGCACAAGTGCAAGACCCTCGTGCCCAGCCCGTGCCATCTGGCCGCCCGGCCACCCGGCCGCCCGGCCGCTCAGTTGCCCAACATGGGAAACGTCGCCCCCGGCCGCACCTGCTCCGGGGGCTGAATATCAAAGGAGCGCACCGCGCCGATCTGGTAAGGCCCGTAGGCAAGCGGGATGACCGTGAGCAACAGCACCGCCTCGCCCTCCACGCTGAGCTTGGACACATGCACCACCGCCGCGCAATTCGGGCTCTTTTTCACCCCCAGCACATCCCCGCTTTTGAAGAACGCCGCCGCCGCCACGTCGCTGGTCGGAAACACATATTCAAGGTGCAGCGGATACGGCGCAGCCGCGGCAAACTCGTCGGGTTTGACCAGAGCCTGGGCGCGAATCACAAAGCCCGGATTGCAAAAATCGGCCGTGCCGAGGTGGCGGACCTTGGCGACCTGATAGTCCCCCTCGATATACGTCAGCAGTAAGGGCCGCGCGAAATTCGTCAGATAATTCCGCATCAACAGGGTGTTGACACGCTCCACATCCTTCGGTGCCAAGCCGAAAAACTTCTGGTACAATTCCTTGGGTCCGAGCGCCGTGCCGTTGGGCACCTCCAACACCGAGTAGGCTTGCAGCACCGGCAGCCGGTGCAGCTTGCGGAGGATTTCATAATTCCTCGGAATCTCGATATTGCGAAACACATGCAGGCACACCGCCCAGCTAATGACCGCAAAACACAGCGCCAAGGCATTGGCCAGCAACCACCAAAAATAGGCGGGGCGGCGCGGTTTGGGCTCATCCAGGAGGCGTGGCATGGGAGTTCGGCAGGTCGGCGCGACTTTCGCAGGCCGCATCGCAATGCAACCAGCCGAGTCGTAACCCGCCCCCGGCCACTTGCAAACCGCAAATGCCAAAATCCCCTAAAATCCCCCAATCCCCGCCCTCCGCAGCGCAATCTCAAAAAATTACCAATAAAAACTTGACGCCATCCGGTTAGGCCCTTTCATTCTCACCGCTCACGGCATGCCGGCGTTGCCCCATAATGGGTGAATTGTAGCCTCATTCCAGAGTCCAGCGCCTCTCTTCTTTTTTCCACTCCATGCTGCCCACCATCGCTCCCGCCACCACTCCGCCCAACCCGCCCGCCACCGGGGTTCTTCAAATCGACCCGCAACCAGCCCACGGCGGTGGATCGGAGCTCGTCACCGAGCAGTCGGCCGGGTTCGACGCCGCGGCCGCCATGAGCGCGGAATCAGGAGACGGCGCAGCCGAGCCTGCGACCCCACCACCCACATCCAACCCTGCCGCCAACCCTGTGAAAGCTCCGCATAAGAACGCCGCACCCCTGCCAATCAAGGACAAACCAGCAGCCGCCGCAGCCCACCCGCCCAAAACCGCTACACCCAAAGCCGACAAGGCTGGCGCTGCCACGCCAGCCACGCCAGCCAAGTCTGCCACGCCAGCCAAGTCAGCCAAACCTGCCACGCCAGCCAAGCCCGCGGCTGGCGGCGCGGCCAAGGGGGCCACGACCCCCGCTGCTCCGGTGTCCCCGCCGGCTGCTTTGGCATCCCCGCCGGCAAAGGCGGCCGCCAGCCCCGCCCGTCCTAACAAGAGCCACAAGGCTGCCAGTTCCAAGAAACCGGTGGTCGCGCCCAAGCCGGAGGTCAAGGAGGTCAAACCCACGGCCAAGCCGGCGAGCACAGGCACCAAGCGCCGCATCGACACGCCGGAGATTCAGGAGAAGATCCGCGAACTCATCAAGCTCGCCAAGGAACAGGACTACCTCACCTACGACGACATCAACGAAATCCTGCCCAATGACCTGGTCGACCCGGAGGACGTCGAGGCCATCATGGACCGCCTCCGCCAGATGGAGTTTGACGTCATTGACGCCTCCGAGGTGGACCGCTACAAGGACAAGAAGCGTGATGAGGCCGACGGCGATGAGGATGATTCCAAGGGCGACCAGAAGCTCGACATCCTCGACGACCCGGTGCGGATGTATCTGAAGCAAATGGGCCAGGTGGCGCTGCTCACCCGCGAGCAGGAAGTGGAGATATCCAAGCGCATCGAAGACGCGGAAACCGAAGTCGCCCGCCATCTCAACATGTTCGGCTTTGTGGCCGATTCCTACATCGAGCTGGCGGACAAGCTCGTCAAAGGCAAGGAACGCTTCGACCGGGTGATCCTCGACAAGAAAATCGAGTCCCGCGAGCGCTACATGAAGGGGCTGCCCAAACTCTGCGAACACCTCAAGCAACTCCATCAGGAAAACGACGACTATTTCCGCCAACTCAGCGCCAAGGCGCCGCGCGGCCGCAAGAAACTCGAAGAGGAGTTTGAAAAGAACAACCAGACGCTCAACCGCCACTACACCCGTTTCTACTACAAACAAAAAGTCATCGAAGACTTCTGCGAGCAAGTCGATGACTACCAACAAAAGTTTTGGAAATACAACCGGCGGGTCGAGGCGGATGCCAATGACAAGGAATTCATCACCAAACTGCGCGAACTCCAGCAACGCTCGTGGCACACCACCGAATCGTTCAACAGCGCCTACAAATTGCTGCGCCACTGGCTCAAGGAAGCCCTCAAGGCCAAAACCGAAATGGTCGAGGCCAACTTGCGCCTGGTCATTTCCATCGCCAAAAAATACACCAACCGCGGCCTCTCGTTCCTCGACCTCATCCAGGAAGGCAACATGGGCCTGATGAAGGCCGTCGAAAAATTTGAATACCGCCGCGGCTACAAGTTTTCGACCTACGCCACCTGGTGGATTCGCCAGGCGATCACCCGTTCGATAGCCGACCAGGCGCGCACCATCCGCATTCCGGTGCACATGATCGAGACGATCAACAAGCTGATGCGGGTGCAAAAGCAATTGGTGCAGGAATACGGCCGCGAACCCTCACCCGAAGAAATCGCCGAGGAAATCCACCTCCCCGTCGAACGCGTTAGAGCCGTGCTCAAGATGGCACAACAGCCGATCTCATTGCAGGCCCCCGTCGGCGATTCCGACGACACCTCGTTCGGCGATTTCATCGAAGACAAGTCCGCCGACAACCCGATGGAAGAAGCCGGCTTCTCGATGCTCAAGGACAAGATCAAGGACGTGCTGGACACCCTCACCGAACGCGAACGCGAAGTGCTCGAACAACGCTTCGGCCTCAAGGACGGCTACAGCCGCACCCTCGAGGAAGTGGGCCGCCAATTCCAAGTGACCCGCGAACGCATCCGCCAGATCGAGGCCAAGGCGTTGCGCAAGATGCGCCACCCCACCCGCATCCGCAAACTCGAGGGCTTCATCGAACTGCCCGGCGCCTAACAAGCATTGCGGCGGCGGCCTGTCACCGTCGCCACAATCTGTGGTTTCCCTCTTCATAGCGGGATTCCGACTTTGGATTGCGGGCTGCGGCGCCGCCGCTGTCGGTCATGGCCCGCCGCCCCACACCACCCTTTGCCATCATGGTCACCCCGGAAGAATTCACCACGATTGAATCCGTCTTTGTGCGCCACCGCAACGCGCTGCTGGTGCGCGGGCAGTTCACGCCGCTTTACACCGACTACTATCTGCACCTCATGCAGCATGCCATCCGTCCGCCGGCGGAGCTCGACCAAATGCTCAAGGACGCGCTGGCCATCCTCAGCCTGCACCTCGTCGCCCGGCCGTGGGCGGAGACCCTCGCCTGGACCGTCAACCTGCGCGCGCCACGCATCAACCTCTTCGTCACCGGCGGTTCGCTGGCAGAAGCCGTCACCGGCCGCATCTTCACCGAAGGGGTGCGCGAACCGGATCGCAACTATTTCTACTCCCAAACCACCAGCATCGAAGGCATCGCCCCCCGCCTCTCCACCATGGAAGTGGACGGCACCGATCCGGTGCGCTGGCTGGCGCAATTCTACGCGCAATCCGAACAACGCCCCGCCCGCGCTTTCCGCCTCGAGGATGAATCCTTCGCCTTGGTGGCCGCACAGCCGGATTGTGACCTGGCATGGCTGGCCGCCTTGGATGAGACGAGCGTGGCCACCCTCGACGCCGATGAACAAACCAAGTTGCTAGAAACCCGCCGTTTCCGGTTTCATTGCGGCTGTGACCTCACGCGCATTCTGCCGGTGCTTGGGGGGTGGAAGCACCGCCTCGATGAACTGTTCCACGGCGCGGACTCGATCACGGTGCAATGCCCGCGCTGCGCCGCCAATTACATCGTCACCCGCGACATGCTGGAATGAATCCCTCCCGCCCTGGCGTGCTCGCGGCGCTTGCCGCCTTTTTCATGTGGGGCGTGTTGCCGATCTATTGGAAACAACTGGCGTTTCTGCCGCCCACCGCCATCGTCGCGCAGCGCATGCTGTGGTCCTTGCTGCTGTTGCTGCCCATCCTGTGGTGGCGCGGCGAGGGCCGCCAATTGCTCACCGCGTTGCGCGCGCCACACGCCGTGGCCTGGCAATTGCTCTCCGGGCTGTTGCTATCGTCGAACTGGTTGCTCTATGTGTGGGCCACCCTCAACCAACGCATCCTGGAAAGCTCGCTCGGCTACTATCTCAATCCGTTTTTCAACTTGCTCTTCGGCGCCCTCTGGTTTGGCGAGCGCCACAGCCGCCTCCAACTCGCCGCCATCGCCCTCGCGCTGGGCGGCGTCGCCCTGCAAATCCCCGCCCTCGGCCGTTTCCCATGGGTCGCCATCGTCCTCGCGCTCAGCTTCGCCCTCTACGGCGTTGTTAGAAAGCGCGCCCCGTTCGGCGCGCTGGCCGGGCTCACGGCGGAAACCGCGCTGCTGGCGCCGCTTGCGCTGGTTTGGCTGATCGTCAGCAGCCCCACCCCGGCGGCGGCATTCGGCAGCAGCCCCGGCCATGCCCTGCTGGTCGTTGGCACCGGGGTGGCCACCGCCCTCCCGTTGCTATGCTTCGGCCATGCCACCCGCAGCCTCCGCCTCTCGACCCTCGGCATCCTCCAATTCCTTGGCCCCAGCCTGCAATTCCTCATTGGGTGGAAATTTTACCACGAGCCGATGACGCCGGCCCGCCTGCTGTCGTTCGCAGTCATCTGGCTCGCCATCGCCATCTATGCCACCACGGCCTTGCGCGCGGCGCGGCAGCAGCAGCGCTCCATCAGTTAGACAGCGTGCCCCCCCGGGTCAATACACCGGGGCGCCGGAAGTATCGCCGCCGCCGCCCTTGCTGCCTTGGGACTTATTGGCAGCTTTTTCCACGCCATCACCCGCCATCCGCATATCGCGGCCCAGGCCGATCATGGTGTTACACGAGCTGAGCGCGGTGGCGACAGCAACAGCAGCGATTAGTAGGATTGATTTCATGGGCGCAGGCATCAAGTAGCATCATCGCCATGGCAACGCAATGATTAAGTTTTCCTGAAATTATGGCGGAGCCCAACGATTTGGTCGCGGATCTGGAACGCCGCAGCCTGCAATTTTTTCAAGCCGGCGCGTTTAGCAGGATCGTCGGTGGCTTCATACAATTCCTGACAGGCGCCCAACGCTTCGTTGAGCCAATTGAGGCAACGTTTGAGCACGGCCAGCACGAAACCGGCCTCGGGTTGATAGCCGCTGCCGTGGCCATTGAGCGCGCCGGCGAGTTTACCGCTGACCTGGAGGAGGTTGGTGACAAGCAAATACGAGGGGGAGCCGGGGCCGTCATCGTTCTCGATCAAGTCCATCGCCTGGCTGGCCACGGCCTGCGCGCTGGCTTGCAGGGGGTGGCTGGCACTATCATCAAAGGCAATTCCCGCCGCCTCGCCGCTGTCCCCAAACCCGGCCTCGAAGTCATCCTCGTCGTCGTCGTCGTCGAAGCCATGGCCCGGCAGCGAGTCGTCATCGTCATCCTCATCGTCGAAATCCCCCACGGCGGCGGCCTCATCGCGTTCGGCCAAGGCATCGAGCAGTCCATCCCAGCCCATGACGAAGGCTTCCTTGCGCTCGCTATCGTCGTCATCCGCATATTTCTCGAGCACCTCTTGATAGGCATCGGTGAGCCGGTCGCTTTCCTTGAGGCGTTCTTCCCAAGCGAATTCATCGAGTTCACCGACCGGCTCGGCACCGGGCGCATCGACGTCGCGGCGTTGGATCACCAGCGCCATGAAATCCCGCATCGCATGCAAGTTGGCGAGTTTCTGCGCCACTTCGGCATCCTCGTCGAGTTGCCACTCGTAGGCCGAGATGGTGAGGGTGAAGGTGGATGCCTCGATGACCACCCGCCCGTTGAATTCGTCGAACCATTCGAGGTACAGGGTGTTGCGCCACTCAAACGGGATTTCCTGTTGGTCGCGGCAGCCAGTCTCAAACTGCTCGTCGCTGACCAGCGGGAGCTTGACTTTACGCGACGCGGTCATGTCGCCGATGACCCCGCACTGGTCCACGGCCAAGCCGGCGGTTTCCGGGCCGGGGCGTGCTGCGGGGTTTTCAAAGTGCAGCCGGGTGCCGGCCAGATCGCGCCAGCAATCGCCATCCAGCGACAAGTGCAGTGGGGCGTCGCAGCCCGCCAGCCAGATGGTGCCGGTAGTGCGGCCTTCGACGGTGTTGTCGATATCACCCCGAATCACTGCTTGCTCGATCCGCCATGCCATGCCCGAGTTTCCGCAGCGCCGGGGCGCACCGTCAAGCCCGAGAATTATCGACCTTCCCCCCCGGTCTCACAAACCGCGGTGCGCGGCGGCGAGTTTCTTGGCCGTGGCGATGGTGTTGCGGTGCAGCTTGGCGGTCAACTCGGGCTGGCGGTTGTAGCCGCCGCCGTAAAGCACGGCCACCGGAATGCGGTTCCTGATCAACGCGCCGAGCAATACCTCATCGCGACGCTGGATGTCCTTGAGGGCTAGATGCATGTGGCCCACCCGGTCATTGCGGTGCGTGTCGGCTCCGGAAATCCAAATCACCAAATCCGGCGCAAACGCATCCAGCGCCCCAGCGAGCGTTGCGAACAATTGTTTCAAATACATCTCGCCCTCGACGTAGCGGATGGTTTCCACATCCAACGAGCCGTGGGTGTCACGCGCCAGCAAGCTTGCCGGCACATGAATGGAGTAGGTGAACACCCGCGGATCCCCGGCCAGCAGGACATTGGTGCCGTCGCCCTGGTGGGCGGCGGTATCCACCACCATGATCTTGATGTTCGGCTGCTGGTCCTGCAAATCGCGGATCGCCACCGCGACGTCGTTGAACACACTGAAACTCTCACCATGACCGTGGAAAGCGCGATGGGTGCCGCCGGCCAAACACACCCCGACGCCCTCGGCCAGAGCGGCGTGACAGGCCAACCGGGTGGCCTCCACCTCGGTGGCACTGCGCTTGAACAAGTGCGGCGAGGCGGGTAAGCCGAGCACAATCTGCTCCTTGCGGTCCAAGGCACCGCTCTCGATTTTGGCGATGTAGCTGGCGGCGTGGACGCGGCACAGGTGATGCATCGCCACCGGTCGCACCTCGATGATCTCGTCGGGCTTGAGAATGCCGCCCTCCACCAGCATGTCCTTGGACACGCGGAACTTGTCCATCGGAAACGGATGTCCCACGGGCAGTTCAAGCTCCAAATCCTGAGAATAAAAACAACGCATGCTCGCCGCGCCACTCAACAGCCAAACCGGCCGCATTCCAATCCGAATCTGCGCCTGCCAGTGACAATCGGCGCACGCAGCGGAATTTTGGGGTTTCGGCTTTGCAGGACCCCGTCGCCCCCGTAGACTAGCGGCGTGTTGCAGATCGTCTTCAATGAAATCAGTGCCGCGGAAATCTCCCGCTTGGATACCCTCGAGCAACTCGACTTGCTCGATTCGTTCCGCGTTTCCGAGACCGATCTGGACAACCTCGACGGCGTGCGCTTTGGCAAGATCAGCCGCGATGGCAAGGTGCTGTACCGGTTTCGGGCCAAGGATTACCGGTTTTACTTCGAGGTGAAAAGCGGCGCGGTGGTGGTCCACCGCCTGTTGCACAAAGGGACGTTTTCAGATTTCCTGTTCCGCTCGAAAATGCCGATGGCGGAAGACGAGGCGCTGGCCCAATCCAAACACTTTTGGAAACTCATCGATGAGGGCCGCAATGCGCGACGAAGGTGATTTTCTGCGGATTTGCCTTTTTTCCTCCCGCCCGCTGTGACAGACTCCTGCCCCCATGAAATGGATTTCCTACCTCATTCTTGCCGTGCTGGTGCTGGGCAGCTTCCTGTACTACAAGGCTGCGGTTAATGAACAAGACAGCATCAGCCGCGAGATCGAGCAGCTGCAGAAAAGCCCGGAACGCGACGAGGACAACGACCAACAGATCGCCAAGTTGAAGAGCGAGGCCGAAGGCAAGGCCGGCGAAAAAACCTTCGGCGGCATCTTGCTGACGTTTCTGACGGCCGGCCTGGTGGGCATTTTGTTTGTGACGCTGGTCTTGCCGATGCTCGCCCATCGCATTGCCCACTTGGTGTATGACAGCGGGGAACTGCTTGAGAAAGACGCCATGCACGACGCCCGCTCGCTGGTGGCGCAAGGGGAATATGACGAGGCCATCGAAGCGTTCAAAGCGGCCGCAGCCAACGAGCCACTCAACCGCCTGCCCTGGGTGGAAATCGCACGCATCCAACGCACGCATCAGGAAAACCCCGAGGCCGCGATTCACACCCTGCGCACCGCTTTGGAAAGCCAGGAATGGCAAGTCAACGATGCCGCCTATTTGTTATTCCGACTCGCCGAACTGTATGACGAGGACCGCGATGACCGGACCACCGCCGTCTCGATTATGCAGCAGGTCATCGAGGAGTTTCCAGAAACCCGGCACTCGGCCAATGCCCGCCACAAACTTCGTGCGTGGGGCATCGCCTGAGCTATGCGTGCGGGACTCACCGCGTTTTTCGCACGCCAACCGGTGTTTGCCGCAGCGCTGGCCATGGCTGGCTGCCTCGTGCTGGCCAATCAGTCCCTCACCGCCGGCTTCCTGGCCGCAGGCGCGTTCGGGGGGCTCGGCGTCTGGTTGGGCAACTGGCGGCGCGGCTTGGCTTGGGCCCTTTGCGGCGGGCTGAGCGTGGGCGTTTTTGCCGGGCGCAACCACCAGCGTGAACACGCCGCCACGGCCTTGGTGGAGTCCGGCGGCGGACTGGTGGATGGCCAGGCGTTGGCAGATGGCAAAGGCGACAACGGCTCATGGGTCGCGCCGGCCAGGCTCCGCAGCGGCCCCCAAACCGGTGCTAAAGTCTGGTGGGAAGGCCATGGCGAAACCCCGGTGGCCGGCTCCCGGCTGCGGGCACGGGGCAATTTCCTGCCGCTGCCGGTGCGACGCAATCCAGGCGAGTTCGATCACGGCGCTTGGCTGCGCCGCCAGGGCGTGGCCGCCGTGTTTCACTCCGCCCCGGGCAACAGCGAAGTGACCACCGGCCGCCTGGCAGCGTTTGGGGCCCGCCTGCGGCTGGCATTCCGCACCGCGGTGACAGCCGGCTTGGCGGACGATTCGCAAGCGGCCATGGTCATCCGGGCAGTGGTCATCGGCGACATCCCGCCGGATGCCGATGAATTGATCGCGGTGTTCCGCAACAGCGGTACCCTGCATATCTTTTCGGTTAGCGGCATGCATGTGGCCATGGTCGCCAGCATCGCCTGGTTGCTGCTGCGGATGGCGGGGGTGCCGCGCCGCTGGGCGGTGCTGGTGTTGTTGCCATTCATCTTCGGCTACACTTGGATTTCAGGCAACAGCGCGCCGGCACTGCGCTCCGCTTGGATGGCCTCGGTGTTTTTAGGGGCCTTTGTGTTCCGGCGGCGGCCGGACTTGCTCAACGCCCTCGGCTTGGTGTTGTTCGTCGTGCTGTTGTGGAATGGCAACCTGCTGTTTCAGCCGGGCGTCCAACTCTCCTATGGCGTGGTGGCCGCCATCGCCCTCGGCACGAGCTGGGCCTCCCGCTACTTCGCCTGGCTCGCCCAGCCCGAACTCTATCTGCCCACCACCCTCATGACCCGCTGGCAAAAACGCCGGCTCAAATGCCGCAGAAACCTGGCTCAATCGCTCGCCGTGTCGCTCGCCGCATTGCTCGGCTCCACCCCGCTGACGGCCTATCACTTCGGCCTCATCACCCCGATTGCCATTGTGGCCAATCTGGCGCTGATGCCGCTGGTGTTCGTGCTGTTAGCAGTGGCGTTGCTGGCTACCGCACTGCATCCCATCGCGCCGCGCGCCGCCGGCTGGCTCAATCAAGCCAATGCCGTGGTGGCCAACGCCTGCGTCGCCACCGCCACCACCCTGGCCGCCATCCCCGGTGGCCATTTCAGCATCCGCGGCCACGGCCAACCATTCCTGCTGGTTTACGCCCTGGACTACGGTGCCGCCGCCGCATGCTTTGCCGCAGGTGCCGATGGCGCGCTGTTGTTCGATTGTGGCGACCGCTCCGGCTTCAAGCGTCGCGTGATGCCCTCCCTGCGGCAACTCGGCGTCACCCCGGATGCGGTGGTGCTCACCCATCCCGATGGCCGCCACCTCGGCGGCGGCGCCCAAGTCTGGGCCGCCTTTCCCATCCGCCAAGCCTTGCTCCCGGTGGCACGCTCGCGCAGCCCGACCTATCAGGCATGGCTCAATCACGCCCCCACCGCCGGCATCCGCACCCTCCAAGCCGCCGCCACTACCACCACCGCCTTGCCCATGCCGGATGGCGCCCGCCTCGAAATCCTCTACGCACCCGACCCGCACAACCCGGTCACGCTGGCCGATGACCGCGTCGCCATCTATCGGCTCCACTGGCGGAATTGGAAAATCCTCTTCACCAGCGACGCCGGCATGGGCACCGAGCTTAAAATGTTAGATGGCGCGCGCGACCTCAGCGCCGATGTGATTATCGCCGGCCACCATCAAAGCGACCTCTCCCTGTGCGACGCGTTTCTCGAACGGGTGCGGCCCCTGGCGATCATCGCCTCCAACGAGCCGTTTCCAGCCGCAGAACGGCTCAACGCCCAACAAGCCGCGTTCTGGCGCGCCAGCGGCATTGAGGTGCTCGACCAAGCACTAAGCGGCGCAGTCACCCTAACCATCGACCAGGCGGGCGACTTGCTGCTGGAAGGATTTGTGGACCACTCGGTGCGGCGCCTCAAGCGCCGCACCGAGTCATTGAAACAATGAATGGGATGTCGGCGAATTCGCAAGCGGCGTGCGGCAGCGCAGCCGCCACATCGTCTTGCCCTCGGCTTCCCACTGCCGCTGGAAATCCGTCTTGGGATAGAAAAACGCCTCGCCCGCCCACTCCAAACGCTCGAACCCGCCACACTCCGCCACCTTGTCGCCCGCCCATTCGAAGTATTCCTCATGATCGGTCATGAACAAAAATTCGCCGCCCGGCACCAACACCCGCCGCACCCCCTCCAAAAACCCCACTTGCACCAGCCGCCGCCGGTGGTGCCGCAGCTTCGGCCACGGGTCCGGACACAACAAGTGCAAGCGCGCAATGCTCGCCTCCGGCAGCAGCCACTCAACCGTGTAAGCACTCTCCAAGCGCAGCACCCGCCCATTCCCCAGATCATTGCGTGTCAATTTCTTGCACACCTTGCGCACCCGGCCTAACAAGCGCTCCACCCCGATGAAATCCCGCTCCGGAAACTCCCGCGCCATTTCCAGCAAAAACGACCCGTCGCCACAACCAAGGTCCACCTCCAGTGGCCGCCCGTCGCGGCACAACTCGGCGCGCTCCAGACGCCGGAAATAATCCGCCGGGACCAACTCCCCCGCCATCGCCGGCCGGGACAACACATTGTGGGGCTGCTGCGTGCTCACCAGTCCATTCACAGCCCACCCCGTCGCATTGCTCAATCAAAATCCGCCATTCCGCGATGCGAATCCGCCGGCATCAACCACCGGGACACTGAAGCCCACTGCCAGCACTGCCACCAACCGGCATTCTCAGGCCGCCGCGCTGTGGCCGTGCCCACCTTGCATTGCGCCACCAGGGCCCACTCTCCTCAACGTGTACGACATCTTCGGCGGCGGGCGCTTGTCGCCGGAAATCACGGGCGGGTTGAAAGGCCACGGGCCTGCGCAACGTTGTAATGGGCTCATTCCAGCGTGCCATGGCAGGGTTGATTCCGTTCGCCAACGGCATGGCTGGTGCGCCCTTCGAATTCAACATGTCCCGTTCCCGCCTGCCGCTCTGTTCAAGTCTGCTTCTGCTCGGGCTGGGTGCTTGTTCCCTCAACGCGCCCCAGACCGCGCCCACCATGGCCTTGCCCGCTACTTGGAAGCATGCCGGCGGGTTTCCGCTCGCTTCACCAACGCAAGATCTGTCCCGCTGGTGGAACCACTTCGACGACCCCCTGCTCACCCAGGTCATTACCGACGCCCTCAAGGCCAGCCCCGACGTCGCGGTCGCCGCCGCCCGCGTCCGCGAGGCACGGGCCCGCCGCGATGCGGAGCGCGCCTCGCTTTTCCCCTCGCTCGACGGCTCGGCTGCCACCAGCACCCGCTCGCTCCACAGCGACCCGGGAACCACCGTCTCGACCACCGGCTATTCCGCCGGCCTCGATGCCTCATGGCAGGTGGATCTGTTTTCCAAACGCCGCAGCGCGGTGGCCGCCGCCGCCGCCAACCTCGGCGCCGCCGCGGAAACCGCACACTCCGTCCAAGCCGCGCTGGCTGCCGAAATCGCAATCGCCTACACCAGCCTGCGCGCCACCGAGGCACGCTTCGAAGTGCTGCAACGCAACGTGAAAACCCGCGAACAAACCGCCCAACTCGCCAGCTGGCGACTACAGTCCGGCGAGGCGGACTCCCTCGAAGCCAGTCAGGCCCTCAGCAGCCTCGAACAAGCCCGCGCCGGTATCCCCGCCCTGGAGCAAACCGCCGCCCAAACCCGCAATCAACTCGCCCTGCTCTCCGGCCGCCCGCCCGGCAGCCTCGATGCAGCCCTCTCATCTAACAGCAGGGGCATCCCCAATCCCGCCCGCAGCCTCGCCCTCGGCATTCCCGCCGATACCCTCCGCCAACGCCCGGACGTGCGGGTCGCCGGCTATCAAGTGCTGGCCGCCGCCGCCTACACCCGTGCCGCGGATGCCGCGCGCTTCCCCTCACTCAACCTCTCCGGCTCGCTCGGCCTCACCGCCTTGAGCGCCGGCAAAATCTTCAACCCCCAAACCACCAGCGCCAACGCCCTCGCCGGCATCACCAGCCCGATCTTCGACGCCGGACGCATCCGCTCTAACATCCAGGCCTTCACCGCCGCCGAGCAACAGGCGGTCCACGCCTATCGCGCCACCGTGCTCACCGCGCTGGCCGAAACCGAAGACGCCCTCATCGCCTGCCGCCGCAGCGCCGAACGCTTGGCCAGCTTGGAGAAAGCCACCGTCGCCGCCCGCGAGGCCGACACCCTCGCCCAACTACGCTACCAAGCCGGCGAGATCGACTTCCTCGATGTGCTCAACACCCAGCGCACCTTGCTGGGCCTGGAAGACAGCCTGTTCGCCACCCGCACCGACCGCGCCACCGCCTACATCCGCCTCTATCAAGCCCTCGGCGGCGGCTGGTCCGCCAGCTGAGGCCCCCACCACCCTAACAACCATGACATCTTCTCCAGAAGCCACTCCAAACCTCGCTGCCATCGTCCAACGCGGCGCCTCCCGCCCGCTGCGCAAATGGCTGCTCATCACCATCCTGGGTGCCGCGATCCTCGGCGGCGTTTTCTACTACCGCTCCCGCAACGGCCCCACCGCGGCGGGGCCGGATTACGTCACCGAGTCGGTCAAGCGCGGGGACATTTCACTGGTGATCACCGCTGCCGGCAACCTCGCCCCCACCAACCAGGTGATCATCGGCAGCGAGCTGTCGGGCACCGCTCAGGAAGTCTTGGTCGACACCAATGATGTGGTGAAAAAAGGCCAAACCCTCGCCATACTCGAAACCTCCAAACTCAACCAGCAAACCGCACGCAGCCGCGCCGCCTTGCTCGCCACCAATGCCAAGGTCAGCCAGGCGCAGGCCACCCTGCGCGAAAGCGAGGCGTCCTATGCCCGCCAAGAGGAACTCCACCTGCTCAGCGGCGGCAAGACCCCTTCCAAGGCCACCATGGAAACCTCCCTCGCCACCGTCGACCGCTCCAAGGCGGATCTCGAAAGCGCCAGGGCCGCCGTCGCCGGGGCCGAGGCCGAAGTGCGTTCCTTCGAACGCGATCTGGAAAAGGCCATCATCCGCTCACCCGTCGATGGCATCGTGCTCTCCCGCTCCATCGAAGTCGGCCAAACCGTGGCCGCCTCGTTCACTGCCCCCACCCTCTTCACCATCGCGGAGGATCTTAAACAAATGGAACTCGTCGTCGCCGTCGCCGAGGCGGATATCGGCCGCGTCGCCGTCGGCCAAGCCGCCACCTTCAGCGTCGATGCCTGGCCCACCCGCTCCTACACCGCCACCGTGAAAAAAGTCTCCTTCGGCGCCGCAGGCAGCACCACCGCCCCTAACAATGGAGCCGCCGCCAACAGCGGCGTCGTGACCTACAGCACCGAACTGGCTGTGGCCAACGAGGACCTGTCGCTGCGCCCCGGCATGACCGCCACGGTCGATATCTCCATCGCCAACAAAAAGGACATTTGGCTCATCCCCAACGCCGCCCTGCGCTTCGATCCGGTCACCGCCGCCGATATCGGCAAACCCGATGACACCAAACGCACCCTGGTCCAAAGCCTCTCGCCCGGCGGCGGCCGGCGCTGGGGGCGCGGCAACGCCCCGCCGCCCAAAGCCAGCCCCAGCGCCAGTGGCCCCCGCGTCTGGGCTCTCAAGGATGGCACTCCGGTCGAAGTCCTGGTCCACACCGGCATCACCGATGGCCGGGTCACCGAAATCTCCGGCGACAACCTCACTGCCGACATGCCGGTTATCGTCAGCGTCAAACCCGCCACCACCTGATGCCTCCGCAAGCTCTCATCGAATTGCGCCACCTCACCAAAACCTATGGGGCCGGCGATGCCGCATTCGAGGCCCTGCGCGGCATCGACCTAACCATCTCGCGCGGCGAGTTCGTCGCCGTCATGGGCCCCAGCGGCTCAGGCAAATCGACCCTGATGAATTTGTTAGGCTGCCTCGACTCCCCGACCTCCGGCAATTATTTTTTCCAAGGCATCCGGGTGGAAACCCTCAATCAGGACCAGCGCTCGCTGCTGCGCCGCCACGCCTTGGGCTTCATCTTCCAGGGCTTCAACCTGCTGGCCCGCACCTCCGCGCTGGAAAATGTCGAACTGCCCTTGCTGTACCGCGGCTATCCGCGCAAGCAGCGCCACCAACTCGCCCGCGCCGCCCTGGCCAGCGTCGGCATGCCCGAGAAGGAACGCAACACCCCCGCCGAACTCTCCGGCGGCCAACAACAACGCGTCGCCATCGCCCGGGCGATTGTCACCAATCCCGACACCCTCTTCGCCGACGAACCCACTGGCAACCTCGACTCCAAAACCACCAGGGACATCATGCAACTCCTGCGCCACCTCAACTCCGCACTGGGCATCTCCGTCATCATGGTCACCCATGAAGACCACGTCGCCACCTATGCCAGACGCGTCATCCGCGTCATGGACGGACTCATCGAATCAGATCAAACCACAGACGATGGCAACACAGCAGACCGAAAATAACAAAATGGCCGCGACGCCGCTCTTTAGCAGCCCTCACACAAGCACCAGCCCATGTTCCTCAACGCCTTCATCATTGCCCTGCGGGAAATCCGCCGCAATCTGACCCGGGCTTTTCTAACAGTCCTGGGGATCGTCATCGGGGTGGCGGCGGTGGTCACCATGGTGACACTGGGCCGCGGCGCCACTGCCGCGGTGAAGGCGCAGATTTCCAACTTGGGCAGCAACCTGCTGATCCTGCGCCCGGGCCAGGGCTGGAGCGCCTCGGGCGTGGCGCAATTCAGCCTGGCGGATGTCGGGGCCATCCGCGACCAAGTGTCCGGCATCCATGCCGTCGCCCCGTTTGGCAACTCCGCCGCTCCGGCGGTTTACCTTGAAAACGTCCGCAACACCGACGTCCAGGGCACCACCGCCGACTATTTCGCAATCGCCAATTGGAAACTCAGCCTGGGCCGCTTCTTCACCGATGCCGAGGTCGTCGAGGGCGCTGCCGTCTGCGTCATTGGCGAAACCATCCGCAAGGAACTCTTCGGCAAGGACGGCGATCCCATCGGCAAGAAAATCCGCCTCAAGAGCATGTCGCTGGAAGTCGTCGGCGTTACCGCCGTGAAAGGCCAGGGTGGGTTCGGCGATGACTTGGACGATAACATCATCACCCCCATCACCACCTTGCGCCGCCGCCTCACCGGCCATGGCTCCCAACACAACATCAACCAGGTGATGATCTCCGGCAAGGACGGCTACCCCAGCGCCAATATCGTCGCGGAGGTCACCTCCCTGATGCGCGAGCGCCGCGGACTCACCAGCCACGAACAAAACAATTTCTCCGTCTTCGATTCCCTGCAGCTCGCCGATGCCATCAGCTCCAGCACCAAGATCATGACATCCCTGTTAGGGTCGGTCGCTGGCGTCAGCCTGCTCGTCGGCGGCATCGGCATCATGAATATCATGCTGGTGTCAGTGACCGAGCGCACGCGCGAAATCGGCATCCGCCTCGCCATTGGCGCGCGCGCCCGCGAGGTGTTGCTGCAGTTCCTGGTGGAGGCCGTCACCCTCTCCTGTGTCGGTGGGGTTTGCGGCATCCTCCTCGCCTACGGCTTGTGTGTCACGCTGGCCAAAGTCGTCGGCGCGCCGTTTCTGTTCGATCCGAAAATCAACGGCATCGCCTTCATCTTCTCCGCCGCCATCGGCATCATCTTCGGCTTCATGCCCGCCCGCCGCGCCGCCGCCCTCGATCCCATCGATGCCTTGCGCCACGAGTAACACCGGCCCTGCCCTGGCACTTGTTAAAATCCAACTCTGGCAGGTTCCTGGCGGCTTCACCTAACCGATCCGCCGGCGCAAGTCCCGCACGCTCCACAACCGCCCGGCCGCCGCCGCGCCGCTGCCGCGCAATTTGCGCGCCCCATCCTTGCGTGTCGTGCCGAAGCGCTCCGGGCAACACGTGAACACCTCATCCACAAAGGCCCGGCTGCCGAGCACCGCCCCGTCCGTGAAATACCTCACCCGATACCGCAGCATTTTGCCCAGCGCCACATCCCGGCTCCGCTCCAGCAGCACCAGTTCCGCCGCCGCCACCTCCTGCCTGATACCTTTTCTAACCACCTTCACCTCCCGCCCGCCGCTCTCGCTCACCACCTCCTGCAGCTTCTCCGCGCCTTCAGCTAACAAAAGCATGCGGTAGTCCTTGGACACCTCACCCGCCCAATGCCGCGCATCCGCCTGATAGCCCTTGTGCGCCATGAGCGCCCGCACCAACCCGGCCCGTGCCTTCTTGCCATTGCCTCGCGCGCCCCCGCCCATCGCCACGCCATAACTGCTCCAACGATACTCCGCCGGGTCCGTCACCATCCCCGCGCGCAACGGATTGAGATCGATGTAGGCCGCCATCGTCCGCGCCGCCAACCCGTCCTCCACCAGCACGCTTTTGAAGCGCGATTCCCACAACGCGCCGGTGCGTTCGTACCTGGTGTTGAACCACCGACTGAAGCGCAGCAGCAGCGTTTTCATGAACTCCCCCAGATCGTGCATCCGATAGGTATAGCGTGCATGCAGTTCCCTCACCAATGACTCATCCGCCAAGCCGTCCCTCACCCGCTGCCGCAACTCCGCCAACTCCTTGGCCACCACGGCCACGACCGCCTCGTTGTAGATCGCTCGCAGCCGGCGCAGCAACTCCGCGTCCGACAAGCCTCCCTCCGCCAGTGGCGGCACTTCCAGCAGCAAGTGCACATGGTTGCTCATCAAACAATACGCCAGCACCCGGCACCCAGAAAAATTCTCATACATCCGCAGGTAAGTGCGGAATTGCTCCTTTTCCTTCTGCCCGAACGCCAAGCGGCGTTCCACCACCCGCGTGATGCAGTGATAAATCACAGGCCGTTCGGCGGAATCCTTCCACGGGGCCAGCCAGCGCGCGCGTCTCATATGGGTACAGGGGTTGTAGAATTAGGATTCAACGGCGGGGTGCCACCAATCACAGCGCCAACAGCTGGAACCTACCTTGCTCCAACGCGTCCGCAAGCGCAATTTGATTGTTTTTCTGACCCTATGTGGGACTGGCGGCCCGCGCCGTTCAGTCGGCACTGAGGTACTTGTAGTCCTGGAGGTTGAGAGCTTGGAGGCGGCCGGCGGCATCGTCGTAGAGGACGACGACATAGTTGCCAGGCTCCCCGACAGGGATGGACGGGAGTTTGCCGGATTTGCAGCGCAGCGGGACGTAACCCTCGGGATGATGAATGGGGGTTCGGGCAATCGCCAGACGCTTGACCAAGACTGCGGTCCATTTCCCGTCGGGCGCGGCGATTTCCACGACGTGCTCGGGGGATTGCGAAACAGAGACCAAGGTGGCCGTGCGCTTGGTGACCGGCTCCATTTGCCTGAGACGCAAAATACGCATGGTCCAGTGGGCGGGCTCATCATCGGTGGCAGGAATCCTCTCGGCAAAGGGAATCAGGGTGATGGTGGCCGCAGCCGCCACGGTGAGGCGCGTCACCCCGGCGCGCACGCCCGGGCGCTTGATGGTGATTTGATGAGGACCGGGGGGGAGCCCGATGCCACCGGTGACATCCCCCAGCTGGTAGCCATCCGGGTTCATCAGCTCGCCGTCGATGAACAGCTCTAACTTGTCCTGGCCCGCCGCCACGGCATTGACAAGCCGGACAAACCCGGGCTTGGGCGGCGGTGCCGCCGACACGGCAGCCAGCGCCAGGCAGCCGCAACCGAGGCAGGCGGCGGCGCGGAGGGCGGCGCGGAGGGCGGTGCGGAGGGCGGCGCGGAGGGCGGTGCGGAGGGTGGCGCGGAGGGCGGTGCCAAATGAGCTAGAAGTTGTTTTCATGGATGACCGTGGTGTGTGAGGTGGCGGGATCGATGGTGCCCTGGCAGGTGCGTTGGCCCGGATCGGCAAACAGGGTGAAGACCTTGCGGACCTCGGCGAGGACTTGCGGCGCGGCGGCGGCGGCGGCGGTGGCGCTGGCGGTGGCGCTGGCGGTGGCGCTGGGGGGAGCGATGGTCTGGCCGATGATCCACACGCGGAAGTTGCGCGAGCGGACGGTGGCGGCGTCATAGACGCGGGCGAAGACTTCCTCGGCGGCGGAATCACTCCACTGGACGCGGGTGTTGCTAGGCAGGTGGACACCGGGTTGATAGACGGCCGGGTTGCCGAAGACGTAACCACCATCGAGGTCCTTGGCGAGGGCGAGTTGCGACGCGCTGGCAAACGGCCGCGCGCGAAGGATGGCAGCGGCGAGGCGGTCCGCTTCGGTTAGGGAGGCGGTGGATGGGGCGTACAGCGTGGTGAGGGTGGCCGGCGGGGCCATGAGCGGCGCGCCCAGATGGTGCAGCGTGCCGGGAACGGTCGCCAGCAAGGGATCCTGGCCGAGAGCCCCGGCGGCAAGCGCCCGCAAGGTGCCCGTGGTGGCGGTGTTGAGGTTCACGTGGCCGCGGATTTCCACCAGCGCGCCCTCGCGCAGCGCGGGATCGGCGGAGCGCGGCTGGCCGGCGTGGAACATGTCTAGCAGATAGACGGCGCGCTTGCCCGGTGAATCAAAAGCCGCGTGTTCCGGCCGTCCGATGCGCAGTGAATTGCCGCCGCCGTGGTTGGCACTGGCGGGGCTGGCGGGCATCACCCCGGGCCAGGCAACGCGACTGGCGGGCATCAGGCCGGTGCGGATGGCGGCGGTATCCTGCGGGGTGTCGTAGGTGGGCTGCCACAGCAGCGGGTCGTAGGTGCGGCCGAGTTCGGTGACGCTGAAGAAGCGACCGGCATTGGACAGGCGCTGCGGCGCTTGGGCGGCGAGGGGAGTTTGCGGCCAGTGGTATTTGGCATCGGTGGGGCACACCGCATCGTCGTGCGTGATCGGCCACGAGCCGACGGCGGAATCGTGGCCGCCGTCGGGCCACTCCGAGGGCAGCACCCTGCCATAGGTCTTGGGTTTGCGGGGCCCGTCGGCATCATAGATGGTGCTGCGGCGGATGTTGCGGCGGTTGGGGCTGGAGTTTTCGGGGTTGGCGTTCTCGGCGAGTGGGGTACTACGCAGATAGTAGGAGATGCGCGGGTCGCCAGGGTTGTCGATTTCCGAACCATAAGCCCCCAGCCCGAGTGCGGCGACCGTCGCCTTGGATGAGTATCGCGGTTGGGAAAGCTCGAACTCGAGGCCCTTTTTCTGGCGGATGATGGCGGCCACGCGATCGACCTCCTGGCCGTTCCAGCGCAATGAGACCCCGGCCGCCCCCTCCGGTTCGGTTAGGCTGAAGTGGTCCGCCACGGCGATGCCGGCGGGGCCGACATCGAGGGTGTAGGCGACAGCGGCGAATTCAAAGCACTTGTATTCATTGGGCTGGAGCGCCACGGCGATTTCGGGCGACCAGAATTTGCCGTCGAATTGGGTGAGTTGGTGGGTGGTCCTGGCGGGATCATTGAGCAGCGCCGGGTCATCGAAGCGTCTCGAACCGGTGCCGGCGCCAATCCCTTCCATCGGCAGCGCCACTTCATAACTGAGCCGGGTGACGCCGCTGACGTCTTGGTTAGTCATGTTCCAGAGTTCGGCAAACAAGCGGAAGTGCCAGTTGAGGATGCGGCGGCCGCCGACTAACTGTTGGCCGAGGAAACGGACCTGCAGCACCACTTCGCTGATGAGCGGAAAGCCGTCGAGCCCGCGGTGGCTGCCGGCAACCAGCGTGGATCGGGAATCTGCGTCGGCGTAATCGATGGCATTGGCGGCGAGGGTTTGCAGATAGGCATCGGGGAACCCGCCCTGGCGGGAGGCAAAGTCCGGCAGGGCGCGTTGGATGAAAGCCGCCATCGGTTCGACGCCGGCCGCGCCCTTGGCGAGCAGGGCGTTGAGGTTGAGTTTGGCCGCGCCGACCACCGCGGCATTGATGCCAGCCAGCACGGGGACGCGGGGTTGTTCCAGGTAGGGCAGCACCATCGTTGTTAGGTTTTCCTCGACGGCGCGGGCCGTCGGGTCGGCCAGGTGGCCGGCGGCGTCGCGGGTCAGCGGCGGTTGGATGGCGGCGGCGGCGAGCAGCGAGTCCGGGGAAACCAGGGTTGGCCTGTTGGCGATCAAGGTTTTTGCCAGAGGGCCGGGAAGCGCGGCGGTGGAGGCGGGATCGATGGCATAGAGGGCGAGGCGATCGAGAGCGGGCTGAGCCGGGCAGGGATTGAGCGCAGGCGCGGGGCACGGCCACGGGCTGCCGGCATGGCTGCCATTGGGGCCTGCGGCATTGCCTGCGATTTGCGGGTCAAGTTTGGCTTGGAGGTCTTCGATCCAAAACGCGTAACGTGCGACGAGTTGTTGCTTGTCGTTGTGGATGGGGATCCAGGCGAGACGCACCGCATCGAGGTACGGCAGGGTGGTTAGATCGATGGCGGCGGCAGGTCCGGCAGTGACGAGAGGCTCGATTTGCGGCGCGGTGAGGCGCGAGGAGTCGGGGGGGCGGGCGGTGGCACTGAAGAGCGGCAGGTAATGGAAAGACAACGAGTTGCCAGGGGTGGTTGTGCCATGGGCGAGAAACAGGCAGGGCGCGGGGTCGTGGCCGGCATGGATAGGTTGGGTGCGGGTGGCTTGGAGGATGATGAAGGTATCGTTAGAGGTGGCTTCGGCAAGGCTGGCGGTGACCTCCGCAAGGCCGGCACGGACGGCGAGATCGGCGCGCTGGTAATCGACGCCGGAGCGCGCGGTGCTGCGTTCGAGGGCGACGACGAGGAGGAGGCCGAGCGCCAGGATGAGCAAACCGGAGACAATGAAGAGCACCGCGGGCAGGATGAAGCCGGACCAAGGAGGTTGACGTGGCATGGGATTGAATGGCGGGATGGCAGGCTGCGGGCTAACGGTCGCGCGCGGTGTGATCTGGGTGGCCGAAGCGGATGAGGGTTGCACAAACAACGAGGTGGCGGTTGGTGGCGGCTTGCGACGCCTTTCCTAGCAGATTGGCGGCGGCCGCGGCGCCGTCCCAAGCGGCTGAATCGGTTAGTTTGGCGGCCAATTCGCGGCGGACGACGACGAGGCGCACGGCGAGGGCGGCTGGGGCCTGCCGGGTGGCGGGGGCCCAGTCCTGCCAAAGGCCCGAGGCGGTTCGGGCTTGTGGGCGGGCCTCGAAGGCGAGGATGCCAAAAGCGATTGGTTCATCGCGCGCGGTGGCGGTGAACAGGGTGTGGGTTAGGTCTTGGCGCAGCGCGCTGAAGGTGGCGTGGCTCTCGCGGAAGCCGCGCATCAGGCAGCGCACAGTTTGGCCGCCGATGGTGAGGTCCTTGAGGTAATAATGAATCGCACAGAGGTCGCCGATGCGCCCCGCCGGCGATTGCGCGTCGGGGGCTTGGAGGCTGAGAAAGCCGAGCCGCGCGCGCGGCCAGGTGGTGGTGCCTGGTTCGAACACGCCGTCCTGGTGAAACCGGGCGCTGTGCAGATCAGCGGTGAGCTGGGTAAGCACCGCGCGCGCCTCGCGCTCGGCACTCACGCCGCCACCCAGGCGTGCGCAATCATCGCGGGTGCGGCCGAGCAGGGTCAGGGCCAGCAGCAGGACCATCGTGCCAAGGGTCATCGCCACTAACATCTCGATGAGAGTGAAGCCGTGCCGCAACTGGCCGGTGGCGATCATGGCAGCCGGGTGAAAAATTCGAGGTGGTGGCGCTTGGCGAGGGGGACGGCGGCGGGAAATTCCAGCGTCACGCGCAGGGCGCGGCCGGGCTGCATGTTAGGCCGGGTGGCGGCGGGGTCGGCGCGGAGCGAGGCGAGGTAACGGACCGATTCGCCGCGGAGCCGGCCGAGGCCGCTGAGGTACGCGTCGCGCCCGACGCAGCCGAGGGCGCGGCCGTCGTCGGCGAAGGCGAGCACGAGGACGTCGCCAGGTGCGGGGAACGACTGGCCACGGGTGAGGTCAGGCAGAAACCGCGCGCTGCCCGTGTGCGCCGCCTCGATTTCGTCGAGGCAGGCCGGCAGGATCCAGCCGCAGCGGGTTTCAGCTTGAGCCGCGGCGCAGCCTTGGCCGGATCTGGCCAGCACCGCGGCCACCAGCGGCAACGCCACTGCCAGCACGCCCATGGCGAGGAGCACCTCGATGAGCGAGGTGCCGGCAATCCGGGCAGGCAATGACCGTGGTGTCTTCATCTATCGAATGGATAGGCGCGGGCCGTGACGCGGCCGATTTTCACCCAGCTCTCGCCGTAGGAGTTAGGAACCGGTTGGCCGTGGCGGTGGCCGCCGTCGCCGATGCGCAGGGCCAGCGGATCGGAGCCCGCAGGCCAAAGCAACGCACCGCGCGGGCTGAAGGCCAGGATGTGGAATCGCCCTTGGACCGGTTGGCTTGCGGCGAGGTAACGGATGGTGGATTGCGGCTCGTCGCGCGGATTGCGGACGCCATTGACCGCACCAGGCAGCAGCAGCACGCCGCGCGGCAGCACAAGCCACTGGCGGATGAGGGTGCCCTCCAAGGTGGCGGGGTCGGCGGGCCAGTCCTTGACCTTGAACAGGCCGAGGCGGCCGCACTCGTCGCCGCCCTGCAGATCGCCCGGATCGGCCAGTGCCAGCACCACGATGCCGCGCGAGCTGATCGCCGTGGCACGCGCCTGCTCCACCAAACTGATGACACTATCGGTGGCGCCGCGGCGGGCGGACGCCGCGGCGTCGCCAAGTCCCCGCAGCCCTGCGCCCAGCAGCAATGCCATGACCGCCATGACGGCGACTATTTCGACGAGCGAAAATGCCGCCGTGGCTGGCCCGGCGCGGGATGTTAGGGAAGTTCTCACACGGCGGGAGTGTAAGAGGTGGTGCCACGCCCGAAGGGCATGTGCAACGGTAAGTGAACCACACAATGGGTCCGCCTGACAAGCGGGAAAATCCGCTGATTTTCAGATTCCCGGGCGCTCTCTGGCGCCGCCGCCGCCGGTGCTCAGGAAGCGATAGTACACCTCCAACATCAGTGAGCAGAGGCAAGTGCTGAAGACGGTGTTGGTGATATGGGGGGAGCCGGGCGGCACTTTCCACGAGCCATCCTGCTCCTGATTAGCGAGCAACTGGTCGCGGATCAGGGCATTGTATTTCCTCCATTCCTCGCCGCCGCGCTGCATCATGGCTTGTGATTCGTAGTAATGCGCGTAGAGGTTGGCGCCCTTCTTGAAATCGAAGGTGGTGGTTTCGAGGGTATATTTGGCGGCCTTGCGGATGTCGGAACCGTTGCCCTTGCCCCACATTTGGTGGCAGAGCATGCCGACGCCGGTGAGCGGGCAGTGGACCTTGCCGCCGACTGGCGGCGGGCCGGTATAACCGAACGCGCCGTCCCTGTTCTGGCAGGCGCCGATGTAGTCGAGGGCTTTGTTGATGCAGGAATTCATCCCCTTGTATTTGATCGGGGTGTGGCTGCACGCTTTCAGTGCCTGCACCTGCCACCCGACAATCGAGACATCGACGTGGGGGTTTTCGTAGGCGTAGGCGTAGGCCCAGCCGCCGTTTTTATTCTGGTTGTTGATGATGAATTGGCCGGCCTTTTCGGTGACTTCCGACAAGTTAGGCACCTCTTGTTTGATTTCCCGGCAAAAGGTGGTGGCTTCGCCCAGCGCGTAGGTGGCGATGGCGTGCTCGTACGACCAGTGGTTGGCGGTGTAATTATCCGCCATGCGCCCGTCATTTTTCACACCGATGTTAACCAGATAGACGATCGCCTTCATGCACGACTCGCCGAACTCCTGGGAGGCCGGCGTTTCGCAGTGGCCGAAGTAGGCGAGCAACGCCAGGCCGGTCATGGCGACTTTGCTCTGGCCGTCCCACGAGCCGTCGGCTTGTTGATTGGTTTTGAGCCAGCGCAGGCCTTTGAGCACCGCGTCTTCGCATTGTTTGGTGCCGCCGTTTTCGGCGAGGCGCTGGAGGCGGTCGTCCTTGGAGCAGCGCTTGCGCATGTTTTCCGGAATCAGCCCGAAGAGCTTGCCAATGCCGCCGCCGGTGCCCAACCCGGCCCCATTGCCGGTGCCTTTGCCAAAGCCCTTGCCGAGGCCCGAACCGCCCAGCCCGCCGGACATGCCACCGCCACTCAACGAGCTGAGGGTGGACATCTCGCCAAAGTTGTCATTTTGCTCGGGGATGGTGAAGGTGGCTTGCGCGCCTTCCGCAAACACCCGCTTGACGTTGGTATTGGGCGTGATCTGCTTTTGCTTTTTCTGGTTGACCTGATGCTCGGCGCCGCGTTCGCCGCCGCCGCCACCCGGCGGCATGAAATCGACCTTTTTCTCCGGCTCGCGGATCACCTGGAAAATCCAGAAGGCGCCGATGACCAGCACGATGAGATGGATGACCACCGCGATGGTTAGAGAGCCGCCGCCCAGGCGGTACCAGAAGCCCACTTTGCGTTTGGCAACAGCAGCAGGAAATGGCTCGGATTCGTATGTTGGGTCCATGGCGGAAGGTGGGATGGGGCGGTCTCTCCGGCGCGCCTACTCCGGCGCGCCAGCTTGAAAGCTCACATTGGTGATTTTGGTGGCGCAGAAGGTCCCGGCGGGGTCGGAGTTGGCGCGGCTCAGCGCGTCGAGGGTGTCGATGATGCGTTCGTACTTGGCCAGTTCGTTGGCATAGATGGTCACCAGCACCTCGGATTTCGAGGCGTCGCTGCTCTTGCGGAGTTGATAGAGGTTGCTGGCCAAGTCCGGCAACGTCTTGTCTTGCGGCGTGTCGAGCGGGTCGTCGTTGAGATAGACCTGGCCATCATCCTCGATGCGGATGGCGATTTCGTCGGGCATCGGCGTGTCGGTGGCGGTGGACACCGTGCCGGGCAGCTTGGTGTTGTGGACATTTTCGACTTTGACCGCGCCGGCCATCACCATGAAAAACAACATGATGACAAACACCACATCGACCATCGGTGCGATTTGGAAACCGAGGTGGACTTCGGGCGAACCCTTGCGTTTGTGGCGTTGTCTCATGACGGTCTACTTGTTGGAGGCGGAGAAGGCAATGTCGGCAATGCCGCCCTCGCCGACGAGGTTCATCACGCGTTGGATTTCAAGTGCGGGCAAGTCCTTGTCGCCGCGAATCACGGCGCGCAGCTTGGGGTTGGCCTTCAGGCGGCCCTGCAGATAGGGCACCAACTCGACGGTATTGGCGTATTCCTTGTCCTCCACGAGGATGGTCGCCTTGTTGGCTGACGCGCTCCAGCGGACGTTGATGGCCACTTCGTGCTTGGTCATCTTGGCGTCGTGCGGCTTGGCATTGGGCGACACCGGCAGCGTGATCGAGGCATCGACCTTGAGGATTTCCGCGGTGGTGATGCTCATGAAGAAAATGAGCAACACCAGCAACACGTCGATCATCGGAGCAATCTGAAACTCCGGTTCGCCGCTTTCCGTTCCACCGACGCTTGCCATGACCTTGGATTGTTAGATCGGGAGGGGGGGGAGGTCAGGCCGATTCGGCCGCTGACTCCAGCGCGGGTTGTTCGCTTTGCATCCAGATGGGGATGGCGGCGTAGGTTTCCTCCTGGCCCACATCGGCGTCCTTGAGCAGTTCGTAGGGGGCGTTGCGGAACAGGCGGGTGGATTCCTCCTCGAGGCCGTGGACGGCGAATTGCAGTTTGTTGCGCAGGAAGTAGAACCCCATGAAGGCCGGGATGGCGATGAACAGCCCGGAGGCGGTGGCCACCAGCACCTCGCCGATGTGGCCGGAGAGCGCCGCGGTATCCCCGATGCCGGAGGTGCGCAGACTGTTGAAGGCGCCCATCATGCCGGACACCGTGCCGAGCAACCCCACCATCGGGCTGCACACCCCGATGACGGATAGATAGTTGATGCGGGTTTGCAGCTTGGAGTTGACCTTGTCGACTTCTGCGAGCAGCGCTTCCTCAGTGGCCGCCTTGCCGTAGCCGACCGAACCGAGGGCGCCTTGGACGACATTGGCGAACGGGCTGACGGCGGCTTTCATCAATTGATAGGCGCCGACATAATCGCCGGCCAGAAAGGCTTCCTTGGCGATTAGCACATCCGCTGGGGGAGTCATTTTCTTGCGGTTGGTGCGCAACGACAAATCGATGATAAGCCACACCGTGGCGACGGAAAAGGCGCCGATGATCCACATGCACCAGCCGCCTTGGGCGAGGACTTGCAGGAAGGTTTTCTTCACCTCGGCAGGAGGGGCCACCTCGGCACCGAAGGCGGCCATGGGCAGGAACAACAGAGCCGCATAAACGGCGAACTTGACGGCAGGTTTCATGATTGGGGATTTGGCGGGATGGAGTTGGAGTTACTTGATGCTTTCGAGAAGTTTGGCCGCCAGGGTCTCGGCGGCGGTACCCTTGGTGTTGCGGATGGCGGAATGCACCAGGGCCACCGCCTCGTCGCGGCGGCCTTGGGCGGTGAGCAGTTCGGCGGCCCTGAACTGGGCCACCCCATTGACCACCAAGCCGCCGGAGGGAAACAGGCACGGGACGGTTAGATAGGCTTCCAGTGCCGCAGCCTCGCGCTTGTCGCGCCGGATCAACTCGGCCCGCAAGAAGGTGGCAAAGGCACACAGTTCGGCGGGCAGGTTGTCAGTGGTGAGGTCCAGCAGCGCCGCCTCGCGGTCCGCCACCTTGGTGGAAACCGGCAACAGCAGCGCCTTGCTGAGGGTGACGAACGGATCGACGCCTTGGGCGGGAGTGGCGTCGGAGATGTCCTTGCCGAGGGGGCCGCAGGCGGTGAAGGCGCCTTCCAACGAGTTGGCCACCAACGCGGCGCGCGCGGCTTCCAGCCAGAAATTGCCCGGCAGTTTGGCGGTATCCTTGTGCGCGGCGAGCAGCGGCTCGAGCAACTTGATGGCCTCTCTGGCTTGGCCGGTGAGCAGCAGCGCAATTGCCTGATTGATGGCCTCCGGCTTGTCACCAAACACATGATCGACCGAGCTAACAGGAATAACGGCGTTGGCCGCGAAGCCCTCGACGTCGGTCTTGACCACAAACTTGTCGCCCTGCAGGGCGACTGCGGCCAGCGGCAGCGCGCGGCCGTTTAGCAAGACGATCTGGGTCGGTTCGGCGCCACGGGCAAAGGTGCCCGCCAACACCAAGCCGGCGCAGGCGGCCAGTAGCGCCTGGCGGGAGCGGGCAAGATGGGTGAGGGCGCGGGAGGTCATGGATTGAGTTTCATTGCGTCCTTGGCGCGCTGGGTGTTCTGCAGTTTGGGGTGCTTGGCGAGGGTTTTCAACGTCTCGCTGGCCAGCGCGTCTTCGTGCAGTTCCTTGGCCACGCCTGCCGCCTGCCAGTAGGCTTCCGCGCACAGGTCCGGGCTGCTTTGATAGGCCACATAGACGCGTTGATAGGTACCATGGGCTTTCTTGAGCAATTCGCCGGCGGCGTCGCCGCTGGCCTTGGCGGCCTGGTTGCGGTACACCTCCGCCAGCAGCAGATAGGCTTTGCCGGACGTTTCGCCGCGGAACATCTTATCACCGACGATTTGCAGCGCCAGCTTGCCGGCGGGTTCGTATTGCTCGAGGGCCACCAGTGCCTGGAGTTTGCCGACGGTGGTTTCCTTGAATCGGGAGGTGCCCGGGTTGTTGAGCAAGGCGTCGTCGAAGATCTTGAGGGCCTCGGCGGGTTGTTTGCGTGCCAGTGCCACAAACCCCAGGCCGACCGGCCCGGCATCCGAAAACATCGATTCCTTGTAGCGGTCGGTAAGGCGCTTGAACATGGCGGCCGCCCCGTCGAGATTGCCGCCCTTGAGCAGGATGTCGCCGCAAGCCGCCAGCAAAGCCGGGCTCAGCACCGAAGGATCCTCGGCATTGGTGGTGGCGATGCCCTTCAGATAGAGGTCGGCGCGATCCGCGCGTTTGAGCAACTGACTGAGGCGGGCGCGGGCATAGTAAACCCGCGCGTTGGCCGTGGGGTTGTCCTCGCCACCGGTCACTTGCTTGAGCACATCGACCAGTTGCTTGTCGATGGCGTCGACATCGACTTCCGAGGGTTTCTTACGCGGGACGAGCGCCTTGACGAGTTCGTCGATGAGAAACTCGACCTGTTCGCAGGCCGGATTGCCGATGCGGGCGCGCAGCGAGTTGGCCAGAATCGCGGCCGCCTCCGCGCTCTTGCCGTCGCGCGCTTTCATCTTGGCCACCCAGGTGGCCGACAGCAGCGCCAACGGGCTGTCGGGCTTGTTTTTCAAAAACTCGCCGTGCAGCGCGGCCACGCCGGCCCAATCCTTGCGGCCTTGCAGCAGGCTGGTGGCGGAGTCCAGCCCGTATTGGATGACGTCGTCGGGGCTATCGCTCCGGATCGCTTTCTTGTAGGCATCCAGCGCGGCGTCTTCGTCGGACTTCTTCTTATAGGTGTCAGCCAGCAGGCAGAGCATTGAGCCGGCGGCGGCATCGTCCGGGTGCTCCTTGAGGAAACCTTCGAGGTCGCGGATGATCTTGTCGGTTTGGTTTTCCTCCTTGTCGTTAGAGTCGATGAACGAGAGGCGGTAACGCATATCTCCGGCGTAGCGGCCATCGGGGAACCTGGCGAGGTATTCCTTGCAGGAGGCGAGGGTCTTCTTGTACTCGTTGCTGAGGAAATTGGACATCGCCACATAATAGAGGGCGGTTTCCACCAGCGGGCTGTTCGGATAGGTTTTGAGGAAGCGGTCGAACAACGGCGTGGAGGTGGCGAAATCGGCGTCCTGGAAATGCGCGACGGCTTGGAAAAAGATATAGCGATCGAGGCTGTCGGATTTCGGGAAGCGGGTTTCGAGGCGCTGATAGAACTTGCCGACCTCGGCCCATTTGCCGTCCTGCACCAGCAATTCGCCGGCCAGGGTGGCGACTTGTTCGGCGTTTTCGGCATCCGGATAGATGCGCAGGTAGGCGCTGCAGAGGGCTTGCAACTCGTCGATTTTCTTGAGCTTGTTAATGATGATGATCTCGGCGTAGGCGGCGGCCTTGGCGTCGCTGGCGGCGGGGTACTTGGCGCGCATGGTGCGGAAGCACACCAGCGCCTCCTCGTAGCGATCCAGATAGTAGAAGCAGCGGCCGCGCCGCATCAACAACGCCGCATCCAGGTCTTTTTTCTCCTCAATGGCGGTCAGGGCCGTCTGCGACAATTCGATGGCGGGCTTGAGACTGCCGACCAGCTCGGAGGCGTTGGAGCGTTGGTTGATAGGTTTGTCCTTTTCCTTGGCGGCCTTCGCCTCGAGGATGTTGAGGATCTTGCGCTGGCCCTCCAGCGCCAGGTTCTGGGTTTCAATGATCTGGTTGCGGGTCGGCACCGTCTGATAGATCGCGAGCGCCGTGGCGTAGGATTGGCCGATGACCGCCTCATCGCCGCGCACAATCACTTGGTTCGCATACCACGCGATGGCATCGCGCACCCCGGCCTGGTTGATCAAGCGGTCGAGGTAATGCACCAGATCATCGAGGTTGCCGCTATCAGCCAGCAGGCCGATGACTTCCACCGCGGCGGTGGCTTGTTGCGGGGAGCGGATATCCGAACCCATCAACCCGCGAAACACCGCCAGAGCCTCCTCGCGTTTGTGCAAGTCAATGTACACCCGGCCGAGGATGAGGCCGGCCTCCGAGCGGTACTTGCGGTCCGCCATGGCGAGCTTGAGCGACTTGATGGCCTGCTCCTTTTTCTCCGCGGTGTCTTGCTTGATGCAGGCGTGGCCGATTCCAAGCTGGCAGCGCATCGCGTAATCGCCCTTGGGAAACCTGGCCACGCACTTGAGGAAGGCGGCCTCGGCTGCGGCGGGCTTCTCACCCAACAGATAGGCCAGGGCCGCATTGAAATGGAGCATTTCGAGCATTTCCGGCGGCGTGCTCGAGTTGGGCCCGAGGGCTTTGATCAACTCCTCAAGCTTGGGCGCGGCGTCCAGGTATTTTTTGGCCTCAAAGGCGGCTTCGGCATCATTGAGCAGGCTGTTGAGGGTGGCCACCGTCGTGGGTATCGCCGGGGCCGCTGGTGCCGCCGGTGCCGCCGGTGCCGCCGGTGCCGCCGGTGCCGCCGGTGCCGCCGGTGCCGCCGGTGCCACCGGTGCCACCGGTGCTGCCGGTGCCGGTGCCGGTGCCGGTGCCGGTGCCGGTGCCGGTGGCGGTGGCGGGGCCTGGGCGGATGAGTTGGGGACGAGCGGAAGGCAAAGCGCCACCCCCGCGAGAAGCGTCGTTAGAGAATGAAATTTCCTTGCAACCATGCGGGAGAGTTTCTGAAGAGATGCTGTTGACAAACAACGATGTCAAGCGGGAAATCTTAGGGCAACGCTCAGGAAATCTTCGGGTGCAACGGCTGAAGGGCTGGCGGAACGGGCGCGGCACTCACAGGCGGTGGCTGCGGGCGAGGGCAGGCAGGGCCAGCGCCAGCGCGCACGGCAAGTTCATCGCACCCGTGCCACCCAGTTGGTGGTCGATGGCTTCCAAACGCTGGATCAAATCCCGCACCTCGCCGCGCCCATACGGCCCGCCGGCCGCGGCACAAAAATGGGTGCGGCACCCGAAGGGCCGGCCATCGTAGACCAGACAGCGGGCGTGGCGGCCCAGCAGCGGACAGCCACCGTCGGCCGGCCGTGGCAATGTGCTGCGACCGGCCGCCCGCCATGCGGCGGCGGCCACCAACGCCTCGCCGCGGGTGAGGTAGGGAGTGCGGCCGGTCAATCGAAACCGACAGCACTCCGCGCTGGCAGTGCAAGCCCGCTGCAGCGGTCGCTGCGCCAAGTCGGCATACACGGCGCGCACGGCTTGAATGGCTTGCTGGGGACTCATGGCTGGGAGAATCGCGTCATGGGCAAGCAGCGGTCGCGCCGGCCTAGCCCAAGCTGCGGCTGCGGCCCTTGTCGGTCATCGCGCCGCATGCCGGGCATTCGACGATGGTTTCCTGCGAGGAGTCCTCGAACGCGTGCAGGCACAGGCGGCAAATCCCGCGGCGGGCCAGCGCTTGGCGTTCGCTGCGGTGGTGCAAATAGCGCGACAGCATGGCGGCGGCGAGCACCAGCGCGAACGAGCCAACCAGCACCAGGCGCACAAACTCAGCGAGTGTCAGTTCCATTGATCGGTTGGTTGTTGAATTCAATCCCAATGGCCAGCCAGCCACCCCCCGCCGCCAGCTTCGGGTCAAAGGTCACGCCACGCAGCCACCGCTCTAACAACCCGACCCCCGCCGCTTTCGTCAGCGACACGCAGTCGGCCACGCCGCCGGCGGGATGCAAGCGCAGCAGAAAGCGCCAATCGGCGGCAGCCATTGCCGCATCGATCTCAGCGGTGAACGGCGGCAACGCCTGTGGCAAGCCGACCGCCCCCAGCGCCGAGAGCGGGTAGAGCACCGGGGCCAGGTGGCACGCCGCCGCGTCATGGTGCACTGCCGCCGCGGCGATGCGGCGCGGCAAGACCGGTTCACCGATGGCAGCCAGCAACTGCGGTTTGGCTGGTTCCGGGGGCGGCAGTTGCCGCAACACCGGAACATAGGGCTGCGCCGGAATCCGCGTCGCCTGCAACACCTCGGCGTCCAGCGCCGGATAAGCCGACCAATCGGCCGGGTTGTATTTGGCCAGCCATGGCCCGCCCTCTTTGGCGCGCAGGGCCCAGGCCACGCCCTCACCGGCGGCAGGCAATTGAATCAACGACGCTTTGCTGGCGATATTGAATTGTGGGGCGGCGACCTTGACGCGCACGAAGCCGAGCAGCACGGCGAAGGCGAGGGTGGCCAAAACGAGCGGGAGGAGCTTGGGAAAGGCGGCCTTGGGCTGGCCGCGCCAACGGAACAGCAACGCGGTGCGCGCGGCGGAGCGGTCCTGGGCGGTGGCTCGGGCGGGCCTCATGAATCGGGCGGGCTGGTGTCCGGATTGGGCTGGACCTGCGCTGGTGGCGGGGGCTGGCCCACCATGGCGAGGCGGAAACCCTTGCCGAGAATCATCTCGGCCACCGCCCGCTCCTCGCCCACCGGCGTGCCGACATCGCTCTGCAGCAAAATGATGGCCTTGGCCGCCGCGCCCTCGGCACGCAAAACATCAAGCCGCGCCGCCAATTCATCCAGCGTTAGCGGATGGCGTTGGAAATGGATGCGCGGGGCGACTTGGCCGGGGCCGAGGGTGACCACCAGGGTGTCGCGAAACCGCTCCAATTGAAACTTGGACGGCGGCAACTCGACCATGACGCCGGACTGCAAGACCAGCGAGGGACCGAGCATGAAAAACAACAGCAACAACAAAAACAAATTGAACACCGGCAACACGTGCAGGAAGCCAGGGCGCTCAGGCAATGACATCTGCAGTTTCATGGGGTGCTGGCGCGCGCGGCACCGGGCTGGGCTTGGCCGGCACTCACCTCGCCGCGGAAGGGGGCGAATTCCGCCTCTTCCCGCGCATCTGAAATCAGGTTGATCATTTCAATGCCGGCGCGCTCGATGCGATGCACCAGGCGTTTGGCGCGGCCGAGGAAATACAGGTAAAACAAATACATCGGCACCGCCACGGTGAGCCCCACCACCGAGGTGATCAAGGCGGTGAAGACGCCGCCGGAAAGTTCGCCCGGGCCGGAAAACCCGCCTTGTTCACTGACCCGTTGGAACGTCTCGACCATGCCGACCATGGTGCCAAGCATGCCGACCAAGGGGGCCAGCAGCGCGACGCCGAGGATGGCGCGGATGTTGTTTTCGATGCGCGGCACCTCAAGCTGGCCGGCCTCCTGCACCACATCGCGCAAGTCCTGCCGCGGCAGATAATACCTCAGCAATGCCGCATGCGCCACCCGGGCCACCGGTCCCGGTGCCCGGGCCGCCTCGTGCAAGGCTTCGGCAAACGCGCGGCGGCGGATATGATGGGCCAGCCCCACCAGCAAGTCGCCGACATTGATGCGGGCGCGGTGGAAAAAAAACAAGCGCTCGATCACGGATACCGTGCCGACAAATGCCAGCCCGAGCAGGACCCAGACCAGAGGTCCGCCCTGTTCGATCAAGCCCGATGGTTCCATCAATCCCAAGATCATCCGCACGAAGCCTATGCCACACCCCTGGCCAATGACCAGCACCAAAAGCTTGCCACCCCCGCCCGCCCCGCCCCAACATCCCCCGAGCATGAACCACTTGGTCATCACCGGCGGCTGCGGCGGGCTGGGCAGCGCCCTCCTCGCCGCCTTTCACAGCCCGCATTGGCACCTCGCCGCGCCGGGCCGCCACCAACTCGACGTCACCCAACCCGCCGCGGTGCGCGGGTATTTCGCCGGACGCGCGGTCGATTTGTTAGTGTGTGCGGCCGGCATCACCCGGGATGCGCCATTGGCCAGGTTGGACGAAGCCGGCTGGGACGAGGTCATCGCGGTCAATTTCACCGGGGCCGCCGCCTGTGCCGCCGCGGTTTTGCCCGGCATGGTGGCGCGGGGCGCTGGCCACCTCGTGTTCCTTTCCAGCTTTTCGGCGCTGCAGCCGCCAGCGGGCCAAGTCGCCTACGCCACGGCCAAAGCCGCCCTGCTCGGCCTCACCCGGCGCCTGGCCCACCGCCACGGCGGCCACGGCATTCGCGTCAACGCGATTCTGCCCGGGTTTTTGGAGACCGCGCTGACGCGCCAGGTGACTGCAAAACGCCGTGCCGAAATCCTCGCCGCCCACAGCCTGGGTGCCTTCAACACGCCCGCTGCGGTGGCCGGTTTCATTCACCACCTCCACCACTGCCTGCCGCACACCTCCGGCCAATTCTTCCAATTGGACAGCCGGCTGGGCCGCTGAGCGCGGGTTTTTCCGACATTTTTCCGGCAAAAGGGTTGCGCGGCGGCTAAAAAGCCCCTTCAATGGCCCCTCAAACCCATTCACGGGATCCCCTCACCCATTCAGTTTGAACTGGTGCGGACTTCCCGGAACGGACCGGAGTACCCACCCATCAAACAACCACCCACCTAACAAACGCCATGAAAATCGTCAAAAACACCTTTGTGAATGAAGAAGTCCTGCTCGACTTCCACGAATACGACAGCTGCGAATTCCGCGACTGCCGCTTTGTCGTGCTCGGCTACGGCCCGTTCGTCCTCAACAAATGCGAGGTGATCAATTGCACCTTCAACTTTGCCGGCCCGGCCGCCAACACGATTCAGACCATGTCCGCCATCTATAACAACAACGGCGACCAAGGCAAGCAACTCATCGAATCCACCTTCGACAATATCCGCAAAGGCATCCCCGCCGCCCAACCCGCCGCCCAAGCCTGAGGCAAACGCCTCAGCCTGCGGCTTCCCGCCCCCCACCAAAGCGACGTGCGGCCCGCGGCCGCGCGCCTGCCGGGCCCCTCCTCATGCCGTTGTGTCGCCCCTTCAGGGCTCGTTATTCTAACGAATCTGACACCCCAGGGCGTTGCCCTGGGCTAACGAATTTCAGGCCGTTGGCCCTTGACGAATTTCGGGCCGTTGGCCCTTGACGAATTTCGGGCCGTTGGCCCTTGACGAACGGGCATTCCGTCGGCCGTTGGCGCTTGGAAAGCTGTGATATTGCGGGCCGTTGGCCCTTGACGAGGAGCGCACATGCGAGGGCACGCGCTTGCCGCCGTGCAACGGCGCGCCGTGTTGGCCCTTGGCCGGAAGCGTGCGCCCCCACCTGAAGACTCATTCCATCGCCTCCTTGAGCAGGGGCTTCTTGGGCTTGAGGCCGGCCTTCTTGAGGCCGGCCTTCTTGAGACCGGCGGCGAGGCCGCGGGGCCTGGCCGGGCGGCACCTGCCACGGCACGCCTCATGGCCAGTGGCGGTGGGCGCAGACTTTGACTTGTCAATCCGCGGCGGGCCACTTAGGTTGCGGCCGTGATTCCCAACATCCTTGCCGAACGCTACGCCTCCCCTGCCATGCAGGCGATCTGGTCCACCGAGGGCCGCATCGTGCTGGAACGTGAGTTCTGGCTCGCGGTGCTCAAAGCACAACGCGAACTGGGCCTGGCGGTGTCCGCCGAGGCGATCGCCGCCTATGAGCGGGTCAAGGACCAGGTGGATACCGCCTCGATCATGGCGCGGGAGAAAATCACCCGGCATGATGTCAAGGCGCGGATTGAGGAATTCAATGCGCTGGCGGGCCAGGAGCAGGTGCACAAAGGACTGACCTCGCGCGATCTAACCGAAAACGTCGAGCAACTGCAGGTGTATCGCTCGCTGCAACTGATCCGCGGCAAAACCGTGGCGGCCCTGAGCCGCATGCGCCAGCGCGCCGAGTTGTGGGCCGACTGGGTCATTACCGCGCGCACCCACAACGTGGCGGCGCAACCGACAACCCTGGGCAAACGGGTGGCGATGTTCGGCGATGAGTTGTTAGGTTCGCTGGCCGCGCTCGATACCGTCATCGCCGGTTATGCGGTGCGCGGCTTGAAGGGCGCGGTGGGCACCCAGCTCGACCAGCTGTCGTTGTTCGATGGCGATGCGGACAAAGTCGCCGCGCTCGAACAACGCGTGGTGGCGCACCTGGCCATGCCCGCAGTGTGGACCAACGTCGGCCAAGTCTATCCCCGCTCGCTGGATTTGCGGGTGGTCACCACCCTCACCGAGCTGGCCTCGGCGCCCTCGTCGTTTTGCAAGACGCTGCGGCTGATGGCCGGCCATGAGACGGCCAGCGAGGGGTTTGCGCCGGGCCAGACGGGCTCCAGCGCCATGCCGCACAAAATGAACTCCCGCTCGTGCGAACGGGTCAACGGCTTCCATGTCATCCTGAAAGGTTATCTAACCATGGCGGCGGGCCTCGCCGGCGACCAGTGGAACGAGGGCGACGTTTCCTGCTCGGTGGTGCGGCGGGTGATGCTGCCCGACGCGTTTTTCGCCAGCGACGGGCTGCTGGAGACCTTTCTAACGATTCTGGAGCAGATGGACGCGTGGCCGGCGGTGCTCGCCGCGGAAACCCAGCGCTATCTGCCGTTTCTGATGACCACCTCCATCATGATGGAGGCGGTCAAAGCCGGCGTCGGCCGCGAAACCGCCCACCAAGTCATCAAGGAACACGCCATCGCCACGGTGCGCGACCTGCGCCACGGCACCGTGCAGCACAACAATCTGATCGAGCGGCTGGCCGCCGACCCCCGCCTCGGCCTCTCCCGCGCCACCCTCGACGCGGTGGTCGCCCGCGGCAGCAGCGCCGAGCGCGCGGTCGGCGCCGCGCAGGCGCAAATCGCCAGGTTCGCCATGGATGTTAGGAAACTCGAGGCGGCCAGTCCGGCGGCGGCCGCCTACTGCCCCGGGGCGATTCTGTGATCCGCCCGCATGCCACGATCGCGAACCCAGCCATGATCGCCTCTCATCCTGCCGTTGCCGGCGCCTCCACCCAGGCGCGACCAAGCCATCCCGCGGTGGCCGGGGCGTGCCTCCTCATTCAGGACCATGAGCGCCCGGACTAACCGCAACGATTTTCCCGCGATGGCCCCGACCAAGGCGCATCCATTTGACCGGATCCGGGAGTTTTATTTGTACCAGGAGCCGGGCTTGCTGGCGGCCATCAAGCTCGGCGACCGCCGCGAGGCGCGGCGCATCATCAATCACCTGCTGGTGCACATTTACAGCGCGGGCGAGGAACGCAACGAACTGCTCAAGGGACTGTTGTTGGAGTTGGTGGTGATGATTTCCCGCGCCGCGGTGGAGGCCGGCGCGTCCCAGACGGAATTGTTAGGCATGCATTTCTCCCATCTGGCGGAATTGGCGGAGATTGATGACGACGAGGCGCTGGCGGCGTGGTTGCGCGGGACGCTGGAGCGCATTTTCACGGCGATGGAACTGCAACAACGGTCCGAGGTGCCCGTGTACGTCACCGCCACCCTGCGCTTCATGCGCCAGCACATGGCGCGCGAACTGACCCGCACCGAGTTGGCCCGCCACGTTGGGATTTCCCCCGGCCATCTCACGCAATTGCTCAAGGAGCGCACCGGCAGTTCGTTCGTGGAGTTGTTGCGCGAGGTGCGGGTCCAGGCGGCCTGTGAATTGCTGATTCAGACCGCGCAGTCGCTGGCGGAGATTGCGGCGGACTGCGGGTTTTGCGACCAGAGTTATCTCACTCATGTGTTCCGGGCGCTGCGCGGCATGACCCCGAAACAATACCGCGACCAAGCCCGCAACGGGGAGCTCAACGCCATTTCTCAAGCCATTGATCCAACTGTATGAACCCGCCCCCTCCCATCGCCTTGCTGATCTGTGATGTGTTTGAACCCGAACTCGCCCTGGTCACGGCGGGTGCCAGCCACATCATCGAGCAACGGGTTTTTGAAATCGCCCTGCACGACCGGCCGGAGGTGATGCGCGGCATCCTGCAGCAGGCCGTGACGGAACTCGACGCGCGCGATGACATCGAGGCGATCGTGTTAGTGTATGGCTTGTGCGGCTGTGGCACGGTCGGCTTGCACACCCGGCGCCACCGTCTGGTCATTCCGCGCGCGCATGATTGCCGGGCGATTTTTCTGGGCAGCAAGGAGGAATTCGCCCGCAGGCAGGAGGCCTGCCCGGGCTGTTACTATTACACGCCGGGATGGAACCTGGCCCGGCGCGTGCCGGGACCGGACCGGCTGGCATTTCTCAAGGAGAGTTTGGCGGAGCGCTTCGAGCCGGAGGATGTCGAGTTTCTCATCGAGAGCGAGCAGGAGATGTGGAGCAACTACGATACGGCCGCCTTCATCGATCTGGGCACCGCCGCCGGCCCGCGCGAGGCGGCCTACACCCAGGCCTGCGCTCAGGATCTGGGCTGGACCTTCGAGCACCTCCAGGGCGATCTGGCGTTGTTGCGGGATTTGATCTGGGGGCCCTGGGATGACCAGCGCTATCAAATCATTGCGCCCGGCCAACAACTCGGCCATTCCCCGGACGCCGCCATCGTGCGCGCCGACCCCCTCAAGAACCAACCATGAAACATGCACAGTTAATCGTGTTAGAAGACGGCGCCACAAAGCAGCGCCACTGTTTGGAGATCCCCGCCGCCATGGCCGGGCGCAGCCTAACCGACCTGTTGGCGCAGCACGGCTTCCCGCTCAATGCCCGCTGCGGCCAGCGCGGCTGGTGCCGCGGCTGCATGGTGGAATTGCGCGAGGGCGCGCTGGTGGATGGCGCCGGTGAGCTCGTTGCCGCCGGCGGCGGGCTGATTCGCTCCTGCCAGATGCGCTTGCCGGCCGGTGGCCGCGCGGTGTTGCAAATCCCCGAGCGCGCGCAACTCGGCGCCGCGCCCCAGGTGGGTGAGACTTTCATCATCGATGTGCCGTTCGGAATCGCGCCGCTGTTTCCGCCCGCGGCGGGGCGCAATCTCGGCTTTGCCGTGGATATCGGCACCACCACCGTGGTCGTTTTGTTAGTCGAACTGGCCACCGGCAAGGTGCTGTCGCGGGCCGGGGATTTCAACGCGCAGATTTGCTTTGGCGACAATGTGCTGACGCGCATCGGCGCGGGTTCATCGCCGGCGGTGCGCCAGGCGATGCGGCGGGCGCTGGTCGAGGAGACCCTCGCCCCGTTGTTGAAAAAGGCCTGTGAACGGGCGGGGCGCGATCCGGCGTGCCTGGCCGGTGGCGCGGTGGCTGGCAACACCACCATGTTGCACATTCTGGCCGACGAAGATCCCACCTCGTTGGGAATCGCGCCCTTCACCGCCCGCTTTCTGGAAGGCCGCGTGCTGGATGCCGCCGGCATCGGGCTGGCCGCCTGCGGCTTCGATCCAGCCATGCCGTTGCAGTTGTTGCCGGGTCTCGCCGCCTATGTGGGGGCGGATATTACCGCCGGGGTGCATGCCACCGGCATGACTTACGATCTCACGCCAAGCCTGTTAGTTGACATGGGCACCAATGGCGAGGTGGTGTTGTGCGTGGACGGCCGCCTCGTCGGTTGTGCCACCGCCGCCGGTCCGGCGTTTGAGGGGGCGGGCTTGTCGTCGGGCACCCGCGCCCAAGCCGGGGCGATCGAGACCATCCGGCTGGCGCTGGCACCCTTTGCCGTGGAGATCGAAACCATCGGCGGCCAACCCGCCGCGGCAGATGCCGGAATTTGCGGGTCCGCTTATGTCGATTTCCTCGCCACCGGGCGCGCCTGCGGGCTGATTCAAGCCAACGGGCGCTTTGATCGCCGCCGCTGGTTGGAAGTGCCGCCACAGCATCGGATCGAGGATGGCGACGGGCTGGCGTTCCGCTTGGCGGGCAGTCACGGCGGCTGCGGCCCGCGCATCAGCGAGATCGATATCGCCCACCTGCTGCAAGCCAAGGCGGCGATCGGCGCGGGCATCGACACATTGTTAGACGTGACCGGCATTTCGGCGCGGCAAATCGGCCGGGTCTATCTGGCGGGTGGCTTTGGCATGCACATCGAAGTGGCCCATGCCATCGGCATGGGCCTCTTGCCCGGGTTTGCCGAGGCACAGGTCAAGGTGGTCGGCAACACCGCCCTGGCCGGCGCGCTGCTGGCCCTGCTGGACCGCGGCGCACTCGAAGAAATGGAATCGCTGCGCAGTCGCATCGAGGTCATCGAACTGAATCTCCAACCCGCCTTCGAGGACCGTTACATCGACCATCTCGGCCTGCCGGATGCCGCGACCTAACCGGCGGCGGCGGCGCAGCTACGGCAAAGCGCGACAGCTGCCCCCCTCGCACACGACGACGGTGGTGCCCGCAGCCGCGGTGTGGACGGCGCGCGGCAAGTAGCTGGCGCGCAGTTGTTCCAGCACATCAGGCGCGGCGGCGGGGGGGATTTGGACTTTCATGACGCCGCGCTGGTGGAGGTCGAGGGCGGCGACTAAAACCGGCGCGGCAAACGGTTGGGTTTCCAAGGTTCGCGTCCCGGCGCGAAGCAGGGATTCGGCGCGGCTGAGGTAGGCGTCGTTATCTAGCAAACTGGCTAGTTTCAGCAGATTTTCCGCGGCGAGATGGTTGGGGGAAGGTTCGGCGCCATCGTAATCCTCGCGGATGACCAGCAAGGTGTCGCCGCCCAGCGTGGGGCGCATGACATAGCCGGCGTGGCCGGAGTCCCACAACCCGGCATCGAGTTGTTGTTGGAGGGTGTGCGCCCAGTCCAGCCACCCGCCGGCTGGCGCGACGGCGTGGAGGTCGAGCAAGCCGGCGATGAGAAAGACAAAATCGGCCGGGAAGGCGCGGACGGCGCCGCGACGGCCGCGGAAGCTGCGGAACAAGGAGGCGCCATCCCATAACTCGCGGTGGAGGAAAGTGGCGGCCGCCTCGGCCGCCGCCGCCAGATCGGCGCGTGCCAAGACGCGTGCGCCGCGGGCCAGCGCGGCGATGGCCAGGCCGTTCCAGGCGGTGACGATTTTGTCATCGCGATGCGGCAGCGGGCGCCGCGACCGGGCATCTAGCAGAATCCGGCAAGCGGCGTGCAGGCGGTCGCGGATTTCGGTTTCCGCACACTCGAAGCGCAGCGCCAATGCGGCATCCGGCAGCGCGCGGAACAAGGTGTTTTGGCCGGCCAGCGCGCCGTGGGGATCGCTTGCGGGACGGGCGTTGCCGGTGGGCGCGATGCCGTAGGCCGCCGCGAAAATCGCCGCGTCGCGCCCATCCAACAGCGCGGCAATCTCCCCGGCCTCCCATGTCCAATAGGCGCCCTCGCGCATTTCGCCGGCCGCGGCCGTTGGCAAACTGTCGGCATCCTCGGCGCCGTGAAACGCCCCGCCCGCATCGCGCAGGGTGGTTAGAAGATAGACAAAGATCCCCTCAGCGACCTCGCGGAATGCCGGCTCGCTGGAAACTTGCCAGGCATCCAGATAGGCCAGCGCCAGTTGCGCCTGGTCGTAGAGCATTTTCTCATAATGCGGCACATGCCAGAAGCGGTCCACGGCATAGCGGTGAAAGCCGCCGCCGAGGTGGTCGTGCAGGCCGCCCTGCGCCATGGCACGCAGGGTGTGCCCGGCCATGGCCCAGGCGCTGGCACCTGCCGTGGAGGCGGGGCCGCAGCGCTCGACCAATTGCAGCAGCGTGCGGATCACGGCAGGGCGGGGAAACTTCGGCGCGCCGCCGAAGCCACCCCACTCGCCATCGTAACACTTTTCACAATAATCGAGATAGGCGCCAAACACCTCCGGCCCGGCCAGTCCGGCCGCCGGCGCCACACTGGCCGCGCTGCGCCGCAGTTCATCTAACATTCCAGCGGCGCCCGCTTCGAGCCGCGGCCGCTCGTCGCGCCACAGGCGGGCCAGCTCGGTGCACAGGCGCGGGAAGCCGGGGCGGCCGTGGCCGTCGCGGGGCGGGAAATAGGTGCCGCCGGCGATCGGTTTGGCCTCGGGGGTGAGCCACACGCTCATGGGCCAGCCGCCTTGGCCGGTACTGGCTTGGACAAAGGCCATGTAGGTGGCATCGAGGTCGGGGCGTTCTTCGCGGTCCACTTTGATATTGATGAAGTGGCGGTTCATCAGCTCGGCGATGGCCGGGTCTTCAAAACTCTCATGCTCCATCACATGACACCAGTGGCAGGTCGAGTAACCGACGGATAGAAACACCAACTTGTTTTCGCTGCGGGCCCGGCTGAAGGCCGCCTCACCCCACGCCTGCCAGGCGACGGGATTGTGGGCGTGTTGGAGCAGATAGGGCGAGGTTTCGTCGATCAGCGCATTGGGCATTGGCGACACTACACCCGAATTCGGTCCCGGCCACCGGGAATCGGCTGTCGGTAGCAGACAGAAGCCCGCTGCGCTACGGGCAGTCCGCACAGTCCTCTGTGCGGTCTTCAGCGGGGTAGTCCGCACAGTCCTCTGTGCGGTCTTCAGCGGGGTAGTCCGCACAGTCCTCTGTGCGGTCTTCGAGCCAGAGCGTGGCGGGCGCGCAAGCGCAATTGCCCGCCACGCCGCCCTCGCGGCGGGCGGATCTAACCATATAGCCACGGGCGCGTCCGCGCCCTTCTTGAGCCGCCCGGCCCGCGCGGTGCAATATTATCTTTTCGAGTGACTGGATTGCCTCTTATCATGCGCTCATGACCGCAGATTTCCTTGTCATTGGTGCCGGTGTGGCCGGACTGTCGTTTGCCTTGCGCGCCGCGCGCCACGGTTCGGTGCTGGTGCTGATGAAGGGCAGCGCTTACGAGTCCAATACCGCCTGGGCCCAAGGCGGCATCGCCACGGTGCTGCCCCCTTCCCTTTGCTTCAGCGGGGATTCCATCGAGAGTCATGTGGCCGACACCCTCGATGCGGGTGCCGGACTGTGCAATGAGGCCGCGGTGCGTACCATCATCAGCGAGGGGGCCGCCACCATCGAGGATTTGATAGGGTACGGCGTGGTGTTCGACAAGCAGGGCGAGCAATTCCAGCTCGGCAAGGAGGGCGGGCACTCGTACCGGCGGGTGTTGCATACCCGCGACACCACCGGCCTGGAAATCGCCAGGGCGCTGATTGAGACCGCCCGCCAAACCCCTAACATCACACTGCTGGAACACCACGTCGCCATCGACCTGATCACCACCGCCAAGCTCGGGGCGGTGGCCGATGACCGGGTGCTGGGCGCCTACGTGCTCAATGCGCGCAGCAACGAAGTGAGCATTTTCCGCGCGGACCGCGTGGTGCTCGCCGCCGGCGGTTGCGGCAAGGTCTATCTCTACACCACCAATCCGGACTCCGCCACCGGCGATGGGGTGGCGCTGGCGTGGCGCGCCGGCGCCTCGGTCGCCAACATGGAATTCATCCAGTTTCATCCGACCTGCTTCTACAACCCGGGCGCGACCGGGGCGGAGGCGCGGTCGTTTTTGGTTAGCGAGGCGGTGCGCGGCGAAGGCGGCATTCTGGTCAATGGCAAGGGCGAGGATTTCACCCTGCTGAGCGACCCGCGCGGGTCGCTGGCACCACGCGACATTGTCGCGCGCGCCATCGACCGCGAACTGAAGCGCACCGGGGCCGACTGCGTCTATCTGGATATCACCCACAAGCCGCAGGGCTTCATGCGCGAGCGTTTCCCGTATATCTACGAGAACCTGCTCAAATACGGCCTCGATTGCGAAACCCAGGCCATTCCGGTGGTGCCCGCCGCCCACTACCAATGCGGCGGGGTGGTCGCCGACGTCGCCGGCCGCACCGGCATTGCCGGGTTGTATGCCATCGGCGAAGTCGCTTGCACCGGTCTGCATGGCGCCAACCGGCTCGCCTCCAATTCCCTGTTGGAAGGGAATGTCATGGCGCGCCTGGCCATGGCCGACATCCTCCGCCGCTTCGCCCCTAGCAAACAAGCGCCAGCCCCCCCACCCATCCCCGAGTGGGAACCGGGCAACACCGCCGAATCCGATGAGCTGGTCGTCATCTATCACAATTGGGACGAGATCCGCCGCCTGATGTGGGACTACGTCTCGATTGTCCGCACCGACAACCGCTTGCGCCGCGCCGCCGCGCGCCTGCGCAATTTGGGCAAGGAAGTCCGCGAGTTCTACTGGGGCCACCGGGTCAACGCCGACATTCTCGAACTGCGCAACTTGGTCACCGCCGCCAGCCTCATCGTCGATTGTGCGGTGCGGCGCCAGGAATCCCGCGGCCTCCATTTCACCCTGGACCATCCTGCCACCGCGCAGCGCTTGTGCCACGACACGGTGTTGCGCAAGTTCTAACACGAGCGACGCCTCGCCTCAGGCCCCGGACCGCGGGACCGGGCATTGGGCCTGCCGACATCACATTCCTTGTTTCAGTGGCGGCAGTGGTAATGTCAGACGGTCCAACCTTGTGTAGTCCAAGCTACCGACTCCTCAGCATGGTGCTTCCGCCGCGACCGCGTCGCCGACCTCATCAGGCACCTCATCAGGCACCTCATCAGGCACCTCATCAGGCACCTCATCAGGCACCTCATTGTCGTCCTCGACCTCATCTTCATCGAAGTCGTCTTCGTCCATGAGTTCGCCGTGGAAGAGGTGGAACTTGCGCTTGCGCTGGTGTTGCGGCAGCGGCGAGAGGATCATCGCCACGGCGCGGCCGTTGAGGCGGGGGGGTTGATCGACTTGCGCCATGGTCTTGAGATCCTCGATGATGCGATTGAGCGCGACAAAGCCGAGATCTTTGTGGGCGTTTTCGCGGCCCTTGAATTGCAGCACGAAGCGCACCTTGTGGTTGCCTTCAAGAAACCCCTCCGCCCGGCCCAGCTTGATGTTGTAGTCGTGCTGGCCGGTGACCACCCGGAACTTCACTTCCTTCATCCGCGTGGCACTCTTCGACTTTTGTTTCTTGAGCTTGGCTTGCTCGTACTTGTATTTCCCGTAGTCGATGATCTTGCAGACCGGCGGGTCCACTTGGCCGGCGATTTCGACGAGGTCGAGGCCGAGGGCGACCGCTTTGGCCAGCGCCTCGCGGGAACTCATCACGCCGAGTTGCTCGCCGGTGGCGAGGACAACACGGACTTTCGGGGCGCGGATTCGATCGTTGATCCGCGTCATATCGCGGAAACGACCCCTGTTTTGGTCTCTTTGTGGCTTAGCTATGGTATGGTCCTCCGGTGGGTAGATGCGACGCACTTGGGTAGAGGCGGGCCAAGCCGCCACATGCTGCCAGTGCGAAAAGGGATGCGAAACGATGAACCAAACGCCGGGTCATGGGTGGGTGACAGCGAGCCCTGACCAGTCGCGGTGACCGGTAGCGGGTGTTCTTGATGTGGATCGTTTCGGAAAAATCATGGGGTGGCTGGATGCCCGTGGCGCAGTGGCGGATACCAGACGAAGGCCATTCGTCCGACACCCTGCGTGCGCCTGAGCGGAATGAATAGAGCACTTCCAGCGGCAGGGCAAGCTTGTTTTTGAAAAATTGCGACCCGCAGGGGTATGGCCCCCTTGTCACGGCGGTGCGGCCGCCCAATCGCCCCTGTCCCGCAGGGGGCGGGAGCAGCGGCGCCCCCCTGCCCCGGGCGCGGGCGCGGCGGACGAATATTATTGTCAGCCCGGGTGTGAAATGGCTAATTCCGGTTGTGCCAAGAATTCCCCTTGGACAAAATCAATCCCATCCCCCTGCATATGAATCCTCAAATGAACCGAAGGTCATTTCTCAGAACCACCACCGGAGTTGTCATTTCCAGCCAGTTCGGCGTCAACATTCTGCACGCCAAAAACAAGGGCGACAAACTCCGCCTCGCCATCATCGGCAGCGGCGGCAAGGGCACCGACCACCTCCACTGCGTCGATAAGGCCCGCGACATCGTCGTCGCCCACTGCGACATTGACACCACCCGCCAGGGCATCGTGCCGGCCACCTGGCCGGACTCCAGGTTCTATCAAGACTACCGCAAGCTGCTTGACAAGGAGATGAAGAATATCGATGCGGTGATGGTGGCGACGCCGGACCACAGCCACTATCAGCCGACCGCGTTGGCGATGGCGGCCGGCAAGCATTGCTACACCCAAAAGCCGCTGGTGCACACGGTGTGGGAAGCGCGCCAACTCGCCTTGGGCGTGCAAAAACACAAGGTGGCCACCCAAATGGGCAACCAGGGCCGCTCCGGCGAAGGCGACCGCCTGATCTATGAATATGTCAATAGTGGCATGCTCGGCGACGTGGCGGAAATCCACTGCGTCACCAACCGCCCGATCTGGCCCCAAGGCGGCCCGCGGCCCACAGGTGAGGATCCGGTGCCTGCCAACATCGACTGGGACTTGTGGCTTGGCCCGGCGCCCACCCGTCCTTTCAAGAAGGACATCTATCATTACTTCAACTGGCGCGGGTTTTATGACTTCGGCGGCGGCGCGCTGGCCGACATGGCCTGCCACACCCTGGACAGCATTTTCTTGTCGATGAATCCGGGTGTGCCCAAGAGCGTCGAGGTGCTCGAGATCTACAAACACAGTCCCGACATGTTCCCCGCCGGCGCGATTTTCCGCTGGGTGTTTCCTGCCGGCACCCTGCCTAACGGCAAGCCCCGGCCCGAACTCACCATCTATTGGTATGAAGGCAAACTGCTCAAGGACGGCAAGGAAGTGCCCGCCCTCGAGCGGGTGCGCCGCCCGGCCAAATTGGACCCGGAGCGCAAAATGCCGGAAAGCGGCAACGTCTATTTCGGCAGCAAGGCGGATCTGCTCATCCAGGGCGATTATGGCGACAGTTCGCGCATAGTCACCGCGCCGGGTGAGGCGGCGGTGGGCAAACCGCCGAAATTGCTGCCGCGCAACCCCGATGGCTCCGGCGACTACGGCCAATATGCCGAATGGCGCCGCGCCTGCGTTGGCGACAAGGACTGGAAACATCCGGGCTCGAACTTCACCTATGCCGCCCCGTTCACCGAGGCGATTCTGCTAGGCAACATTGCGCTGCGCGTCGGCAAACTCGGCGAGAAGCTCGAGTATGATGCCACCGCGATGAAGTTCACCAACAGCGAGGAGGCCAACCGCTACCTCAACAAGGATTACCGCAAAGGCTGGGAACCCCTCAAATTGGGCTGACCCCTTCATGCGACTGCCTCGGGCGCGGTCCACACCGCACCCGGGGATGGCCGCAATGGCTCACAATCATCGCACCGGCCTGCGGGGAACATTTTCCCGCAGGCTGGTTTTTTTTCGTCAGGCGAGGGCGAGCAATTTGGCTTTGAGTTGTTCCTTGGTGACGTTGGCCCCGACGATCTGGTCCTTGACCTCACCGTTTTTGAAAAACAGCAGCAACGGAATCGAACGCACGTTGTACTTCGCCGCTAATTCGTTAGAGTCATCCACGTTGAGCTTGCCCACCTTCGCCTGCCCTTCCAACTCGGCGGCGACTTGGTCGAGGACGGGACCGATCATTTTACAGGGGCCGCACCATTCGGCCCAAAAATCCACCAGGACGGGCAGCGCGGAATTGATTACTTCGGATTGGAAGTTCGAGTCGGTAAGCTTCAAGGACATGGGCGGAGCATGGACCCACAATGCGCAAACGTCAAGAGCCGTCCCGCCACTTTGGCAGAACAGCTCTTGAAAAAATCCGGGCCGCCGTGCGGCTAGCCGAGGGGCAGGGCGCCGGAGATGATGGCGAGGTAAAGCACGCTGCCAGCCAGCAGGAAATTAATGATGGGAAGAGCCATGGTCGTTGAGGGGTGGGAGGTGGAAATCAGGAATTGGGTTCCGGTTCAAGCAATTGCATGAAATCCCCTTTCACCGCGGCATCGCGGTCAACGGCATTGATCCATGTGTTGCTGATGTCATACTGGAAGTAAAGCACGACGCAGGCGGCAATGAAGCCGACGATGGAGAGGAACTTCAACAAGCCGCTCACACCGCTTTCTTCATCCTCTCCGTCCATCTTGAGGGTGGCCATTTGCGAGGCCGATGCAGTGGCGGCACTCAGCGGCTGGGTGGGTGCCTGGAGTTGCACGGTAGCCTTCGGCAACGAGGGTGCCGGGGCGCCTCCCGGCGGTTGGGTGGCGGTTTTGAGGGCGATGGTGCGCGCCCCGCCGAGCGGGGCGGCGGAGGTGGCCAACCGAATGGTGGGCGCGGGGGCGGTGGGCGCTCCGGCCGGCTTGAGCGCGATGGTGGGAGCCGGCGCAAATGGCCGCGGCGGACCAGCCACCGGCGGCAGTGAGGGGGCTGGCGGCGGCGGGGGTTCCGACGGCGAGGGCGGCCGCACTGGCGGGGCGCCGGGCACGGTGGCTACCGGCGAGGCAGGGGGAGCATCCGCAGCCTTGAGGGTCACGCGGACGGTTTCCTTTTTCAATGGGACGCTCGACGTCTGTTTCGACGGAGCCGGGGCTGGTTTTTCGTTTTCGCTCATGCGCGCTCGGAGTTACTATGGGGTTGCACGGGCAATAAGCCGACTTTCGCCCGACCTGTCAAACACCCAATCGAAAATTCTTTTTGCCGTGCTCTGAACCCCCTGGCCTGCGCAGCGTGGTCGCCACCATACCAAGCATCAACATCCCCGCGCATCCCGGTTCCGGGGCGCCGGGGGGGTGGTAAATCCTCTCCGTGTAGGTGCCCACCAGCAGACTTGCCGGAGGTTCATGGCAAACCGATGAGTAATGGCTTCATCCGCGGGATTACCAGCGCCGGGCGGGCATCTTCTCTTGGCCACGCCGCTTGTGGCGGCGCGGGCGGGACGGTGGCCGGGTCAGCCTCGGGCGTGCGCAGCGGGCGTGCCGGGTTGAACTCGTGCCAGGCGGAATCCGTTGTGGTTGCGGTTTTACCGCAGCTTCTTGAACGCATCCTCTGGCAATCCGAACCTGCGGATGACGGCCTTCTGGTATGGGCCTGCCACTTCGCCCGTGCTTGTCGGAACAGGGAAGGAGACCTTGCCGCTGTGGGTGGTCTTGCAAAGCATGAGATGGCTTCCCTTGCCACGGTTGACAAAAACCTCAATCCCCGGATCGAGATCCTTCACCCGCTTGAGGAACTCACGGAGTTTGATCGGCTTGGCCATTCAAGCACACTGGAAAACATCCTTGCCGATCCGTGACACTTGCACATCCGTCCACTCAAGAAACCGGGTGGACCGGGCCGGTTCCTTCATTCTGGAACGAACCATGCCAAGGACCGCAAGGTTGGTTTCATCCCACAGCTTCTGGATTTCAACCGGTGCCGGATGGAACGGGTTGATCTTTGCCTGTTTGGCAAATGATAGCTGCGCCTCGACATTGGAACGAAGTTCCCGCAAGGCCGCAGTCTCGGTCGCACCGGTGCCGATCAGATCCATTTCCAAGGCGTGTGCCACCCAGAGGCCATCCTCTGGGTAAATGATGGCGCGAAGTCGCAGCGTTTGCATGTAGGTAAGATGAACCCCTGCGGGCCGGAGTGCAAGGACGGATATCCGCCGGTATCCACCTACCCCACAATTGATTGCCGATTGATGGTTGTTGATTTGTGATGTGAGTTTGCCACGCGCGGCCGCACTAACCAAGCGCACTTCAACAATCCAAAAGCAACATTCATCAATCGGCAATCAGAAGGCAATAGCCATTCCCCCATTTCTTCAAGGTCGCCGTCGTTGTCATGCCCCAAAAATGGATGCTCCGCTCCGGCTTGTCAAGCCGGCTTGCCATGGCCGAAGCCGCAGCAGGCCGCGAGTGAGACCCGCCCGGAGCGTTCGGCGCGGCAGCCACCACGCCTGCCAGCACCGGGCGGGCATCTTCTCTTTGCCACGCCGCTTGTGGCGGCGCGGGCGGGACGGTGGCCGGGTCAGCCTCGGGCCTGCGCAGCGGGCGTGCCGGGTTGAACTCGTGCCAGGCGGAATCCGTTGTGGTTGTTGGCGTTGTTGGGCCAGTTGTTGTTGCGGTTGCCTGTCATGGCCGACGGGCTTCCAGCCTGTCGTTACATTGGAGGACAGGCAGGATGCACTGTCTGCCATCCCAGGCTGGAAGCCTGTTTTCCTATCAAAGAGCGCCAAACGAACCGTATTAGGCGACCCGCCGGTTGGCCCTGACAGCCGGGACAGCGGTCCGCCGCCGGCCCCCGACTCCCGCGCCTCACTCTTCGGGGTTTTGCGCGGCGAGCAATTTGAGACGGTTGCGCATGGCCACCTTGGTCACGGCCGGCAAGCGGTCGACAAACAACACGCCATTGAGGTGGTCGATTTCGTGCTGCAAGGCGCGGGCCAGCAAGCCGTCGGTTTCCACGACGAGGACCGAGCCATCGAGTTGCGGCAGGGTGGCCTTGACCTCGGCGGGTCTGCGCACTTCGGCGCGGATTTCGCGGATGCTCAGGCAGCCTTCCAAGCCAAACTCCTTGGGCTGGCCGAACTCCAACTCCGGATTGATGAACACCAGCGGCATGATGGATTCCAAATCCACCGCCACCCCGTTGACCCGCAGATAAGAAATGCAGTCCGGATCATGAGCCACATCCACCACCGCCAGGCGGATCGCCACGCCGACCTGCGGTGCGGCCAGACCCACGCCGTGGGCCTCCACCATGGTGTCGAGCATGTTGCCGATCAATTCAATGAGTGCGTCATCCACCGCGGTGACTTTGCGACAGCGCTGGCGGAGAATGGGATGGCCATATTGGACGATTTCGAGGATCATGGGTGCGGCCAGATGGCTTTACGCGAGAATCGCGCTGGCGTCAACCCGCAGCGCGACTTTCTTTGAGGATCACACTTGGCGAAGCGGAGTTTCACATGCATGCTCCGCCGCCGTTTGCCGCCATGATCATCCTCAGCCACCGCGATTCCGCCTACCCCGCCTTCGTCCGCCGTTTGAACCGCCGCGCCCTGCCCGAGCCAGGGGTGCGCAACCTCGTCAGCGAGATCATCGCGGAAGTCGCCGCCACCGGCGATGCCGCCCTGCTCGCCTACACCAAGCGCTTTGACGGCGCGACGCTCACCACCAAAGGTATTTTTGTCAGCGCGGCGGAGTTTGCCGCCGCCAACCAAGCGGTGAGTGCGGCGACCCGGACGGCGGTGGCGCGCAGTTTGAAAAACATCCATGCCTTTGCCAAGCGCAGCCTGCGCAAGGACTGGTCCGCCCGCAATGCGGAGGGGGCCATGGTCGGCGAGCGCTTCCAACCATTCGGGCGGGTGGGCGTGTATGTGCCCGGCGGCAAGGCGCCGCTGGTGTCCACCGCGCTGATGACCGCCGGCTTTGCACAAGCCGCCGGCGTGCCCGAAATCCTCGCCGCCACCCCGTGCGGCATCGATGGCTCGGTCAATCCAGCCTTGCTTTACGCACTGCAGGCCGCCGGGGTGACCGAGGCGATCAAGGTGGGCGGCGCCCAAGGCATCGCCGCGATGGCCCTGGGCACCCGCACGATCCGCCCGGTGGACCGCATCTTCGGCCCCGGCAACCGGTTTGTCGTCGAAGCCAAACGCCAACTCGTCGGCGCGGTGTCCATCGACTTGCTGCCCGGTCCCAGCGAGCTGCTGGTGCTCGCCGACAAGACCGGCAACGCCAGTTTCATCGCCGCGGATCTGCTGGCGCAGGCGGAACATGGCGGCGACAGCGTGGTCGGCTTTGCCACCGATTCCAAGGTGCTGCTCGGCAAGGTCATCAAGGCGATCGAACAACAACTCGCCACCTTGCCGCGGGCCAAGATCATTCGCGAAGTGCTCAAGCGCGGCACCTTCCTGCTCCATCTCAAATCGTTCGCGCAAGGCGTGGCCCTCACCAACACCTTCGCCCCCGAGCACCTCTCGCTCATCACTGCCGAGGAGGAAGTCTGGCTGCCGCAAATCCGCAGCGCCGGCGCGATCTATCTGGGCAATGACTCGCCGGTGGCCGTCGGCGATTTCCTCGCCGGCCCCAGCCACACGCTGCCCACCGGCGGCGCGGGCCGCTCGTGTTCCGGCCTGCGCGCCGATCAATTCCAACGCCGCACCAGCATCGTCAAACTCGATGCGCGCGCCGTGGCCAAGTCGCTCGCCGTGGTCGAGGAATTCGCCCGCATCGAAGGGCTCGAGGCCCACGGCCGCTCCACTGCCATCCGGCTCAAAAAGTAGGCTCCTCATGTCCGCCAAAGCCACTTGGAAAGTCAGCGCTGCCGTCATGGCCAGCCGCGTGCTCGGCTTGGCGCGGGAAATGATGTTTGCCGCGTTGTTTGGCGGCAGCAAGTGGATGGACTGTTTTTACCTGGCCTTCAAGGTGCCTAACTTGTTGCGCGACTTGTTTGCGGAAGGCGCCTTGTCGCAGGCGTTCGTGACCACCTTTACCAAGAAGCTCACGACCGAGGGCGAGGCGTCCGCCTGGCACCTGGCTAACAAGATGCTGACCCTCGCCGCCGTGTTCATGAGCGGGGTGACGCTGCTGGGCATGGCCCTCGCGCCGTGGATCGTGGATATCCTCACCGTGCTGGCGCGCAGCGGCGCGGCGCGCCAGGATTACAACCCGGCGGAGGTGGCGCTCATTGTGACGATGGTGCGGGTGATGTATCCGTTCATCCTGTTAGTATCGCTGGCGGCACTGGTGATGGGCTTGCTCAACGCCCGCAATGTCTTCGGCATTCCCGCGCTCGCCTCGTGTTTTTTCAACATCGGCTCCATGCTTGGCGGCGCCGCCCTCGGCTATTGGATGGACCCTGCCTGGGGCCCGCGCAGCCTCATCGGCTTTGCCATCGGCGTGGTCATTGGCGGCCTGGCGCAATTGACCTGCCAATTCCCGGCCTTGCGGCGCACCGGCTATCACTTCGTGGCCAACTTCCAGTGGCGGGATTCCGGCGTGCGCCAAATCCTCCACCTGATGGCCCCGGCGATCATCGCCGCCTCCGTGGTGCAAGTCAACGTGGTGATCAACGCGATGTTCGCCTACTCGGTGAGTGAGGGCGCGGTGAGTTGGCTCAACTACGCCTTCCGCCTGATGCAACTGCCCATCGGCGTGTTCGGCGTGGCGGTGGCCACCGTCACCTTGCCGGCGCTCTCGCGCGCGGCCATCGGCGGCATTTCCGCCGAGTTCAAGCCCACTCTAACCAAGGGGCTGCGGCTGGTGGCGTTTCTGGTGCTGCCCTCCACCCTCGGCCTCATCCTGCTGGCCGAACCGCTGGTCAGCTTGCTGTACGAACGCCGCGCCTTCGATGCCCACGACCGCCTGCAAACCGCCATCGCATTGCGCGCCTACGGCTACGGCCTGTTGTTCTATGCCTGGCTCAAGGTCTTGCAACCGGCGTTCTATGCCATCGACAAGCGCTGGTTCCCAATGCTGGTGAGCCTCTTCGCGCTGGGCGTCAATCTCGGCTGCAACTATCTGTTTGTCATCGTGCTGCGCTGGGGCCACCAATCGCTGGCACTAACCACCAGCATCAGCGCCTGCATCAACTTCCTGATCCTCTACGCCGTGATGCGCAAGTTCGCCGGCGGGCTGGACACCGCCGGCCTGTTAGGCATGCTGGCCAAGCTGCTGCTGGCCGCCGCGGTCATGGCTGGCGTGTGCCTCGCCGCCACTCATTTCCTGTTCCAGGACCCCGGCAAACTCGCGCAGCTGGCGCGCCTCGGCTGGCTCGCCGCCACCGTCGGCGTGGCCGCGGCGGCCTACTTTCTAACTGCCAAGCTGCTGCGGGTGAGGGAAGCCGACGAGGCCCTCGCGATGGTATTGCGCAAGCTGCGGCGGTAGGCGGTGCGCGGCGTGGCTGCGGCGTCCCGCGGCAGGCCGTGGTTGCTGCGTCTTCGTTGCCTGTCTGCGGGACCGCGCGGCGCATGTGCGAGAGAAATTCCTGCAGCACCCGCCCCACGACATCCCTCAAATCCCGTGCATGGGAATCAAAAACGCATTCGGAATACCCTCGTCAAGCGTGGCCAGACGGCCACCGTGGCGCGCTGCCAAGGTGACAAGATGGGCGTCGGTCGTGCGGGAAGCGGCCGTACACCAGGGAGGCAATCCCCCGGCAGTGGAGCAATCATCGGGCAAAAACCCATGCTGTTTGCCGAGCGACCCCAACATTCCTGCCAAAGTCGCTGCCGCTTCGGACACCGGCAGGCGGCCGCCGGTGCGCTGGACCGAAACGCGAACAAAGCCCAACTCAGGGATGGCCGAGGTGACCAGCGTGATGCCACGCTTTGCCTTCATCTTGCCAAGCCACGCCCCAACCCGCGGGTGGTCGGCATGATCCGCCCACCCCCACGCAACTAACACGTTGACGTCGAGCAGGTAGTTCATCACGGGAACTCGCCAAGCATTTCACGCACGGCCGCTGTGGTCAGCCCGTTCTGGCCAGGCATCGGGGCAAAAATCATCGCCCCGGTGAACTCGCAACGCACCCGCTGCGGCAATGCTGGCACCTTGCCCATGCCAGTGGCCCGCCGGCGCAAATACCCCGACAAGCTGACCCGCTCCAGTTTGGCCAGATGGCGGATCAGGCTCGCCTCGTCATCGCTGACTTTGAAGGTGATTGTCTTCATGAGTAATACCGTAATACAGTGCAGCGGATTGGCAAGCGGTTTTCTGCGGCAAGTTTCGCGCATCGGGAACCGCTGGGGGGCGGCACCCTAAATGAAATCACCATGGACGTCCCATGGCCGCGGCGGCCGGCGGCGCGCCGCCACGGCCTGCGGCAGGACGCCGCAGCCACAATGCTTGACGCCGCGCGCGAGTTAAGCCACGGCTTGGGGGTGAGCGCATTCATCACCGGCACCGATACCGACGTGGGCAAGACCTACGTGACCCGCTTGATCCTGGCAACCCTGCGCAACGAGGGCATCGACGCGGTCGGCTACAAGCCGGTGGCCTGCGGCAATCGGGCGGATGCCACCATCCTGGCCGCCGCCTCGGGCGATCTGCCGCGGGATGAGGTCAACCCGGTGTTTCTCAAACCCGCGCTCGCCCCGCTGGTCGCCGCCATGTTGGAAAACCGCAACATCACGCTCGCCGAATTGATGCAGGGCTATCAACACCTCGCCGCACGTCACGCCAGCGTGCTGGTGGAAGGCGTCGGCGGCTGGGAGGTGCCGCTGGCCCCCGGCCTGCGCGTGGCGGATTTGGCCGCGGCGCTCGCCCTGCCGGTCATCGTGGTGGCCGCCAACCGCCTCGGTTGCCTCAACCACGTGCTGCTGACCGTCAACGCGATTCGCAGCCGCGGCCTGACCTGTGCCGGGATCGTCCTCAACCAGTTAGAGGACGAAATGGACACCGCGATGATCACCAACAAAGGGGTGCTCGAGGACCTCGCCGGGGTGCCGCTGCTGGCACACCTGATCTATGGCCAGGATTTTCTCGAGGTCGATTCGCTGTTGCAGTTTGCGTGACCCCGCCGATGGTCATGGTTGACGGCAAATGCCAATTTTGTTGTCAACACGGCTAAGTCACGACGCTGTGGCAACCCGCCAGCCCGCTCGCCATGGAAGAAGCGCTGGCGGAAATCTCGGCCTGGACCCAGGACGTGTTGGCCGAACCGCTGGAAAACAGCCGCCTCGCCGCCCGTGGCCGCCTTGCCCTGCTGCTCACCGGCATGCCCGACCAATGGCAGAGTGTGTTCCTCACGCCGCCGCCCTGGCCGGGTGCGTTCGTCGCGGCGATGCGCAGTTGCTATCTGGCCGCCGGGCCGAATTTCGCCGGCCTGCCGATGGTCGCCAAGCCGCTCGAACTCAATGCCTTTGGCAACAGCGCCGCGCAATGGTGGGATACCATGGACCGCCGCCCGATCGTCCGCATGATGGTCGTCGCCCTCCTGCTGGCAGTCATTTCCGCACCCCTGTGGTTCTTCTTCTTTGACTGATGGATGCTCCCGAGCCAACGCCGCGTGATGCCACCCGCCCGTTTTTCGGGCACTTCTGGCGCTGGCTGCGGCGCTTGGTGTTTTTCAGCAGCACGCTGCTGGTCAATCTCGCGGCTTGTTTGTGGATGGCCGACCTGTTCTGGCGGATGGTTTTTCAACGGTCGCACTGCCTGTTGTTGGCGGTGTTTCTGGTGCTCAATGGCTTGCTCGTGCTCGGCTCGTTCCACGCCGTGTTTGGCGCCTTCGACACCCTCCGCGGCCGCCGCCGCGCGGCGCGCATCACCCGCCTGACCGACGGTCTAACATTCCAGCTGGCCCGGCGCTTCGCCATCGTCATGCCCATCTACAACGAGGACAGCGTGCGCGTCTGCGCCCGCATCGAGGCGATCTACCGCTCGCTGCAAGCCACCGGCCAACTCAGCGCCTTCGATTTCTTCCTCCTCAGCGACACGCGCGACCTCAACTTGTGGGTGCTCGAGGAAACCGCCTGGACCAACCTCTGCCGCCGCCTCGATGGCTTCGGCCGCATCTGCTACCGCCGGCGTGAAACCAACGAAAACCACAGGGCCGGCAACATCGGTGACTTTGTCCGCACCTGGGGTGGTGCCTATGAGGCCATGCTGGTATTGAATGCCGACAGCCTGATGGATGGGGCGGACATCCTGAAAATGGCGCGGGTGATGGAGCTCTATCCGCGCCTCGGCATTCTCCAGACCCCGCCGCGATCGCTGCCCGCACCACGCGCGCAAAGAAAGCCGCCCGCGCGGGTGGCACGGGCGGCTCTCGGATGGATGGGGTGGCGCGCGCCGGTTACTCGGCGGCAGCGGTGGCCACGGCTGGTTCTTCGGCGGCGGCTTCAGCTTCAGCTTCCACGCTGCGGTCGACCCACTCGATGATGGCCATCGGTGCGGCGTCGCTGGTGCGGGGCCCGAGCTTGGTGATGCGGCAGTAGCCGCCCTGGCGGTCCTTGGAGGCGGGGGCCACCTCGGCGAACAGCTTTTTGACGGTTTCCTTTTGGTGGAGGAAAGCGATGGCCAGACGGCGCGAGTGCAGATCGTCGCGCTTGGCGAGGGTGATCAACTTCTCGGCCACCGGGCGCAGCGCTTTGGCCTTGCCGAGGGTGGTTTTGATTTTCCCATGCTCGATGAGGCTGCAGGCCAGATTGGCGAGCAGCGAGCGGCGGTGGGAGGCGGAGCGTTTGAGCTTGGTGGTGTTGCGTCGATGTCTCATCGGGGGCTTCCGTTTCTAGTGAGGGTGGGGATTATTCGTCGTCTTCGATGTTTTGTGCGATCAGATCGGCCAGGCCTACCGGGGCCTCGTCTTCAACCCCGAGCCGCGGTCCGCGCGAGGCGGTGCCCGGGCCGGTGAGCAGGGCGGGCTCAAAGGTCATGCCGAGACCCAGGCCGAGCTCGACGAGCTTGTCCTTGATTTCGTTGAGGGATTTCTTGCCGAAGTTGCGGTACTTGAGCATTTCCGCCTCGGTCTTCATGGCGAGCTGGCCGACGGTGGTGATATTGGCGTTGTTGAGGCAATTGGCGGCGCGCACCGACAGCTCGATTTCGTTGACCGACATGTTGAGCAGCTTCTTGAGGGCGGCGTTTTCCTCGCTGGATTCGGCCGGGGCGGCTTCGAAGCCGACGGCGTTTTCGTCGTAGTTGACGAACACGTCGAGGTGGTGGCGCAGAATCGCCGACGCCTGCAACAGCGCGTCCTGCGGCGAGGTGCGACCGTCGGTCCAGATGTCGAGGGTGAGCTTGTCGAAGTCGGTCATTTGACCGACGCGGGTGGTGTCCACCGCATATTTGACCCGGGTCACCGGTGAGTAGATCGAGTCGATGGCGATGACGCCGATGGGCTGGTCCTTGCGCTTGTTTTCATCGCCGGTGGAAAATCCGCGGCCAACCCGCACTTCAAACTCGCAGTCGAATTTGACCTTTTTGTCCAGCACGCAAATGACTTGCTCCTTGTTGACGACTTGGTAAATGTGGTCGTCGATGATGTCGCCGGCGGTGATCACGCCTTCTTTCTCCACTTTGATGGAGAGGATGCGCGGTTCCTTGTCGTTGTGATGGAACTTCACCTTCTTGAGGTTGAGCACTATGTCGGTGACGTCTTCCACCACGCCGGGCAGGCTGGAGAATTCGTGTTGCACCCCGGCGATGCGCACCGAGGTGATGGCGGCGCCTTCCAACGAGGAGAGCAGCACGCGGCGCAGCGAATTGCCGATGGTGTGGCCGTAACCGCGCTCGAAGGGTTCGGCGGTGAATTGGGCGTAGGTATCGGTGGCGGTGTCCTCGTTGCGGAGGAGGCGGTTGGGCAGCTCGAAACGAGCCAGTTTAACAGGGGTTGACATGGTATCTTGGTTAGGCCGGGTTGCCCTCCAGCGAGCCGGTCATTCCGGGTGGAATGACTTGGAGGACCAACGGCGATTTCAGATTGCTCGCGGGGCGGGGACTTAACGGTGGATTGGTCCTGCTTGCCAAGCAAATTTTTCGCGGAAATCGCCGCCGCCCCCGGATTTTTCACTAGGAAGCGCGGAAAACCGCTTGAAACCCCGCTAGAAATCGGTTATTTTACGGCCCCGAGGGGCTGCCCCAAGGGAAAAACCGAACACCAACAATTATGAAATCGATCAAAAATCTAACCCGCTTCACGTACGAAACCGCCGCGTTCCAGGGTTGGCGCCTGTCGATCAGTCGCTCCGGGACCGTGTTTACGAAGTATTTCTCCGACAAGAAATACGGCGGCGACAAAAAATCGTTTGTAGCTGCCGAGGCCGCTCTGGCCGCAGTCAAAGCGGTTCTCGAAGGTGCCAAGCGGGTCAACGGCAAGCATACGGCGACAACCATCCGCAAGGTGGAAAAGTTGCTCGAGCAAGCGTAAGCCAGCGCGCGACCCCGGTCATGGCGTGCCACGACAAGGCGGAGTCGTCCTTGTTGGGGGGTGGGTTGCGGGCGCGGGTGGCGGAGGACTAGGGCAAGGCTGGTGAGGAAAGGATTGCCGCGGGCGGGGGGCACAAGCTAGGGTGGTGGCGATGCTGAACGGATTTTACGGCGAATTTGATGTGGAGCGGCGCGCGGCGACGGGTGTGGGAGCAGATTACCGCACGGCGTTTCAGATAGACCGGGACCGGGTGTTGCATACGCCGACGTTTCGGCGTTTACAAAACAAGACCCAGGTGTTTTGGAGCGGCGAGTATGATTTTTACCGGACCCGTTTGACCCATTCGCTGGAGGTGGCGCAGATTGGCAAGTCGATTTGCTATTGGCTGCAGACGCGGCCGGGCGGGCCGCTCGACGAGGGCTTTTTCATTGATCCGGACCTGATCGAGGCGATTTGCTTGTCGCATGATTTGGGCCATCCGCCGTTTGGGCATGCGGGCGAGCGCACCCTCAATCATTTGCTGCGCGAGCAGGGCGGCTTCGAAGGCAATGCCCAGACGCTGCGGATTCTAACGGAGCGGATTTTCTCCGCGACCCGCCGCGGCATGGATCCGAGCCGGGCGTTTCTGGATGGTGTGCTCAAATACAAATCGTTGTGGAGCGAGCTGGGGGCCGCCACCGGCACCCCGCCGGCGCATCACTTTTTGTATGACGACCAGCGTGGCCACCTCGAGTGGGCGATGGGCGGTCATGGGTTTCCCGCCGCGTTGCGGCCGGGTGTGCTGCGCGATGCGTGCAAGTCGATCGAATGCCAGGTGATGGATTGGGCGGATGACACGGCCTACTCGCTCAACGATTTGTCGGACAGCGTGCGGGCCGGTTTTCTGCACCTTGAAAAAATCGAGGCGTGGGCGGAACGCCAGGGCGAGCCAACCGGTGAGGGCAGCTCGCTGGGCGAGTTGCTGCGGGCAATCCGCCAGCACCGGGTCGATCCGTTTGTGGGCAAACGCATCGGCCGCTACATCCAGGCCGCAACGTTGCAGCCCGTGGTGAATTTCCTCAGTGGGGTGACCCATCGATATGGCTTCCGCCTGGTGGTGGACGAGGCGGTGCGGGCCGAGTCGGCCTTGTTCAAGCGCTTGGCCTTTGAGGTGGTGTTTCTATCGCCGCAATTGAAACAACTCGAGCACAAGGGCAGCCGGATGCTGCGCCAATTGTGGGAGGTGCTGGCCCAGCGCTACATCGCGCAGGGACGCATCGATGGCCAGGATTTCCAGCTGTTGCCGGCCGACACCGCGGCGGAAATCGCCGCCGCTGCCGACGCTGCGGCGCGGGCGCGCTTGGTGTGCGATTTTCTCGCCGGGATGACCGATGGCTACGCCGCGCGCACCTACAAGCGCTTGTTCGCGCCGGATTTCGGTTCCATTGGTGACTTGGTGGGATGAGGTCCGGAGTTGACATGGGTGGGGGGGCTGATGTTCATTTGTGCAAGCCATGAGCGATGCCGCAGCCACTCCCGTTCCCGCCACCAGGCCGTTGGTGATGACGCCGCATCAGGCGCTGCAGCAGCATTTCGGGTTTTCGGGGTTTTTGGATGGGCAGGAGGAAGTCATTGCCGAAATCGTGGCTGGGCGCGACGGCTTGGTGGTGATGCCCACCGGCGGCGGCAAATCGCTGTGCTTTCAAATTCCGGCGCTGTGTTTCAGTGGCGTGACTTTGGTCATTTCTCCGCTCATCGCCCTGATGAAGGACCAGGTCGATGCGCTGGTGGCGCGCGGCATCGAGGCGACCATGATCAATTCCACCTTGTCGTGGCCGGAGCAAAAGGAACGCTTGGATGGCATGCGCAACGGGTCCTACAAGCTGGTCTATATCGCCCCGGAGCGGTTTCGCGCCGAGAGCTTTCTCAACGCCCTGGCCGGGGTGGAAGTCTCGTTGTTTGCCGTCGATGAGGCCCATTGCCTCAGCCAGTGGGGCCATGATTTCCGCCCCGATTACCTGCGCCTGGGCAAGGCCCTGGATAAGTTGGGGCGCCCGCAGTGCGTGGCGCTGACCGCCACGGCCACCCCGGTTGTTAGGGACGACATCGCCAGCGTGCTGGGCCTGCGCGAGCCCTTCGAGCAGGTCAGCGGCTTTGCGCGGCCGAATCTGTCACTGACCATCACGGCGGTGGATAACGCGGCACAGAAAAACGAGCGGATGCGGGCGGTTATCGCCGCCCATCGCACCGGCATCGTGTATTGCGCCACCCGCAAGAAAGTCGAGGCGGTGTCGGAAACGCTCGCCAGTTGGGGCTTCAAATGCGTGGCCTACCATGGCGGCATGAGCGATGCGGAGCGCGAGCGCGCGCAGGAGGTGTTTATTCAGCGCAAGGCGGATGTGGCGGTGGCCACCAATGCCTTTGGCATGGGCATCGACCGTGCGGACGTGCGCTTTGTGATCCACTACGAGGTGCCCGGCAGTGTGGAGGCATACTATCAGGAGGCCGGGCGCGCCGGCCGCGATGGCGAGAGCGCGGTGTGCGAGTTGTTGTTCAATTATGCGGACACCCGCACCCAGGAGTTTTTCATCGAGGGTGCCAACCCGACCGCGGCGGTGATACGCACGATCTATCACTATCTGCTGAGCGAGGCCGACAAGGACTACGAAGTCCACCGGACCTTGGAAGACATTGCGGAAAACGCCGAGGTAAAAAACTCGATGGCGGTGGGCAGCGCGTTGACCGTGTTGGGGCGGGCGGGCTACATTGAGCGCTTCGATGTGCCGGGGCGGCGGATGCGCGGCACGCGCCTGCTCAAGCCGGAGGTGCTGGCGCGCCAGCTCCAGCTCGATGAGGCCGCCATTGAGGAGAAAGACCGGCGCGACCGCGAAAAGCTCAAGGCAATGGTGGAGATGTGTTATTCCAGGACCTGCCGCCAGCGGTGGATTTTGGGATATTTCGGCGAGGAAGGGGAGGGCGATTGCGGGTGTTGTGATGTGTGCCGCGAGCTGGGGGCGGGTGAGTCGCGTGCGCCCACCGCCGCAGAGCAACTCGTGGTGCAAAAAGCCCTCAGCGGAGTGGCGCGCATGTCCCGCCGCAGCGCGGATGGCTGGGAAGGCCGCTACGGCCGCGGCCGCATCGTCCAAATGCTCTCCGGCAGCCGCTCCCAGGAAATCCTCAATGTCGGATTGGATCGGCTCAGCACTTATGGCATCCTCAAGGACCATGGGGTGGGCTATCTCAACGCGCTGATGCGTGCGCTCACCGATGCCGGGTTGGTGGTGACCGTGAGTGGCGAATACCCGTTGCTGACTCTAACCGCCATGGGCGACCGGGTGATGCGCGGTGAAACGCAATACTGTCTGATGTGGCCGGCAACCGGCGGCGCGGCACAGGAAGTCATGCTGCAGGATCACGGGTTTGATGCGCAACTGTACTCGCTGCTGCGCGATCTCCGCAGCAATATTGCCAAGCGCGAGGGCTTGCCCCCCTACGTGGTTTTCAATAACAAGACCCTCGAGGCGCTCGCCCGCTATCGGCCTGGCACTGCCGCGGAGGCCATCCGGGTTCCCGGCATCGGCGCGGCCAAGATCGAGCGCTTCCTCGGCCCGTTTCTCACCACCCTCGCGGCGTGGCGCAAGTCCCGCCAGCGGTGACGCGCAGGCGCCGGCGGGCCGCCGCTGGCAACGCCGCCGCCGTGCTTGAGCGCCGCCGCCAGGCCCGAGAGTCCTTGAACAAACAAATGCGTTGTCGTTAAGTCAAATTTCTTCGTCTTGGGTCTTGTGGTCTTGGGTCTGAGGCGAAGCCTCGCTAGCAGGAAGTTGCACATCCGGCTGATTCGGCTATCGTTACCTAGCTGGAGGGTCCCATGAGGCGTTTGTTCGCATTGTTAGTGGCGGGATTGGCCTGCGGGTTGGCGGCGGACCTGCACGGGGCGGCTGTTGGCTTGATTCGGATCAAGGGCGCGATCGGGCCGGCCACTTCGAGTTACATTGCGCGGGCCATTGACGTGGCCGGTGCGCGCGAGGACTGCTGCCTGGTGATCCAACTCGACACCCCTGGCGGCTCGCTGGATGCCACCAAGGAGATCGTGCAAAAGTTTTATGCGGCAGCGCTGCCCACCGTGGTCTATGTCGCCCCGGACGGGGCGTGGGCCGGCAGTGCGGGCTGTTTCATCACGCTGGCGGCGGACATCGCGGCGATGGCACCCGGCACCAGCATCGGCGCCGCCCACCCGGTGACCATCGGACCCGGCGGGGGCGGGGAAACGACCGGCGAGGTGATGCAACAAAAGTTGGAGAATTTCGCCAGCAGTTACATCGCCGCGATTGCCGAGAAGCGCGGGCGCAATGTCGAGTGGGCGAAGGCGGCCGTGGTCAAGAGTGAGTCGATCACCGCGTCGCGCGCGCTGGAACTCAAGGTCGTGGACCTGCTCGCGACGGATCTGACGGATTTGCTGCGCCAGCTCGATGGGCGCGAGGTGCGGGGCCAGGCGCTCAGAACAGTAGGTGCGACTGTGGCGGACATTCCGATGACGCCGCGCGAGCGGATTTTGCAGATATTATCGCACCCGGAGCTGATGATGATCCTCATGTTGGTGGCGATTTACGGCATCATTGGTGAATTGAGCAATCCCGGGGCGATTTTGCCGGGGGTGGTTGGCGCGATCGCCCTGATTCTGGTGCTGTACATGGCGACGGTGTTGCCGGTCAATGTGGCCGGGCTGGCATTGATCGGGCTGGCGGTGGCGCTCTTCATCGTGGATATTTTTGCGCCCACCCACGGGGTGCTCACCCTTGGCGGCATCGTGGCGTTTTTTCTGGGCGCGTTGATGTTGTTCAACCGTGCCGACCCGGCCTTCCGGCTCTCGCTGGTCTACATCATTCCCGCCACGGTGCTGACGGCCGCCTTTTTTGTCTTCGTGGTGGGTGCCGGGTTGCGGGCACAGTTTCTCGCGGTGCGCGCCGGTCAGGAGACGCTGCTGGGCAAGACCGTGCCGGCCTTGGCGCGGATCGATGCGGCCGGCGGCAAAGTCTTTGTCGAGGGCGAATATTGGAACGCCGTGAGCGAGGTGCCGATCGAACCCGGACTCCCGGTGGAGATCGTCGCGGTCAAAGGCCTGACTTTGTTGGTGAAACCCCAACCCCAACGTGACTAACAAGAAAGGAACCGATCATGGAAGACCTCATCGCCAAATTGTTCAATGTCACCGCGTGGGCGGTGCCGCTCATCATCCTCGCCGCGCTGGTCCTGCCGCAAGCCATCCGCATTCTGCGGGAATACGAGCGCGGGGTCATTTTCCGGCTCGGCAAGTTACTCGGCGCCAAAGGCCCGGGGCTCATCCTGCTGATCCCGGTGGTCGATCGCATGGTCAAAATGGACTTGCGGGTGGTCACCATCGATGTCGCCAGGCAGGAGGTCATGACCCGCGACAATGTGCCCGCCACCGTGGATGCGGTGGTGTACTTTCGGGTCGTGGACCCCATCGCCGCAGTGGTGAAGGTGGAGAATTTCTGGAAGGCCACCTCGCTCATCGCCCAGACCACCTTGCGCAGCGTGCTGGGCCAGGCGCCGCTGGACGATTTGCTGTCGCAACGTGAGTCTATCAACCTGCAACTGCAGGAGATCATCGACCGCCAGACCGAGCCGTGGGGCATCAAGGTCACCGCGGTGGAGGTCAAGGACGTGGCGTTGCCCGACAGCATGAAGCGGGCGATGGCCAAACAAGCCGAGGCGGAGCGGGAGCGCCGCGCCAAGATTGTCAACGCCGAAGGTGAGTACCAGGCGGCCGAGAAGATGGTGCAAGCCGCCGCCATGATCAGCAAGGAGCCAATCGCACTGCAACTGCGCTTCCTGCAGACCATGCGCGAGATTTCCAGCGAGCACAACACCACCACCTTCCTGCCGGTGCCCATCGATTTGTTCGCGCCCTTCCTCAAGGGGCCGCACAGCGGCTGAGCCGTGGCGGCGCGGATTGCGGTTTGACGGATCGGGTTTGGCAACCCATAGCTATGCGCGATGTCAGCGCCCAAGCATGTGCTCTTTGTTTGCACCGGAAACACCTGCCGCAGCCCCTTGGCGGAGGGCTTGTTCCGCAAAGCGGCGGCGCAGCGCGGGGATTACCAGGTGAGTTCCGCCGGGGTTGCCGCCTCGCGCGGCGATCCGGCCAGCCGCGAAACCACCGCTGTGCTCAAGAGCCGCGGCATCCGCTTGGAGGATTTTGCCAGCCGCCCGGTCTCGGCGGAACTGTTGGAGGAGGCCACCCATGTGTTTGCGATGACCCACAGCCACCTCAACACCTTGGAAAGCCGGTTTCCGCAGCATGCCGGCAAACTCTATCTGGTTTGTGACTTCGCCGACATTGCCGGCAAGGGGGTCGGCATCGACGTGCCGGATCCGATTGGCATGGGCCGGGCGGCCTATGAGGAGGTCGCCGCAGTGTTGGACCAGGCGATCCCCGCCATCATCGCCTTCATCGATCAGACCTGCCCGCAATGAAGCGGCGTCAAATCATCCCCAGCTTCATGCGGCCTTCTTCGGAAATCATCTCCTGATTCCACGCCGGGTCCCAGACGAGTTCCACCCGCGCGTCGTCGATGCCGTCGATCATCATGACTTTCGCTTGCGCGTCGGCGGCGATGACCGGGCCCATGCCGCAACCGGGAGCGGTCAGGGTCATTTTCACCGCGGCGGTGGTTTTGCCGTCGATTTCCTCGAGGATGCAGTCATACACCAAGCCAAGGTTGACGATGTCGACGGGGATTTCCGGGTCGTAAACGCTCTTGAGTTGGGTCCACACCTGATCTTCCAACGGCGCGTCGGTGATGCGGATGGCAGGTTCCCGCTTGCGGGTTTCCTCTTCGGAATTGATGCCCAGCGCATCGGCGTCGCTGGCACAGATGCGCGCCAACCCTTGCGAAGTGGCCACGGTGAAGGTGCCGCCGAGCCGTTGGGTGATGTAGACCGGGGTGCCCAGTGGCAAGGTAACCGAGTCACCGCTGGGAATCTGGATGGCGGTGACCTCGCGCGTCAGGGTGATTTCTTCATGCATGCGGCGGGAGTAAAAGCCAGCCCGGGCCGCAGCGCAAGGGGTGAGTTTCGCCCGCGCGCAACAATGAGGTGGCTTGGCGGCGGGTGGCACCATCTCGCCGGCGCGCCGGGGTCAGGGAATTGGCGGCGGCCAATCCGGGCTATTGCAGCAACGTCCGCAATTGTTTCTGGAACTCGCCGAGGTCCTCCTGGCTCGGGCGGTAGCCTGCGGTATCCGGATCCAAGCCCGGTCTGCCGGCTTGATCGACCATCCACACGCCGGTTTCGCCATCGCTGAAGCTGACCCGGCCGCTAACCATCGCGCCGGGCAGGGTGAGGTGGTCGAGGGTCACGCTAACCGCGCCTGTCGGCACTGGCGCGGCTGCGGGTGGCGCTTGGATTGCCACTGGTTTGGGGGTCTCGGCGAGTTCCAGTCCGAGATCGAGCACCAGCATCCTGGTCTCCATGTAGGTGATCCCAATGCTGAAGTCCTCCTTGAGGCGGCGTTGCAAGTCGGACATGGTGGCCCCCTCGCTGGTCCATTGGACGAGGGCGGCTTTCTGCTCGGTGGTGAGTTGGCTGGCGCTGAACATGCACCCTTTGTGAACCATGCCAGCGCTTTGCCAAGCCTCAACCGCAAAAAAAATCCGGGCAGGCCGGGTGGTTAGGTCCGGGGGGGGGTGGCGGCGCCGCCCACCCGGCCTCGGCGGAGGGGGGGAGTCGGTCAGGATTTCCACCCGGCCCCCGTGTGCTCCGGGATCCCTCGTGGCGAACTTCACACCGCAGACACACGCGACCGGCTAACAAAAACGGCCTCGGGGTTGCATCCATATGCCAATGCACATACTCACGACTCCCCTGCCCTGCCCTCGGTGTTATTGATGGAGGCATCCCATCCGGCTACTCACCCGTAGCCAAGGCACTCAAACCGATGCCATCCGCCATCGATACAGGTATCGACGTACGGGCCGCCTGTAAAAGGCGGCTCAAATTGATCGGCCCCGCCGATTCAAGAACTCTGGAATCCTTGAATCCGCCAATGCGTTGTCGTTAGGTCAAATTCTTCGTCTTGCGTCTTGTCGTCTTGCGTCTTGCGTCTTGTCGTCTGAGGCAAAGCCTCGCTAGTAAAACCCATTTGAAGTGGCTCTCCACCAAGCCCGCACGGAGCGGCACCCGCGATGCACACCTCCGAAGCATTCGGCCCGGCGTAACTTCGACGAGTTGGCGGCTTGAGGCGCGCTGTTAGCCGCTGCAGACCCAACCCTGGCGACAATATACCAAGGTATAGCTGGCGGTTTCCCTAAAGTCCCCCTATTCCTCGCACGATGCGAGGTGGCATGCTCTATCTGCGGATCACAAACGCCCATCCATCCATCCATCCATCCGCCCAACCCAACAAGGCAAAATCCCACCCAAGTTAGATATGTTAGAATTCAGATGCCCCATTTGTGCAAAGGTATTGATCGCTGAATCCCAACAGATTGGCTCCAGGGCGATCTGCCCGAATTGCCGTGTGGCGGTGATGGTACCACCGGGGGGAATTGCGGGCGACACATGTCAAACCGGCCAACCCGCCCGCATGAGTGATGCTGCCAGACACTGGGTCATCAAAACCGGTCTCGGCGCCGTCATCCTTTTTCTAACAATTCTAACGGCCATGCTTACACACTCCGCAGAATCAACGGACAACTGGCCAGTCACGGCGATCGGGGTGGCCGCATTTTTCACCCTGCTTGCTTGGCAGCCAGCCAGCCGCAGCAGTTCCGGCCAACTCCGGGTGAAACCCCGCAACAAACGCGACGACAGCCGGAACGTTTGAGGACTTCTACGGCACAATGAACACAAGTTCAAACGGGGTGTGATGGAAGATCGGCATTTCCGCCGGTGCAGATCACATTGCGGCACCCCGATGCAAGCCCAGTATCCCCAGCGCTCATGCCGCACGGGGAGATCACATGTGTCAGGCTGAACTGCCTGTCGGACCGGGTGAGCCGTCCTAACTGAACGTTCCGTGTGCATCGCAACGCCCCCTGCATATGGCTGCCCTTCAGGCCGCGGGATTCTTGTGGGGGAAACCCCATCCCCAGGGCGTTGCCCTGGGCTGAGGGATGTAGGCCCTTTGGGCCAAAGACCAAGAGCCATGGATCCGTTAGACCAGGGGCCGGGACGGCCCGTTCCGTTAGACGAAGGACTGAGGGAATGACGCGCCACGGGCGCCCGGGTCGGCACCGCCACCGCCACCGCCACCGCCACCGCCACCGCCACCGCCACCGCCACCGCCACCGCCACTGCCACTGCCACTGCCACTGCCACTGCCACTGCCACTGCCACTGCCACTGCCACTGCCACTGCCACTGCCACTGCCACTGCCACTGCCACTGCCACTGCCACTGCCACTGCCACTGCCACTGCCACT
>CAIZNN010000153.1 GCA_903934285.1 Akkermansiaceae bacterium | reverse complement strand
CGATCGCAAGATCGGCGGCCTTTTTTATGGAGCGCCGGCTTGAGCCGGCATCGCCCATGTTGGGCCAATGAGTGGAGGTGGAGCCGCTGGCCATTGGCCCCTCATGGGCCTGGGCGATTCGGAGATCGCCCCTCCCTGTGGCCCTACAAGACGCAAGACTACAAGACGCAAGACGCAAGACTAGAGAAGAGAGCGCAGCGCTTCTTCATCTGCTCTTCTCTTGCGTCTTGCGTCTTGCAGTCTTGCAGTCTTGCAGTCTTGCAGTCTTGCAGTCTTGGGTCTTTGTCTGATTCCGTGGTTGTCTTGGACGGCCGGCCGCGCGACCTTTTTTCTGCAAAAGTTTTCAGGATGAATTTGGAGGCTGCTTGAGGTTCCGATAGACCAGCACGTAGTCGGCGAACTCAGGGGTGCCATGCCTGCCTTTGCCCTCGATGCGGCCCGGCGTGGTCTTGTACTCCTGCGGGATGCGACTGCCTTCCACCGCGCCGCGGCCCCGCCGCCTTGAGGGCGGGATCAATGTGCTCGGCGCGGGTTTCGGCTTCGTTCATGGGGTTTTCAAAGAATATCGTCCGGTCTTCTTGCCGCCAATTTTTTCCACCAGCCCGGCCTCCAGCAGCGGGCGCAGCAGATCCATCGCGCCCTGTCTGGAAACCGCGAGCATCTCCCAGAGTGCGGCAGGGGAGAGGCTGCCGTGGTCGCGCAGCAGCTTCAGCAGCAATTCCTGTTTGGGCCGCAGCACGAGTTTCTCCGGTGATTTGACGTTGTAGGTCTGCACCCGCAGTCAGACCTTTTCCAGCGTCTGGCGCACACCCCCGGTACAATACTCCAGCCAACCAGTTAGATTTTCGCCTGCCACGCGCACGGCGTCCAGCGCGGCGTGGTAGCCCGGGCGGTCTTCCCAGTTCAAACATCAGCCCCGAGACCTCGGCGGCGGCGGGCGGGAAATGTCTGCCCACCCGGACCTCAATCGTCCGGTAGCTGCCCGCCGTGCCTTGAGCCATCACGCTGTCCGCCAGAATCCGGTGCAGCTCAAACAAGTCCTCGTGGCGGATGGTCTTCTTCTTGGCCTGCTTCTCCACGTAGATACGTCAAGCGTAAGTCAACCCATGGGTCAAGCCGTTACAATTGGCCGTCGAACGCCTGGTGCAGCAGCGACTTCTTCAACGCCTCCAGCGCGGCGGGCTTTTGCTGGTAGATGGGCGTCATGGTCAGCCGCATCTTCGTGCAGCGCATGAAAACCCAGTGGGGTAGGTGCAATCCGCACACCCACAGCATCCGCCTCAACACCGACCTCGCCAAGAAACCCGGCGAGTGTCTCGAATATATCGTCGTCCACGAACTCACGCACCTGCTGGAGCCGACCCACAACGCCCGCTTCATCGCGCTCATGGACCAGTTCATGCCCAAGTGGCAAGCCCACCGCCAGGCCATCAACCGCCTGCCCGTCCGGCATGAGAGTTGGGGGTATTGACAGCCTCCAGCCACAGCAAAATGCTTCCCTGGCACATGCTTAAAGGCACCCGCATGCAGCAAAGTGTCTACGGCGACCATCACCCTGCAAACCAAAAAGCCTTAACCCGTTGAGGGTTAAGGCTTTGAGATTGGTTGCGGGAGTAGGATTTGAACCTACGACCTTCAGGTTATGAGCCTGACGAGCTACCTGGCTGCTCCATCCCGCGATTGAACCATGCGCCTTGCGGCGCGGGAAGCGGACCCTACGATGGGTAACGGGCGGGGGCAAGGATTTTTTTGCAGCATTTTTTGCCGTGGGTTTTGACGGTGAGGTGGGACTGCCGGAGGAGGAAGAGTGGGGTAGTCGCGGGGGTCGTGATTCCAAGGCTTGCCTTGGTGAGGCGGATCGCGTAACCTTGGCGCCGATGAAACGACGTTCCGCACTCCTCACCCTGTTCCTGTTTCCGTTGCTCGCCTGCTGTCAGGACAAAAAGGACTCAGCCGCCCCAGCCGCAACCCAAGCGCCAGAAGCCACCGTCGCGCCGGCCAAGGCGGGCAAGGTGCGTTTCAAAACCAGCCAGGGCGAGTTTGTGGTGGAACTCAACGCCGACAAGGCGCCGCTGACCGTGGAGAACTTCCTCGGGTATGTGGGCAAAAAGCACTACGACGGCACGGTGTTCCATCGGGTGATTGATGGCTTCATGATTCAGGGTGGCGGCTTCGCCCTCGACGGCACCAAGCTGGTCGAGAAGGTGTCAGGCAAGGGCATCGTCAACGAAGGCAAGAACGGCCTCAAGAATGTGCGGGGCACCATCGCGATGGCCCGCACCGCCGATCCTAACAGCGCCACCGCGCAGTTTTTCATCAACGTGGCCGACAATGCGATGCTGGATTTCCCGAGCAACGGCGGTTACGCGGTGTTTGGCAAGGTCATCTCCGGCATGGAGGTGGTCGATAAGATCAAGGCGGTGGCCACCGGGCAGAAACAACTGACGATGCGCCATCCGGCCAGCGGCGAGCAAATGGCGATGGCGTCGGGCGATGTGCCGGTGGAAAACGTGGTGATCCAGGCTGTCACCGTTGAGTGAGTCGCATTCAAACCGCCCATGCAACTCTGGCTTTGCCCGTTAATCGGGTTTTTTCTTGGTGCGATTCCCTTTGGCCTGCTGCTGGCAAAGGCGCAGGGGGTAGATATCCGCGCCCAAGGTTCCGGCAACATTGGCGCCACCAATGTGTTGCGCGTGATGGGTAAGAAATTCGGTGTCGCCTGTTTGTTGTTGGATGTGCTGAAAGGATTCGTGTCGGTGGCCCTCGCGGTGAACCTGGTGCAGATCGTGGGCCGGCCGCTGCAGGTTCCGCTCGGCTTGCCGGAGGCGTGGAGTTTGCACTTCGCCGCAGGGCAGGCGCTGCAGGCGCAGATCGTCCACATCCTCACCGCCCTGTGCGCGGTACTCGGTCACAATTACTCGCCGTGGGTCGGCTTCAAGGGCGGCAAAGGGATTGCCACTTCCGCCGGGGTGCTGCTGGCGTTGATGCCATTGGCGGTGCTGCTGCTGGTGGGGATTTGGTATCTGGTGTTCTTGATCACCCGCTACGTGTCGGTGGCGAGCATCGGGGCGGTGGCCATCCTGCCGCTGCTCACGTTGTGGGGCTCCTGGTATCATGGGCGGCTGCAGGACGGCACTTGGAACAAGCCGTTGTTCGTGCTGTGCCTGGTCATAGCCGGGCTCGGCGTCTGGAAACACCGCGCCAATATCCAGCGTCTGCGCGCCGGCACCGAACATCGCTTTACGGGAAGACCCAAGACAGCAGATTTGAAGACAGAAGACTTGAAGACAGAAGACAGAAGACAAGAGGAAGAGTCGTGATGGCTAATGCTTTTCTCTGGTCTTGCGGCTTGCTGTCTTGCAGTCTTGCGTCTTGCAGTCTTGCATCTTGCAGTCTTGCGTCTTTTTCCTGATAACTGACAACTCCTCCCCCATGCCCCCTTCCTTCACCTCAGCCGCCATCCTAGGCGCGGGTTCCCTCGGCACCGCCCTGGCCAAGTTGCTCGCCCCGAAACTCGAGTCGATCCTGTTGGTGTCGATAGAAACCGAGTGCGTGGCGGGCATCAACCGCGAGCACCGCAATCCGAAGTATCTCACCACGATCCAACTCGCGCCACACATCCGCGCCACCACCGACCACCGCGAGGCATTGGCGATGCCGCTGGTCATCTTCGCGGTGCCCTCGGCGGCGATCCGCTCGGAAGCGGAAAAACTCGCGGCACTCGGGCTGGCGGCGGCCACTCCGCTGTTGTCATGCGCCAAGGGCATCGAGCGCGACACCGGCGAACGGCTCAGCCAGATTCTGCGCGACGTGTTTCCGAGCAACCCGATCGGCATTCTAACCGGCCCGAACCACGCCGAGGAAATCGCCCAGGAACTGGTGACCTGTGCGGTGGTCGCCTCGGCCGACCCGCATCTGGCCGGGGCGCTGCAGGAGTTGTTCACCTTGCCGCATTTCCGGGTTTACACCAGCGACGATGTGGCCGGCATCGAACTTGGCGGCGCGGTCAAGAATGTCTATGCCATCGCGGCCGGCATGGCCCACGGCCTGGGTCTGGGCGACAATGCGGTGGCCGCCTTGGTCACCCGGGCGCTGGCCGAAATGACCCGCCTCGGGGTGGCGCTGGGCGGCCGCCCGGAAACCTTTGCCGGGCTCTCCGGGGTCGGCGACCTCATCGTCACCTGTTTTTCCGAGCACTCGCGCAACCACCGCGTCGGCCTCGCGCTGGGCACCGGCAAATCGCTCGAGGAGGCGGTCGCCGCGCTCGGGATGGTCGCCGAAGGGGTGCCCAACGCGCTCTCAATCCATGATGCCGCGCGCAAGGCCGGGGTGCGTACCCCGATCATCGACGCGGTGTACGCCATCCTCTATCAAGACAAGCCGGCGGAGGTGGCGATGCGCGAGCTGCTGGCCCGCGACCCGCGCCCGGAATGCAGTTAGGCTCAGGCTGGTTTGTTGGGATTGGTCAGGCGCATGGCGACGAAATAAAGGACGCACACCACGGCCACGGCCAGGGTGATCCAGACGGCCTCCTGCTTCACGGCGTGAATCAGCTGGAACAGGTCGACGCCTTCGCCCATTTTGAGGGCGGCTAATTGTTGGGCATTGAGCTGGTTGCCGACCTTTTGGCCGAGCATGGCCAGCACCCAGCACCACAACGCGGAACCCACCACGGTGAGCAGGCTGAATTTGGCGAAGCCCATGCCGATGATGCCGGCCGGAATCGAGATCAAATGGCGGATGACGGGCAACAATCTGGCGAAGAAGATTCCGCCGCTTTCGTAGCGGTGCATGAAGCGCTCGGCGCGCAACACCTTGATGGGCGGCATGAACACATACTTGCCAAAACGAATCACCATCGGCCGCCCGACTAACAGGGCGACCCAATAGGTCAGCGCCGAGCCCAGCCAGGAGCCGAAGGTGCCGGCGAGCACCACCCCGGTTAGGGTCATGCCGCCGCCTTGCGCCGCCAGAATCGCCGCCGGCGGCACCACCAACTCGCTGGGCACCGGGAAAATCGAGCTTTCCATCGCCATCAGGACGATGACGCCACCATATCCCCACTCATGCACCCAGTGGAACCACGTTTCGATTAAAGACTGCATCATACGTGCCGCCGATGATGGGGGGGAATCGGCCGATGTGGCAAGCCGGAACCGCAGCGCGCCTCAAGACGGGTGCGGTTCTGTGCCGCACCATCACCCGCCGGATTCCACGCGCAGACAGGCCGGCGAGTGGATTGTGGGATTCCAGCCCGTGGTCGGGTGCATCGGGCTAACCGAGCCGCCGCAAGCTCGCCCCAGCCGGACCCGTTCGGAAACCGGTCCCTGCCAAGTGGCCGCGCCGCACATGGAGCAGCACGTGCCAAGTGCCGTGTCGTTTCGCAACGGGTCGATTTTTTGTCAGCAAATAGCCGTGCGCTTGAAAGATCGGCCAACAAGCGAACGTCGTATTGATCCGTCCAACCCCCACCTGAGGGCCACCCACTACCACTTCCCCCATTATGAAAACCGCCCTGAGTCGCCGTCATTTCCTCCACACCACCGCTGCGGCTAGCCTCGGCCTGGCCACCCTGGGTCGTTCGCGGGCGCGCGCCGCCTCGCCCAATGGCAAGCTGCGCGTCCTGTCCATCGGCGTGGTCGGCACCATCGGCAGCGCTGACCGCAAGCAGGTGGCCGCTCATCCCGAGGTGGAAATCGCCGGGCTCTGCGACGTGGACTCCAACTACTTGGCGCAGGCCGCCGCGGAGCACCCGCAAGCCTTCACCTGTCGCGACTACCGCGAGGCGTTTGCCAAGCACGCCGACAAGTTCGATGCGGTCATCGTGTCGGTGCCCGACCACTCACACGCGCCGATTCTGCTCACCGCGATGGCCCACAACAAACATGTCTATGGCCAAAAACCGCTGGTGCATCAACTCGAGGAATTGGTGATGGTGGAGCGCGCCATCAAGGCCAGACCACAACTCATCACCCAACTCGGCAACCAACGCATGGCCAACGCCGGCCGCCGCGCCGCAGTGGAAATCCTGCGCCAGGGGCAACTGGGCAAAGCCATCGAGGCGCACGTGTGGACCGGCGCGCCGAGTCCCGGCGACACCTACTTCAATGGTGCCAGGGTGCTCAAGCAGGCGCTGGCGCCGCCCAACCTCGATTGGAACCTGTGGCTGGGCCCCTGCCCGGAAATGCCCTATCATGAACAACTGGCCCCGGTGCAATGGCGCTCGTGGTGGGACTTCGGCACCAACGGCCTGGGCGATTGGGGCTGCCATCTGCTCGACGTGATCTTTTTCAGCTACGACGAATTGCTCTCGCCCGTCTCGGTCAAGACCGATTGCGCGGAGCCCGCCGGCAAGTATTTCCACACCAACCCGTGCAAATCGACCGTCGTCTATCAGGTCAGCTCGGACAAGTTCAGCGCCAAGACGTTTCCGATCCATTACTCCGACTCGGGCCAGCAAGCGAGCGCGGAGCAGTTGCGCATTCCCGAGCCGGTCAAGGACAGCACGATGACGGTGGTGGTCTGCGAGGGGGGCACCATGGTCCTGGATTGTGAGGGTGGCATGAAGATCTGGCGCGACGGGAAAGCCATCGCGGGGCTGCGCATGCCCGGGTTGCCGGCATTTCCGCCGCTCAACCACTGGCACGCCTGGGTCGACAATTGCCTTGGCAAGAAGGTCGAATTGCGCACGCCGTTCAAGGATGCGGTGCGCATGACCGAGGCCACTTTGTTAGCCGTCAAGGCCACCCGCTTCCCGGGCCAGGAATTGCTCTGGGACAAGTCCAAGCTCGCCTTCACCAACAACGCGCAAGCCACCGCTACCATCGTCAAGCGCGAGTACCGCGACGGGTTCGCCCCGCCACCAGTGGGCTGACCCCGCGGGACTGGCGTGGCTTCGCCTCAGACCCAAGACCCAAGACGACAAGACGACAAGACGCAAGACGGAGGATTTGACCTAACGACAACACATCCGGTGTTGCAAGGACTCAAGCGTTGGGATCTAACCGACTAAGACCACCACGGAATGTACGGATTGCACGGATTGCACGGATGAAGAATGAAGGCTGGGATGGTTGCGGGACTTGGGGGAGGACCGGGGTGAAATGAAACCACTGAAACCACTGAAACCACTGGAATATTCGTGAATTTCTTCTGAGTGCCATCAGTGGTTTGTTTGGCTTGTATTTTTCTATCCACAATGACCTATCTGGCAAAATCACCGCTGTTGTTGTTGCTGCTGCTGTTAGCGGCGGCGGGCAGCGCCGGCCTGGCGGGCGCCGCCTGGCCGCCCGCGGCGGACAATCTGGTGTTGGCCGCGCCTATCAGGAAATGGGATGAAGCCATTGCGTTGGGCAACGGCTGGAGCGGATGCCTGCTGTGGGGTGAGGGCAATGAGATCCGGCTCTCGCTGGATCGCGGCGACCTGTGGGACGAACGCACCAACGGTCCCAAGGAATGGTGGAAAACCCAGACCTGGAAGACGGGTGGCGCGATGTGGGAAGGTGCCTATCAGGGTGCCACCCCCACCAAGTTGCCCGCCGGCGGGGTATTCATCACCCTGCCGGCAACCACGAAGGTGCGCGAGTTTGAGTTGGACAAGGCGGCAGCCATGGGGTTGGCGAGGTTTGGCGACGGCGCGGAGATGCAGGTGTTCAGTTCGGCCACCGAGCCGGTGATGATGGTGCGCCTCCGCAACGCCGTGCCCACGGCGGTGGAGGTGCTGGATTCCATCGCGGTGGGCGCGCGGTTGCGTGGTGGCTCCGCCGGCCCGGACAGTCATTCGGTGAATGCCCTGGGATATCCCAAGGCTCACAACGGCGAGGACAAATCCGCCGCCGGCGAGGTCAGGTGGTATCGCCAGGAGGCCGCCGCAGGGCTGGCATACGGCGTGGTTTGTGAGACCCGCCAACTCGGCGCCGACACGCTCATGGCGATTGCCATCGGCGCCACCATGGATGGCGGGGATTGGCTGGCTGCGGCCAAAGACCGCTGCCGCGCCGCGCTGGACCGCGGATTCGACGCGTTGGAAAAACCCCACGCCGCATGGTGGGCGGAGTTCTGGGCACAGTCCCAAATCGAGCTGCCGGAGGCCGCCGTGCGGCAGTATTACTCGCTGTGCCGCTACTACTATGGTGCCGCCTCCCGCGCCGAGGCCCCACCCATCCCGTTGCAGGGGGTGTGGAGCGCCGCCACCGGCAGCCTGCCACCATGGAAGGGCGACTATCACAGCGACCTCAACACGCAGATGACTTACCTCGCCTATCAGGCGGCCGGCAATTTCAACCAGGGCGCCAGTTATCTGAATTTCCTTTGGAACAAGCGCGACGTCTGGCGGGCTTTTGCGCGGGATTTCTATCAGGCCCCGGGGCTGTCGGTGCCGGGTGTCATGTCGCTCGCCGGCCAGCCGTTAGGTGGCTGGGGTGCCTACTCGCTGTCGCCCACCATGACCTCGTGGAACGCGCACTTGTTTTACCTTCACTGGCTCTACACCGGGGATGACGGGTTTTTGAAGGAGCGCGCCTATCCGTGGTGCCGGGAGGCCGCGGAATGCGTGCTGGCCCTGCTGCAACCGGACGCGGCGGGCATTCTCAAGTTGCCGCGATCCTCGAGTCCGGAGATGTTCGGCAACAATTATTGGCCGGCCAACACCAACTACGACCTGATGAGCATGAGGATGCATTTCCTCGCCGTGGCGGAAATGGCGGCGGCCCAAGGGTTGGCTCAGGATGCCGGCAAATGGCAGGACGCCGCGCGCCGGCTTGGCGACTATCACGTTGCGGCGGACGGGGAGCTCCTCATCACCAAGGATACCCCGTTGCGCGAGAGCCACCGCCATCTCGCCACCGTCATGGGCATCCATCCCTTCAACCTGCTCACCGTGGACGGATCGGAGGAGGATCGCAAACGCATCCGCGTCTCACTCGCCCGCCCGGAACACGACGCCCCACGCCACTTCGAATGGTGCGGGTACTCGTGGGCCTGGATGGCCTGCCTGCGCGCCCGGGTGGGCGAAGCGGAGGCCGCCTTGCACCACCTGGAGGTTTTTCTGCAAGCCTACGTCACCCGCAGCGGCTTTCATGTCAATCAGGACCAATCCCCGACCTGCCAGTTCGGCGCGGGCGGCGGGCGACCGTTCACCATGGAGGGCAACTTCCTCGCCATGCAGGCGGTCCATGAAATGCTCCTCCAAAGTTGGAGCGCCACCCCGGGCATCCCGCACTCCGGCGTCATCCGGATTTTCCCCGCCATGCCGTGGGCCTGGCACGCCGCCGCCTTCACCGACTTGCGCGCCGAGGGCGGCCACCGGGTGTCTGCCAAGCGCGAAAACAACGCCACCACCTGGTTGCGCGTCGTGGCCGGACGCGACGGCGTGCTGCGCATCCGCGATACTTTCGGCGGCCAAACCCCGCAATGGAACCACCCCGGAATCCGCAAAACCGGCGGCAACTTCGAAGTCACCCTGCAGAAAAATGCCGTCCTCGAAGCCACCTTGCCCAAACCCGCGGCGCTTCCGCCCGCGCCGGCCAACGTCGCCCAACCGGTGAAAATCCTGCCCTTCAGCGGTGTCACCGCCACCACGCTGCCGCTGCGCATCGGTGCCGACAGCCAGGGCGGCTCGCGTTTCACCGGCGTGCTGGCCCGCGTGCGGGTCGAGGGCCGCGCCTTCAGCCCGGCCGAGATCGCCAGCCTCGCCGATCCCAAGTTGCTTGAGGCGGCGGTGCCGGAGATTGCCGTCACCGCCGAGCGCACCCCAACCACGCTGGAGGCCCTCGCCAAGCAGGCGTTCCGCATGGACGGCTCCGGCTTTCTTGAAATCCCCGATCACGCCGTGCCCCCGGGCACCACCGGCCTCACGCTCGCCGCATGGCTGCGCCTGACAGCATGTGCCAAGGCCGGCATGCGGCTTGTCGATAAGTCAAGTGCCGGCTCGGCCACGGGTTATTTGTTAGATACTTACCCGGATAACTCCCTGCGCCTCATCGTGCGCGAGCCGCATTTGATCTTCCCGGCCAAACTGCCGCTCGCGCAATGGACGCATGTCGCCGCCACGGTGGACGCCACCACCGGTGCCCGCACCCTCTATGTCAATGGCTGCCAGGTGGCCGGCGACCAATAGCCCGCCGCGCGCAAGTCCGGCGGCCTCCTTGTGGAGTGGGGGAGGGGAGCGGCGAACTCCGATTCGCCGTTGCCCATGGTGAGCCAATGAATCGAGGGCAAGCCGCATGCCATTGGCTCCTCATGGTCCCGGGCGATTTTGAGATCGCCCCTCCTTGTGGAGCGCCGGTGCCCGTCTTTCTGCTTGGATGCGCCAGGCGGCTCACGTTGCGCTCATTGCGTAAGACCGGACGCCAGCGATTTGCGCCATCCCCCAAATGGGGGATAGCGAATTTTTTTTTTGGGCTTGCGCTGGTGGGTTGGAGTCTCATTAAGTGCTGTGGCTTGAGGTACTCAGCTGCACAAAATCACCGATTCGCCCACTCCAAGGGGTGTTGGGGTGGGGTTGAAATCCGTTTGAGTCACCCATGCCGTTTGAGCCTGCAATAACCTAACTAAACACAAAAAAATCGTATGAAGCCCCGCCAGCACTCCACATTCCGCCGTTCCGGCTCGCTCTTAATCGCCGTGAGCTTTGCCATGTCGCTATCCGCCGCCCACGCCGCCGACCAGACGTGGCTCCCCGCCGGCCCCACCGACAACTGGAACACCACCGACCTCAACTGGGACGCCGGGGTCGCCTGGACCCAGGATAATAACGCCATCTTGGGAGGCGCCGGGGAAACCGTCACCCTCACCGAGGGCATCGCTGCCGGCGGTCTCACGTTCAATTCCTCCGGCTACACGATCGCCGGCAATACCCTCACCCTCAACGGCGCCACGCCGACCCTCACCACCGACCCCGGCGTCACCGCCACCATCAACAGCCTCATCGCGGCCCCGGCGGGCCTGGTCAAGGCTGGCGATGGCACGCTGGTGCTCAGCGGCGCGAACGCCTACCTCGGTGCCACCACCTACACCGGTGCCACCACCATCAATGCCGGCACGTTGGAAGTGAAACTTTCCTCGCCCTATCTTTCCGCCGGCTATACCACCACGTCGTCCGGCTATGCGGTGGCGGCGGGTGCCGCCTTCACCTTCAACATGCCCACCATCGGCTATGACGGAAATCTGGTTTCGCCGTTGACCGGCGCGGGAACGGTCAACCTGGTCAACAACGGCTGGTCGATGCATCTCAACGCGGATAACACCGCGTTTGCCGGCACCGTGACCACATCGGGCAATAGCACTCTGTTCCTTGACACTCCCACCGCGACCAGTGCCAGCACCGCCTATGTCATCGACATGAATGGCAGCGGTGGCGGGGCCGGAAGTTTGTGCACCATGGGCATTGCCAGTGGCAGCACGATCCACCTCGGGTCCCTCTCCGGCACCACCCCAACCTCCAAAATCTCTTCCGGCTATGGCGTGTCCGGCATCATGACTTGGTCGGTCGGCGCGCTGGGCACCGACACCACCTTTGGCGGCTATTTTTCCGATTACTACATGGTCACGGCGCTGACCAAGGTGGGCAGCGGCACGCTCACCCTAACTGGTGCCAACTACTACACCGGCGCCACCAACGTCAATGCCGGCAGCCTCGTGCTGCGGCAACAACATACGGGTAACACCATCACCACGGCCAGCGGCGCCATCACCGAATGGCAGCAGACGGCCACCATGGGTTACTGGCATGGAGTGGCCGGCACGATCACCTTTGCCGGCGCCGGACGGCTCAACAAGACGGGTGCCTTTGACATGTACGGTGATCAAGGTGAGGGTGGTAAATCGATCAGGGTGATTCAGTCCGCAGGGGCGTTGTTTGACATGCAGGCTGGCCGCTTCGATCAGGGCGGTGGCGGCTTCAAAAGCACCAACCGCGGCTCGCTCAATGTGGCCGCCGACGCGACCATCGGCTTGTTCACAAGCAGCGCGATGGTGGATGCCCTGACCGGCAGTGGCAGCATTGTCAATGGCTACGGCAGCTCCACCGTAACCCTCACCGTGGGCGCGGCCGACCACACCTCCAGCGTGGACAACCCGTACTTCACCGGCACCAGCGCGACCTACAGCGGGACGATTGGCAACGGCACGGCCGGAATACTGGCACTGACCAAGACCGGCAGCGGCACCCAGATTCTCACCGGCACCAACAGCTACACCGGGGCCACCACGGTCAATGCCGGAACCTTGGAGCTGGCGGGATCCGCCACCCTGGCCAGCCCCACCATCACGGTCGCCAGCAGCGCAACCCTGGCCATGGCGGCAGACGCCACCGTGGCTGCCACCACCATCACCCTCGCCGAGGGCGCGCGCTTGGACACCTCGGGCCTCACCGCCGGCTTCACCCTGGCCAGCGGCCAGACCCTCAACATCGGGCGCACTGCCGGGTTTGACGAAGACATCAAGGGCAACCTCGCCATCAGCGATGGTTCACTCCACATCGGCGGCGCCGGCGATATCGCCGGCACCTTGACCCAGACCGGCAACCTGACACTTGGCGGCGGCGCCTTGAAGTTCGACCTGGCCGCCACCAACACGTTAGGTGCGGGCGTCAACGACCTCATCGAGGTCACCGGCGACCTCACGCTGACCGGTTCCACCACCATCAACGTCGCCAAGATCGGCAGCACCCTCGTCTCGGGATCGTACACCTTGATCAGTTGGACCGGCTCGCTGACCGGGGACTTGGGAACCAATCTGATTTTGGGCTTGGCTGACGCCGGCCGCCAAAGCTACGACTTGGCGATAGTCGGCAATAGCTTGGTGCTCGACGTTTCCGGGCTCCCAGCCAATCTCGTGTGGACCGGCACCGACGCCATCAACCCGACCTACTGGGATATCAACGCGAGCGCCAACTGGGCCGGCATAGGCGATGGCAGGTACGCCGATGGCGACGTGGTGCTGTTTGACGACACTGCCAGTTCCGCCATTGTGGATGTGCAGGGCGCGTTGTTGCCGGTAAGCGTGACGTTCGATAACACCACTGCCAACCCCTACTCGCTCATCGGTGCCGGCAGCATCGGCGGTCTCACCGGCGTCACCAAGAACGGTGACGGCGCGGTCACCATCGCCATCGCCAATTCCTATGCCGGACCGACCACCCTCAACGCCGGCACGTTCAATATCAACAGCGCCACCGCGATCGGCACCGGCACACTCGTCATCAATGGCGGGGTGCTCGACAACACCAGCGCCGCGCCCATCACGCTGACCACCAACAATGTCCAGACTTGGAATAGCGACGTGGTGTTTACCGGCGGCAATGATCTGGACCTCGGCAACGGTGCCGTGGCCATGGCCACCAGCAGCGATGTGAGCGTCGGTGCCAGCAACCTCACGGTGCGCGGTGCCATCAGTGGCCCCGGCCCGCTGTCCAAATCCGGCGCCGGCACCCTCACCCTCACCGGTGCCAGCACCTACGGCGGCAGTACCAGCGTCACCGGCGGCACGCTCGTGCTGCGTCAGCAAACCAATGGCGGCACCATCACCACGGAGAGCGGTGCGACCACCGAGTGGCAACAGACGGCCGACATGGAATACTCTTTCGGGCTCCAACCCGGTTGCGGCATCTTCGCCGGCGCTGGCCGCGTCAACAAGACGGGTGCCTTCAACATGTACGGCGACCATGCCAGCGGGGGCACCTTCAAGGTGAATCAGTCCGCAGGGGCGTTGTTTGACCAGCAGGCTGGCCGCTTCAATCAGGGTGGCGGCGGTGGCGGCTTTATTAGCACCAACCTCGGCTCGCTCAATGTGGCCAGCGGCGCGACGATCGGGTTGTTAGCCGGCAACGCGAAGGTGGATGCCCTCACCGGCACCGGCACGATTGGCAATGGTTACCCCGGCACCAGAACCCTAACCGTGGGCGTGGCCGACCACACCTCCAGCGTGGACAACCCGTACTTCACCGGTAATAGCGCCACCTTCAGCGGCGCGATCATCGATGAAACCGCCCCAGTGGCGCTGACCAAAACCGGCAGCGGCACCCAGATTCTGAGCGGACCGCTGGTTGGCTCGTATCCCACCAGCAGCAACTCGTTCAGCGGCAATATCACCGTGGACGGCGGCAAGCTCGTCGGCGCGGCCCTGCGCAGCGGTTCGAACTCGGTGTTCGGTCTGGCCAACAACGCCCGCACCATCACCGTGAATGCCGGTGCCACCCTGGAATTCCAAGCGCCTAACACCTTCGGCGGCCACAGCACCGGCTCGGCCCCGACCCTCGTCGTCAACCAAGGCACCGTCACCAACGCCGATCCATGGGCCACCAACGCCATCAACAACGGCCTGACCAACCTGATCTTGAACAACGGCACCCTGACCTCCACCGCTGGCAACGGCGTCATCGATGACATCGATGGCACCAACCGGCCCGGTGAAGTGTACGGGGCTTGGGGCCTCAACGGCACAGTCACCTCGACCGGCGCCTCGCTCATCAGCACCAGTACCGGCATCGCCGGCCGGGTCCTGCTGGGCAGCGGGATGGACACCACCTTCGCGGTGACCAGCGGCACCCTCACGGTCACCGCCACCCTGCAGGCGGGCGACAGCAGCTACCTTGGCGGCCTGATCAAAACCGGGGCCGGCAAGCTCGTCCTCAGCGCGGTCAATGTATATAGCAGCCCGACGACCGTCAATGGGGGCACCTTGGAGTTGACCGGTTCGCTGGTCGCCGCATCCGGTGTGACCTCGCCATCCAACATCACAGTGGCCTCCGGCGCCACCCTCGCCGGTAGCGGCACCGCCACCGGCACTCTCGCGGTGGCCGGTTCCGTCGCCCCGGGCACCACCGGGGTCGGCGCGCTTAGTGTCGGTGCCACCACCCTCAGCGGCACCTACGCCTGCGATATCGACGCCGCCACCGCCGACAGCCTCGCCATCACCGGCAACCTCAACCTAACTGGTGCCACGCTCACCGTGACCGAAGTCACCCCGGCGACGGCGCCCAGTTATGTGATTGCCACCTACACCGGCAGCCTCACCGGCACCTTCGCCACGGTGCCCGCCGGCTACCTGGTGGACACCGCCACCACCGGCCAGATCAAATTGGTCAAGAGCGCGGGTGGCTTCAGCGACTGGGCCGACTCCTGGCTGGGTCTGACCGACAAGACACCCGGCGGCGATCCTGACGGCGACGGCATCAGCAACGTGCTGGAATACGTCATCGGCGGCGACCCGCGGGTGTCCAGCACGTCGTATCTGCCCGGCCAGGCGATTGACGGAACCGACTTGGTGCTGAGCT
>CAIZNN010000152.1 GCA_903934285.1 Akkermansiaceae bacterium | reverse complement strand
GCCGTATCGGGCGCGCATGGCCGGCGGGGGCGGCGGGCAGGATGCCCGCGCCACAGGTGGTCCGGGCATCTTGCCCGGAGGCCAATCCAAGTGCCAAGTGAGCCGTACTAGGCGCGCATGCCCGGCGGGCAGGATGCCCGCGCCACAGGTGGTCCGGGCATCTTGCCCGGAGGCCAACCCAAGTGCCAGGTGAGCCGTATCGGGCGCGCATGGCCGGCGGGGGCGGCGGGCAGGATGCCCGCGCCACAGGTGGTCCGGGCATCTTGCCCGGAGGCCAATCCAAGTGCCAAGTGAGCCGTATTAGGCACACATGCCCGGCGGGGCGGGGCTGCAACGGATTGCGCCGGGCCCTCATTCGCCGGTCACACGCGCTGCGGCCGCTGCGGCGTGGCCGATTTTTTCAGCGCCGCCTGCCCGCACGTCGAGGCCGACTTTCCAGTGATAGATATTGAGGTTGTGTATATCGGCGAGGGCGTCGAGCTGCGCCAGCAACGCCTGGCTGGGATGGTTGATGGCGAGGATAATGCCTTTGAGGCCTTGTTCCTTGACCAATTTCGGGACCAAGGCGAGCCCGCCGAGAATGCGCAACGAGCGCAGCCGGCGGCCGTGGAGGGAAGCCATTTCATCGAGAAAGCCGAGGATCTTCAAGCCGGGGAAGGCATCGTGGGCGCTTGATTTGAGGTGATTGAGCAACAGCGTGCCCAAATCGCCCGCGCCCAACACCACCACCGGGCCATAGTCGCCGGTAGCCGAGAGTTTCGGATTGCGGTGGCGGGCGTCCATGCCGAATTCCCGCAGCAAGTCGAGTGCCACCCGGGGCAGGCACACTCCGGCGCAGCCGAACACATAACTCATCAGGGTCAGGCGCAGCGCGCTCCATTCCAAGCTCGCGTAGAGCAAGGTGAACAGGGTGAAGGTCGCCAAGGCCGCCGCCAACAGCCAGAATTGCAGCGCGACGAGGTCGCGCATGGTGGCGCGCACCCACAGCCGGTGGTGGATCCGCAGTCCTAACAGGGTGATGCTGCCCAGCAGCACAAACAGCAACACGAAGCGCAGCATGTGGTCCAAACTGGCACCGGTCGTCAGGTAATTGGTCTCGATCACCACCGCCGCCACCGCCGCGCCCGCCAGCACTAACAGGTCATAGACAAACAACGCGGCCGCCACCCGCCGGCGGTGGCCGGGCAGTTTGATGGCCATGTGGATGACGCTGCCGGTGTGTTCGAGTTCGACGCGCGCGAGGTTTTTGACGCCGACCAAGGCGACGACGAGGAAGCCGACCAGCGACAAGGCAAACATGCGGTTGCCAAACATCAGCGGCAGAAATGCCAGCGTCGCCAGCAGGATGGCGATGCCCTGCATGACCAGCGCCACCTTGTGCTGCGAGCTTCCCTGATGCAACATGCGGTGATGCAAATGGTCGCTGTCGGCGGCAAAGATGCCGCCCACGAGTTTTTCGCCGCGCAGTGCTTGGATGAGTCGGCGCGCGCCGCGGCGCCAGATTGCGAGCAACACATCCAACAGCGGCACCCCGGCCACCGCAATGGGCAATAGAATCATGCCCACCACAGCCCTGCGGCCGACCGCATCGGTGGCTGCCGTGGCCAGGAAAAACCCGATGAGCATCGACCCGGCGTCGCCCAGGAAGATGCGGGCCGGGTTGAGGTTGTACTTCAAGAATCCCAGAATTGCGCCGCTCATCGCCAACAGCAGCAGCGCCGAATCGGACCGCCCATTCGCAGCCGCCAACCCCGCCATGGCCACCGTCGCCACCGCCGCCAAGCCACCGCACAGGCCGTCGAGCCCGTCGATGAGGTTGAACGCGTTGATCAGCACCACGCACCACACCACCATCGCCACGCCATCGCAGACCAGCGGCCAGTGGCTCGGGAAGATCCCGACCCGCAGCGGGTAGAGCACGAAAAACACCGCCGGTGCCAGCACGTGCGCCGCAAGTTTGACCCACGGCGACAAGCCGCTGCGGTCATCGACAACTCCCGCCACCATCAACACCGCCGAGCCCGCCGCAAACGCACCTAACCACGGCCACGACAGCGGCCCGCTGGCCCTGAGCCAGCCGGTGGCCAGCCCGCCGCCGATGATTAACAAAAAGCTCAGCCAGATGGCGACGCCGCCGGCGCGCGGGATTGCCGTGGCGTGGATGCGCCGGGTGCCGGGTTGATCCATCAGTCCCAGCCGCGGCGCCAGGGCCAGCATGACGCGGGTCAGCCCGAGCGAAAGGGCCAGCGCTAGTACTACGGCAAGGGTGAGATCGAGGAGCATAACGAGAAAACCGGGGAAGCCTAGGCAAGGACAGTGGCGGAAGCCCGGCCCGAATGTAGCGGGCTCGCGCCAAAAGGAAACACCGGATTTTGCATGGGGTGCACATGGAGTGAGGCGAGGAAGAAAAGCTGAAAGTTGAAAGTTGAAAGTTGAAATAAGAGGCTCGGAAGAAAAGTTGAAAGTTGAAAGTTGAAATAAGATGAAGAGAGCGGAGCGCGGACAACAGAATCGCCGAGCGAGGACAAGCAGAGCGCCGCAAGCGCCTCGGAATTTCAGCTTTCAGCTTTCAACTTTCAGCTTTTCTTC
>CAIZNN010000151.1 GCA_903934285.1 Akkermansiaceae bacterium | reverse complement strand
TCTCGAATGCAAACCAGACGGCTTAGCCAGCCCGCTGCCAATGAGGAATCAAGTTAACGATGTCCGCCGAAACATCACCCCGGATTTCAGCACTTTCCGTCGGCAGCAGGTGGCTAGCCTGGTCGTTCGGATCGAGATTCAACGCACTACAGTCGATGTCAAAACCGAATCCGCGGACTGCAAGCCGCCGGGAGCTGCCCATGCACCCCGCTAATCCCATCCAAGCACCTGCCATCGCTCAATCGACGCCCCCTCATGAACAGGCAGTTTGCGGGACACGCGCGTTGATGTTATAGCATAACTGCGCGCCTTGTGCCCGGTCCGTGGGATGGCCGCCAATCGCACGAGGATGCCCTGTGCGACGTCCGGGTTCATGGGCAGGGCTGTGGGGCGCCTGAGGTGCGTGTTGACCGGGCTCGGGCCACGGTAACCCACATGCGTCCGACCGGTGAGAGGATGAAACAGTGGGGCTGAAGCCGGTCGAGCAGCGGCTCCTTGTTCGCCTTTGGATGCTGGTTTGGGATCATGGTGATGCCACATAGAATACTTTGGTTCGTGGCTGGACGTTGAACTCAGAAACGATCTTCGATATCCATTCCTTGTCAGCATCCTTACACTTGAGCGTCACCGGAGTGGTGCGAAGCTTCTCAGGAATGCATAGGCGAAGGCACTCAAGGCTTGCGCGGATGATCTCCTCCTTCGGGTGCGCAAAACGTTTCGGGAGTATAAAACCGGAGGCGTCCATGGTAATCATAGGTGTGACTCCCTGAGCTCCGAGATCACTCGTCGTGAACTTCACACCGCAGACGGACGCAAGATTGAGGTCCTCATGTGCTTCCGCGGGATTGTCGGTCGGAGGCACATTACGAGTGGCAATGAGATCGACTGCTGACGATGCGCTATGGGAATACCAGTGGTGGCATGTCACAGGTACTATTGCAATTCGGCCAGATCCCAGCCCGTCCAATGGTTGATAGGTAGTGGTCAATGCGGACTCTCCAGCTACCGCCGACCGGACGAGTATACAAATCAGGATGGTGATGCGATGTATGTTCATATTTCTTAGGCGAACGTTTGATGTGCGCCCACCGGCGCGGCTGAAGAGATGTTGAATTGAAATTGGAAAGCTTATGGCCGGTTGGCGCGCCACGACTTGTTAGCAAGCTTCATGATTTCGGGTGGGTTCGAGGTGTGGTGTAAAGTGTCTCAAATTGAATTGGGCTTCCGGAAATACGAATGGTCCTGCGGTATCGATACGAAGCCGACTCCTTCTCTTCGGTTGCCTTCCCTCCAAACGGCGCTTCGGTTTGGACGATCAACGTGCGATTATCGTGCCAGCGAACCGGGCGAGTCTGATAGTCGTCACCCTCAGTCAGAACCCGCGCCAGTTGCTTGGATCGCACGGAATACACGAACGTGTCGCGCATATACGGGCCACTCGTTCGGACGCTGAATGCCACGTGGCGACCATCGGGACTCCAGGCAATACTCTCCGCAAATGACCCTGTCTCGAGATCCGGATGGTTGTCGGACGCCAAGAGAACATCGCCGCCGCGGCTTACGATCTGGAAGTGGTGATCAGGAGCCGCAGTGTCGCCGATATTCTTGATCGTGACTGAACCATTCGGAGACGAATGGGCAACACGATCTTCCATCGCGTTGTTGGTGCCTAAGCCAGCAAAAACACCTGAAAGCAAGATGGTGAGGATTGTCTTCATTCTGTGGCTAACGTCGTGCCTAGCCGCCGGGCGACTGGAGTGTGGTTGGTGTGAAACAGTGGTGCTGATGCCGGTCGGTTGCGGCGATTTGCTAGCGATTTGGTGGGATCCATCTGACTGCCCCGTCGTCGCCGGTGGAGCTGGTCTCAATGACGAATTTGATCGGTGAAGTCTTGAAGGTGGCATCATAAATTGCATTGCCGAGGGCCGTCCCCCCATCACCAGGGTAAATCTCAATCGACTTGAGTTCGTCAACGGACTTTTCTCCAACCCGGTAATATCCGTAGAATCCCGCACTGCCACCGACACGGTGATAAACCCAGATTCTTGCAAACCGGTGTGTCTCTGGGTCGTGCAGTATCCGTGCTTGGTCAGGCTCGATGGAAATCGCCATCGGATGGGCAGTGATACTTCCTACCTTGGTAAAGGCGCCGTGCCGGCTCAGGTAGATCGTCCACGACCCACCCATCGACCCAAACGTCTCAGGCCCATCGGAGAGAATCAGATCCTTGGTGCCGTCTCCATCCAAATCGACGAGGATTCGATGACGTTCGGCGTACTTCTTCTTCCCCGTGGAATCGCTGAGCGGCCCTGCTGATGGGTCCGCTGCGAACAAGTGGACGGAAGTCAGGAGAATGACGATTGCGATGGTCTTCATATTTCTTTACGCTAACAGTGTTAATCAGCCACGCGTGGCATTCGTCCTGTGACAGCCACCGGCGGCGTAACAAGGACAAAGGCCACCCGGAAGGGCGCTTCTCCGGGCGGACTGGTCAAGAATAGGCTTTTAGCCCTGAACCGCCGGCTGGCCAAGCAGAAAATGTCGGATGGCCGGAATAAGAGACACGGCGCTTGGCGACCCGGAATGGGATGAAAGGCTATATTCCCAGCCGATGCGGCCATCATGGCGCTGGACTTGCCGGCAACGGTCAGGTAAAAACCGGCCATCACTCTGAACTAAGTCTCCACCAATCCACCATGGAATCTCTCCGGGGGGGGGGATGTTGATGCTGGAGATGTTGGAAAAGCTGGGGCAAATGGAGATCATGGCCGAGTTATGGATATGCGGGAGGCGCGATGAACCAATGACATAACTCCGGGGGTTGAGGCGGGGCACGCTAGCACCCCTCCAATCGCACGAGGATGCCCTGTGCCGCGTCGCGGTGTGTGAGCGGGCTGACAGTGCCATAACCAGTATTCAAGCGACCCGCACGCCCTCCGGCCCCCCGGAATGTTCAACGTCCTCGGACCCGTCCTTTTCATCAGGATCCGCATCGGTCTCAAGGCTGCCATCAAAGTAAAACTCCAGGTCTCTCCCCGCCGCCTCACGCTGCCGCCCGACCTCTTCGTCTATCTCGCGGCGCGGTATGCCGAAGACGTCATCACCCAGCAACCGGAAGACATCGTGGCGCAGGTTGTGGTTGGCCGCCAGTTCGCGGATCACGCATACCCGGTCATCCGGGGACTCGATGGTCAGGGTTGGCCGCTCGGCGTCCGACAGCGCGTTACCGCAGGACCGGCAGTAGAATTCCGTCATCACGTTGTGGGCGAAACTGGTTGTGCAGAGGGAACCCAATGTCACAAAATAATCGTCGAACACCGGGATCCCGCCTGCCTCCGATATCTCCTGTGACTTGTCCAACAAGTGCATGCCATACGCGCAGTCATGGGTGTCGTTGATCCGGGCAAGCTCCGCTTGCACATCGAAACCCGCATCGGTCAGCGGAGCACTGAATTCATCCGGGTCCAGCGTCAGGCACCGTCTGGCAACTTGCATGCGTGCCCATGCCACCTCCTGCCCAAGGGTCCGCTGGCCTTCGTCATGCGGGTTACGGTCATGGATCTGTTGAAACCAGTTCGTGACATTGGCGGCTGAGGCCAACTCCGGGCGGCCAAATGCACCGGGGTTCTGCGCGAGGATAACGAGGCCGGACGTCGTGATCTGGCGGTCGCGGAAGATCCGCATGAAGGAGCGGCTCACAGGGAGCGAGGGGCGGTCTCCGGGGAACAGGCCTATGCGGGCGAACAGCGCGTGCACCGGGGCCTGTGGGATCCAGGCTTGGGCCTGACGCCGCCCGCCACCCGCTGGCAATTCCAGCCGCGACAGTTCCTCTATCCGCCGGGCATGGGTGATCGTGAATTCCACCATCTCATCGGTGGGTAGTGAGTGGAGTCGGGTGATGAGGTCCGCAGCCTGAGTCCCGGCGGTGTCCTGGGCCGGGGCCAAGGTGAAGGGGATGATGGCGGATTCCTGTTGGTCTCCGGGATCATCGAATGACTGGAAGTCCGCAGGGTCATGCTCTGGCAGGATCCGGTCGTCCGGGTGCCGGGTGCTGACAAGCCGGCAGCCTTGTGATCCGCCAAGCGAACGCAGCGCGGCTGCCCGGGCTCGGCCGGTTGTTTCGTCCGACAGGTCCGGGTTCTTGAAAGTCATTTTAGAAGTCCCCCCGGCCACGGGGGGATTTAGGGGGGATTCTTTGCGAGTGGTCTCTGGATGTGGTCTATGGTAGTCTCTGGTATTGCTGCGACATTTTGACGTTTGAGAGACGACATTTTGACGTTTGCATTCGACATCCTGACGAAAGGGTATGATCGTGCACGATGACGGGGACAGCATTACACTTGACGACAGCCTTGAAGAAAGGCTGGCGAAGGTGATCAAACGAGGGGATCAAAGCCCCGATGCTGAACTTGCCATTGCCACCAACCCAACCGACGAAGGATGGCACCCGATAGACGGGGTGGTCCGAGGCTCCGAACAATGAGACGGGAAGTTGTCATCATCGGGATTCTGGCTGCGGTTTTGGTTGGCGGTCTTGTGTGTTCCACCGTGTTCATCGCCTACACCGACCGGGCCTTCATTTGTGAGAATACTGGATCGCGAAAGGGCTGCCGGGAGTGGTTCTTCGGCGCCCAAACACGCAACTGGTATAACATGTCCGAGCTTGAGAAATTCATGCAAGCCACGCACCGAGACCTGATGGTTCATCGCTGGACGAGTTACATGGGCACTGGCCACAGCCTCATTCCGGGCCTGCGAAATTTCGGCCATGGCCGTCCGGAATCCATTCTGATCCTGCCTCCCGCCTCGCTCGACGAGCACGTTGCCTCGCTGTCGGAGGACGGGAAGCTGGAACTGTATCGGCTCTTCGCCAGTGCGGACGATGACGCGATCAGGAAGAGGATCAATGTGATCGTCGATGGCGCCATGGATGGAATCGAACATGAGACCGATGACAAACCGTGATTCCAAGCCAGCCCCTGTGTCCATCGGCGATCCCGCGCCGGCGTCCGACGTTCCCCACATTCCATCTCGACAGGTCGGCGCGTTGCAGCCACTGTCGCTGTGGAACGGGTTACGCTGTTAGCCTGGGAAACACAATCAATCGCTCCCTGTCCAAGAGCAACGCTGCAATCTTATCGACCACCTGAGACTCACCATTGGCAAGGAAAGCGGGATCCTCCACGAGGCTGCCGGCTGGCATACGCTGGCTTCTGCCGCGCGATTCCATCGAGGTTTGGATGTTGCAGCTTGGCAGCGTCGCCCATCCGGACTGGTGTGCCGGCTGTTGTCCTGCTTGTGGCTGATTGCCTTTGCCGCAATGGCGCATGGCGGTCTGACCTTCGCAGTCACGGGAGGGGAGGCGTCCGTTACCGGATACAGTGGCACCATCCCGTCCGCACTTTACATCCCGGCCACCTACACGGTGGGCACCTCGATCTATCCGGTCACCCGCATCGGGGGTTATGCTCTATATCGTGCATCCGGCCTGACGAGTGTGACCATTCCCACCAGCGTCACCAGCATCGGAGGGGGGGCATTCCAATATTGCAGTGACCTGAGAGGGTTGACAATTCCGAACAGCGTCACCTACATCGGGGCAAACGCGTTTAGCAATTGCCAGGTCCTGCGGAGCTTGACTCTCTCCGAAAACCTTGTTTCCATCGGAGAGTACGCCTTCACCAGTTGCGCTTACTTGACGAGTCTGGCCATTCCCAAGCGTCTTGTCACGATCGGAGCCTGGGCGTTTTCAGATTGTGCAGGGCTCACGGGTATAACAATTCCCGCGAGTGTCACCAGCATCGGGGAGGGCGCGTTCGCGCGCTGCGGGGCCCTCACCTCAATATCAGTGGACGCCGCCAATCCCGCATACAGCGGCCTGAGCGGGGTGTTGTTTGACAAGACACAAGCCACTCTGATCGAACTGCCGGGTGGCTGGGCGGGTGAGTATGTCGTGCCAGCGGGAGTTACCAGCATCGGAGTATACGCATTATCAAGCATCTCCGGCCTGACGAAGGTCAGCATCTCCGCAAGCGTGAACCACATCTGGGATTTCGCTTTGGCGTCGTGCCCGCGCCTGGCAGTGATCGAGGTTGATGGAGCCAATGCCTCATACGCCAGCGTCGGCGGCGTGCTGTTCGACAAGGCTCGCACCACTCTGATCCTATGTCCGGGCGCAATGCAGGGACAATATGAGATGCCTGCCAGTGTCACTTCCCTCGCTCCCGCGGCTTTCGATCACTGCGCCTGGCTGACAGCTGTGACTATCCCCAATGGAATCACCCGTATTCCGAACGGGATATTCTCGTTTTGTGAGCGGCTAACGGGCATGGTGATTCCCAACAGTGTCACCAGCATCGGAAGCAGCGCTTTTTACGCCTGCACCGGCCTGGTGAGCGTGAAAATCCCCGACAGCGTCACAACCATCGAAGGACACGCGTTCCGCTTTTGCGGAAACCTCAAGAGTGCAACTATTCCGGCCAGCGTCACCAGCATCGGTGATTATGCATTCTCCTACTGCTCCGGTCTGGGAAACATCCTCTTCACAGGAAACGCCCCGGTCATGGGCGCATCGGTCTTCGGGCTGATAGGCAGCGGCCTGACAATTTCCTTCCAAAGCGGTGGCAGCGGATTCACCACTCCGACTTGGCAGGGGTTTTCCACCGTGGTTGCCGAGCCGTCGCATGTGCCTGTGGTTGCCACGGTATCTTCCTTGTTGCCGGACTCCAGTAATGTCACGCTCACCGGCACGGTGAATCCGAACGGCTTGCCCACGACGGCGGTATTCGAATATGGCCCCACCACCGACTATGGCTATGCCCAAGCCGCGGCTCTTTCGACTAACAACGGCAGCGGCGTGCAGGCCGTTACCGCAGATCTCTACTGGCTGCCAAAGGGGGTCTCCTACCACTACCGGCTTACCGCCACCAATGCCAACGGCACCGCCACGGGTGAGGACCTGACCTTCGCGACCGAACGGTCCGCCGGTGATTTTCTCTACAACACCTCCGGTACGACGGCCATTCTGACCGGCTACACCGGCCCGGGCGGAAAGCTGAGCATCCCAGCCATACTCAACGGGCTGCCGGTCACACGAATCGGGGGTGGAGCTTTCTCCTATATTAACAACCTGACCGCGGTGACGATCCCTGACAGTGTTACTGCCATCGGGATCAACGCGTTTTACTCCTGCATCAATCTGTCAGGGGTGACGATTCCCTCCAGTGTCACAAGCATCGAGAGTTACGTTTTCTACCTCTGTCCCGGCCTTAAGGCGATTGAGGTGGATGCCGCCAATCCCACCTACAGCGCCGTGGACGGGGTGTTGTTCAACAAGGCAATGACCACGTTGATTGAATATCCGGGCGGCAAGGAAGGGACTTACACGATCCCAGGCAGCGTGACTTTCATTGAGGTCGCCGCGTTTTCCGACTGCCGCGGGCTGACGAGCGTGACGATCCCCCCGAGCGTCACCGAGATGGGATTACAGGCGTTCTACCACTGTTCGAGCCTGGCCCACCTCAGCCTTCCTGAAAGCCTCACCCGGATTAGCGAAGCTGCTTTCTACGGTTGCTCCAGCTTGACGAGCGTGACTCTTCCCGATGGTGTTATCAGCATCGGACAGACGGCATTTTACCGTTGCACAAGGTTGAGGAACGTGGTGATCCCCGCCAGCGTCACCAGCATCGGAAACGGATGCTTTTTCGAATGTCTGAACCTTGAGGCCATGCTGTTCGAGGGCAACGCGCCAACGATCGGTGGCTGGCCCTTTGAATCGACCGCGCCCGGATTCACGGTCTATTACCACAGCGGCAGAACCGGCTTCGCGACGCCTTTCTGGCAAGGCTATCCGGCGGTGGCCTTGGGGGATCCTGACATATGGATTCAACCGCGCTGCGCCACCATTCTCACCGGCACCACGGCCACGATGACCGTTTCCGCCGTGGGCAGCGGGCCGCTAGGTTATCAATGGTATCAAGGACTGCCAGGCACCACAACCACACCGGTCGGCACCGACTCGCCCTCGTTCACGACGCCCGCTCTGACCGCAGATGCCCGCTATTGGGTCAAGGTCACCAACAGCGCAAATCCCGCGGGCGCGGATTCCATCGCCGCCGCAGTCACCGTGGCCAGGCCGTTTGGCTCCTGGGTCAGCAGCTTCGCCTCCATCCCTGAGGATGAGCGGAGTGCCACTTCCGACCCGGATCGGGACGGCATTTCCAACGCGGTGGAGTTTGTCATCGGCGGCAGGCCGGACGGCAGCGGTGCCGATCAAGCCCTGCTGCCGCGGGCCACTGGCTACCCGACCGAGGTGCCTGGCGGTGATCCGTTCTACCTCTATCTGACATTCAGCCATCGGCGCAGCCTGGCGGCGGTGGCTGCCGGAGTTGCCTCCGACTTTGAATTCAGCAACGGTCTAACCGGTGACTGGAGCAATGGGAGTGACACGCCCGGATTGATCGTGGATGTTACTCCGGGTCCAGTGGGGCCGGATGGCTACGACACGGTCACCTACTATTATCCCCTCGGTTTGTACCCCAACAGGGCGCTTTTCGCGCGGTTGAAGGTAGTCGTTCCATGATCGAGTGGAAAGTCCCGGTAGGCGGGACCCGCGTTGATGTTATGATATAACTGCGCGCCTTGCGCGCGGTTCGCGGGATGGCCGCCAATCGCACGAGGATGCCCTGTGCCGCGTCCGGGTTCATGGGAAGGGTGGACGCCTGGGATGCGTGTTGACCGGGCCGGCGGGTCACGGTAACCCACCTGCGTCAGGCCGGTGAGAGGATGGCGGCTTGTGACCGGTGCCATCGGGCTTGGCACCACGCTTCTCCCAAGCCACGGGTAATAAACCACCGCTTGCCGGTCGGCAAGCTGCCTGCCTGCAATCATCCCCACATTCCATCTCGACAGGTCGGCGCGTGGCAGCCACTGTCCCTCTGGAACTGATTGAGCTGTTAGTCAAATGTAAAAATGAGATGTCGCTTTCATCTTTCCCAATCAGGTGCCGATGATCAATCCAACCACGCGCAAGCCATCGCGGCAGACGTTCGCCAATTAAATGTACGACATTCTGACAGCCATCCAAGGCATCGTGTTTTTGATCACGATTCTCGGGTGTGTTCCATACGGAATTTGGATCATCTATTCTTTGTTCAAGAAGAGGTGGCAGCGCGTTGCCATTCAGGTCACCATTCCGGTTGCAGTCTATGTGTGCCTCGCAGGTATTTCAGCCCTTTGCAGCTCCAAAATACACGCAGACTACCTCAGCGGAGTCTACGACGCCGAGGTGAAGCTTGGCCCTGCTATCTTCGAATATGACTCGGAGCGGTCGTTTAATGGAGACGGCTATTCCTTGTCGGTGTACGAGTTGCCCGCTGGGCTTCGGAAGCGCTTCGAGTCGGTGGATGATAGACTTCTGACCGAGTACCCCAAGCGCCCCAGTTACCGGAACCATTGGAAATTCGAGCACTGGCGTGAAGCACCGTTTGATGACAAGTTCAAGGAGCATTTGGATTTCGCGCTGAGCAGCTGCGATTCCGGCAAGGCTCCAGGACTTTCTTCACGCTTTGAATCGATTCGCAAGGCAATGGCTCGGAAGGGCACATTCTACGCGTTTTTCTACAACGACCCGGGAGGATACATTGGCGATATTGACCTCTTCATTGTTGATCTCGTCGAAGGTCGTCTCTACTCAATCAATCACAACACATGAACAACTTGCGCCTGCGCAAGCCCACCAACCCCGCTCAGAAATGATTATATGCTCCACGCCCCTTGAGAGCGTGGCTTTGGCATGGGGCCGGGCCGACGCGGCGCAGGCTGTCGGCGCTGCGAGCGCCGCGCAGTGCGCCAGCCGCACCGGCCATGCCGGCCGGCAAGAATGAAGGATGGGGGGCGGGTCGGATTTATGGGAACCCCCGTCCGGTTTTTACTACGGGGCGTGGCGGATCATCTCGCCGACCTTGCGGAGGGTCTGCACGTCGATGTCACGGAGTTTGCCTGCGTAGTCGGGCCCGACGTCGATGGAGAAGATGTTGCCGAATTTCACCGCGCCGAGATAATCCGCATACAGCTTGGCCGCGGGCAGGCACAGCGTGTCGTGCTTGGGCAGCGAGTAGAACCACTCGGCTCCGCCTTCGTGTTTCGGCAGAATCGGATAGGTGAACTCCGCTAGCAGATAGTTGGTCCGTCCTTGCGCGTCCCTGCTGCCGAAGCCAGCGCCGGTGGCATCGCTGAGCGGGGAGGGATGGCCCATTTCGCCAATCCGGATATCGCCGGACGCTTCGCCATGGTTGTAGCCGATGAAACACCCGGGCTGGAACTGCTTGCACCAGGCGGTGGTTAGGGTGTGGCTGAGGCCGCCGTCGGTCTGGGCGTGGTCGAACCAGATATATTCGATCGGCCCATATCCGGTGAGCAACTCCTTGAGTTGCTCCTTTTTCATTGCCGCGGTGTAGCCGCCCGGGTGGTAGTCCTTGTTATCCTCGAACTCGCCTTCGGAAAAGTAGAGCGCAAGCTTGATGCCGGCCTTGTCGCACGACTGGCGAAGCTGGGCGAGCACATCGCGGCCCAGCGGTGCTTTGGTCACCTTGCGCTCGGTGGTTTTGGTGTCCCACAGGCAGAACCCGTCATGATGCTTGGCGAGAAACAGGATGTAGCCCATCCCCGCCTCCTTGGCCGTCAGCGCCCACTGGTCGGTGTCGCAACCGCTGGCCTTGAAATACCCGATGTCCTTCACCCCGGGCGTCCATTCCTTGCCGGAAAACGTGCTGAACGACCAGCAGATGAACATGCCCCATTTGAGGTTCTTCAGCTCCTGGGCGCGTTGTTGCATGTCGACCGGCGCGGCGGCGGCGAGGCCGGCCAGGATGACTGATAGAACGCCTAGCAAGGGTATGGTTTTCATGGCTGGTGTGTGGTGTGGCTGGTGAGTGTCCTCGATCGGGCAATTTTGTCAAGTGCTGGCGGAACAAGGAGTTTGAGTGGGCGGTTTCAGCGGCGCGTGTCGTCTGCTGCGCACTTGATCGGCTTGGCGCCGGTGATCTGCAATTGCTTGTGCTGGAGGGTTAGAATCAGCGCCGTGGCCGCGGTGGCTGCCAGCCGCGGGGCGGCGGCGTAGTCTTGTGGGTTGTTGTCACGGTTCGGCTGGTAATAGAAGGTGCCATCCGGACATTGGCTGAGACTGAACGCCCAGCGGTTGTGATCCATCAGCTTGCGCAAACTGGCCGGATCGGTGGCGGCACCGAGGGCGGTCCACACCATGCCCAGCAACGGGCAGCCGTGGGTATCGATGAAGGTGTCGGGATGGTTGCCGATGCACTCGGCATTGTGCCTGCCGAACGCTTGGTAGGCGTCGTTGCCAGCCGGATCCAGAAAATGCGCCAAGGCGGAGGCACCGGTGCGGCCCATGTCGGCATAACCCGCGCCGCCCACTGCGTCGGCGTACCAGACGTAGCCGAGCTGGTTGGTGCCTTTGGCGATGAAGTCATGCGCGGCGTCGAAGCGCCGGCGTTCCACCGCGATGCCGCAGCGTTGCATCAGCGCCCATGCCATCATGGCTTGCGCCGTGACCACGTTGAACGACCCGTAGCCATTGCCTCCGGTCGGACTGTGGGGGCCGTGGCCGAACCCGCCGGCGATATGCGCGCGTTCGGGTGACGCGGTTTGGGGGTGTTGCGCCGCCACCAGCCACCGGTTGATTTCCTCCAATTCCGGCAGCACCCAGGCCTCGCGGGTGATCAGGTAATACTCACTCAGCGCGATGCCATACAGGCCGTAATTCCAACAGGGCAAGCCGCCATACTGGATCGTGTCGTTGGTGGCGCGGGCCATGGCCACCATCGCTTTTTTGACAGCGGGCAATGCCGACTTGTCGCCGCTACCCAGCAACGCCAGGGCGGCGAAGGCGTTGATGTGGGGGCGTCCGTTCCAAGTTCCGTCGGCCCGCTGCTCCTTGATGAGATAGGCGCAGGCCTCCTTGAGGATGACGGCGGTCTTGTTGCAAGCAGACGGATAGGTTGCGGCGAAGCTGCCGTAGCGAGTGGTGAGTCGCAGTTCCACTTTCTGCGGCAGCCCGGCGCGCACGATGTCGAGCACCAGTTTGCCATCGCGCTTGCCCTGACTTTCTTCCAGGGCGGTGCCCAAGTCCATCATCGGACCTTCGTAGCCGAATTTGCCCACCCCGTATCCGAACTTGTGCGGCGTCACAAACCGATGGCCGTTGGCACCGATGATCTTATCGCCATTCTTCAGTTTGTCGGAGGCCGGGGCGTCCGCGAAGACAAACATGACGAGCAGGGTGGTGGGCTCTTCCTTGGTGATCATGGCCCGCGCACCGGTGATGCCAAGGTTGATATACCAACCGGGAACCTCAGCGTCGGGACCGATCTTGGTGGTCAGTTTGTCCCACGGCGGTCGATCCAGTCCCCAGCTTGGCATGCCTGTCAACAGCCATGCCATGAGCAACCAGAGGCAACCGATGGTCCGACAATTCCCCAGGATTTGTTTTGTCATGGATTTTTGATAGATGAAACGCCTGGCGCAGGTCGCTCCGCAATCTGGTCACGTCCACCGGCGCGATACAGCAGCGATACGGGAGAGAACCAACGCCTCGCGCGTTGCTGCGAAGCAAGCCGCAAGCAAGGCGCAACGTCAACCTGTTTTTGCACCCCTATGCCAGCAGACCGGCGGGTCATCGGGGGGCTGCTTGAACCATTTGAATTGCCGCAAACGCGCGTGTGGGGATTTGGCAGAGCTTCACCCCACCGTTCTCACCGTCAATTGGCGGGCGGTGAACAGGCTGCCGTGGGCATCTTCGCGCAAGGCCCGCGCTCCGCTCGTGCGTTGCGGCGCGAAGTGCCCGCGATACTGCTCAAACACCCCATCCACATACGATTTTGAACCCAACACCAAGCCGTCTGTGAAATACCTCACCCGGCAGCGCAACAATGCGCCGCGGCTCAATTTCCCCAGCCGCTGCTTCTCTGCCGCTGATGCCTTGTTTGAAAAGCCCGCCTTCGTCCCCGCGCCGCCGGCTGGGGTGGTCGTCCGCAGTCGGCCATCCTCAAACAACCAGCAGCGATACACTTCCGCCGCGCTCATGCCTTTGGCTGCGGCGGGCGTGTCCCACGCAGTCGCGCCGCGCTCGCCGTGGCCGGCCACCTGGCACAGCCCCAGGCGGGCCGCCTGGCCGCCGCCCATCGCTTCGCCGTAGCCGCACCACCGGTAATCCTTCGGGTCTTTGACCATGCCCGCGCGCACCGGGTTGAGGTCGATATAGGCGGCCATCGTCCGCAGCGCCTCGCCGTCCTCCACCAGCACGCTCTTGAAGCGTTCCATCCACAGCGTCCCGCGCCGGCCCCGGTGCTTGTTGTACCAGCGTGAAAACCGCTCCTTCAGCTCCTTGACAAACACTGGCAGATTGCACATCCGCCGCAGATAGCCGGCGATGAGCGCATCGGCCTCTTCCGGCATCCCGCCTTTCCTCAGGGCTTCTTTTTCCGTGTCACCGGCGGGTCTTGAAGTATTTCAAAATGGCGGCGGTGAGGCCGGGGATATCGTGCTTGGCCGCTTCAAAGGCCGGCGGCATGCCATGGTGGCGCAGGACATCGCTGGTGACCGGGCCGATGCTGCCGGCGACGCACCCAGCCGGCCACGGGAGTCCGAGGTTGAAGAAATGCTCGACAGTGGAGCCGGAGGTGAAGGTGATGAGGTCGGCGCCATCCTCGACTAGACCGGCGCGTGCCCCGGTGAGGTCGTCCGTCTCGGGGACGGTGCGGTAGGCGATGCATTCATCGACGATGGCACCGAGGGCGGCGAGACCATCGCCGATGATGTCGCGGGATTCAGCGGCCTTGACCCATAACATGGTGAGGTTCTCGACGTTTTGTTTTTTGAAAGCCTCGATGAGGCCCTCGGCGACGAAGCGCTCCGGGATGAGGTCGACAGCGAAACGATATTCGCGGATTTTTTTGGCGGTGCCATTGCCGATGGCGGCGATGCGTGGGTTGCCGAGACTGCGGGCGTCGTCGTAGGCGGCAAAGAAGGCATCGAAGAAATGTTCGACGCCATTGGGGCTGCTGAAGACGAGCCAGTCGTATTCGTGGGCACCGGCGACCATTTCGGCGAAGCCCAGATGGTCTGTGGGCGGTTCGATGCGGATGGTGGGCAATTCGACGACATCGGCACCGAGGTCGCGGAGGGATTTGCTGAGTTCACCGGCCTGTTCGCGGGTGCGGGTGACGACAATGCGCTTGCCAAACAACGGGCGTTTTTCGAACCAATTGATTTTTTTGCGTTCGGTGACGACGCCGCCGATGACCGCCACCGCCGGGGAGGCGAATTTGGCTTTGTCGGCGATGTCGGCGATGGTGGCGAGGGTGCCTTCGATGGTGGCTTGCCTGGCCGTGGTGGCCCAGCGGGTGAGGGCGATGGGGGTGTTCGGGGCGGCGCCGTTGTCGATGAAGGCGTTGGTGATTTCGCGCAAGCGGGCCACTCCCATGAGAAACACCTTGGTGCCAGGAGCTTTGGCGAGTTGTGCGAAATCGATGGAACTGTAGCCCTTGGTGGGATCTTCGTGACCAGTGAAAATGGTCAACTGGGTGCAGTGGTCGCGATGGGTCACGGGAATGCCCGCATAGGTCGGTCCGGCGATGGCGGAACTGATGCCCGGCACAATCTCAAAGGGCAGGCCGGCCGCAGCCAACTCTGCGGCTTCCTCGCCGCCGCGGCCGAAGATCATCGGATCGCCCCCCTTGAGGCGCACCACGGATTTGCCAGCCTTGGATTTTTCGACGATGAGGGCGTTGATCTGGTCCTGCGGCAGGGCGTGGTCCTTGGCGCGTTTGCCGACGTTGATTTTCTCACAGCCGGGTTTGGTCCAGCGCAGGAGTTCGGGACTGCTCAGGGCATCGTAAACGAGCACATCGGCCAGTTCGATGCACTCCTTGGCGCGCAACGTGACGAGACCGAGATCGCCGGGGCCGGCGCCGACGAGATAACAAGTGCCTGGGTGACTCATGAGAGGGATTGGAAGAGGTTGTGGGCGAGGGTGAGAGGGTCGGCGCACGGGCCGCGGCTCGCGCCGGTTCGCGGCGGGCCATCAGTTTCGGGGAAGACGCGCGCTTGCAAATGCAATTCATCGCCGACGAGGGTGGAAAAGACGCCGACGGGAGTGTGGCAGCCCGCGTCTAACAACCGGAGGAATTCCCGCTCGGCGGTGACCCGCAGCCAGGTGGGGCGATGGCCGATGGCTTGCGCGTACGCCCGGCTCGGCGCGTCATCATTGCGGATTTCCAAGCCGATGGCGCCTTGGCCGGCAGCCGGGAAGAACTCGCTTTCATCGAGGCGTTGGACATGCAGGCCGGGCAGGCCGGTGATGGTCTCCGCGTCCGCCGCGGCAGTGGCTGGCAGATAGCCGAGGCGCACCAGGCCGGCTTCGGCTAACAGAATGGCGTCGTAGGTTTGCGTTTCGGCGAGTTTGCGCAAGCGGGTGGGGACGTTGCCGCGGAGATCGACGAGGGATAGATCGGGGCGCAGCCAGGCGATCTGGCGGGCGCGGCGCACGCTGCTGGTGCCGACGCGGGCGCCGGGCGGCAGGGCGTCGAGGCCGCCGTGCTTGCGGCTGACGAGGGCATCGCGGACCGGGGCGCGCTCGAGGACAGCGGCGAGGCAGAAGCGTTCATCTAACACGGTTGGCAGGTCCTTGAGGCTGTGCACGGCGATATCGATATCGGCGGAGTCGAGCGCCTGTTCGAGTTCCTTGATGAAGACGCCCTTGTCAAAAATGCCTTCGACCTTGGCCACTTCATTGAGGGCGACATCGGTGCGGCGGTCGCCGGTGGTTTTGATGATGCTGCGGATGAGTGTTAGGTTCGGGAAGGCGCGGGCGAGGAGGGTTTCGGTGGCGGTGGCTTGCACCAGGGCCAGGTCGCTGCCGCGGGTGCCAATCACGAGGGTGGGGGAGGATGGAGATTGGGTCATGGGAGTCATATCAGGTTCCTGGCAGGTTCAGTTTTGCCAGTTCGGCATCGATGATGCGTTCGCAGTGTTCGATTTGGAGTTGGCGGCGTGCGCGTGCCTCATTGGCCAGACCTTCCAAGGTGTCGATGTCATAAAGATAGACTTCCTCGATATCGGCGACATCCGGGTGGATATCACGTGGCACCGCGATATCGATGAAGAACAAGGGGCGGAATTTGCGTGCGCGGCGGACTTTTTCGACATCGGCGCGATGGATCAGGGCATGCGGTGCGCCGGTGGAGGAAATGACCACATCGACGCGCTCCAGGACGCGTTGCCAATCATCGAAACGCACGGCGTGGCCGCCCATTTCGCGGGCCAGTTCCTCGGCGCGGTCGAACGAGCGGTTGGAGACAAAGATGGAGCGGGCGCCGCGTGAGACGAGGCTTTGTGCGGTGATGCGGCTCATTTCCCCGGCGCCGAGGATCATCACCTCGCTGTCCTTGAGGTGGCCGAAGATTTTTTCGGCCAGGTCGACGGCGACATTGCCGACCGAGGTGGAGCCTTCCTGGATGGAGGTTTCGGTGCGGACTTTTTTGCCGACGCCGAAGGCACGCTGGAACAGTCGGTTGAGGACGCAACCGGTGGTGCCGGCGGCAAGCGCAGCCTGATAGGCTTGCTTGACCTGGCCGAAGATCTCGGTTTCCCCCAGCATCATGGAATCCAGGCCGCTGACGACGCGGCAGAGGTGGACGGCGGCCTCGGATTTGACCTTGCGGTAGAAATGGGAGGAGGCCTTGGCGTCGAGGTTTTCGCGTTGGGTGAGGCGCGACTCGAGCAGGATGAGGGCCTGCTGGGCGTCGTTGGCGGCCAGATAGAATTCGGTGCGGTTGCAGGTGGAAATGACCACGCCTTCGGTGGCATCGGCGAGGCTGGCGAGGTTGCTGGCGGCGGCGCCCAACTGGGGCGTGCTCACAGCGAAGCGCTCGCGCACCTCGACGGGAGCGGTCCGATGATTCAATCCCAAACAAAGAAGCTCCATCAGATGCGGGCAAAAACCACCAGGGAAAGAATGAACATGGCCACGGCGGAAAGCGCCAGCTTCCGCCCCGTTAATCCGCGCAGCGTCTTGATGGCGAGCAATCCCGCATAGCCGGCCCACACTGCCAGGGCGACGAGCAAGTGGGAGTGGACCGGCGCGGTCCGCGGCATGAGGAAACCGGCGATGACGCCGACGGTGAGCAATCCGGTGCCGAGCCACAAGAGGCGCTCGAGCGACACGAGCAATTCATGGGCCGGTGGCAGATTGCGGAACAAGCCGCTTTTCAAGTGGTGTTCCTTGAGTTGGTGATCGAGCACCAGGAACATGATGCCCGCGACCCCAGCCAAGCCGAGCGCGCCGTAGGCAAGCACGGAGGTGGCGGAGTGGGCGGAATGAAACAGATTGGGCGAGAGTTCGCGGGTTGGGCTGGCGGTGAGCATGCCGGAGATGAGGGCGGCCCCCTGCAAGACGAACACCAGCGGTGCGGAGAACACGCCAAGCAGCGAAATGCGATACGCGGGGCCGATGAGCAAGTAGAACAAGGTAAGCGACCACGCCAGGAACACCAGAATTTCGCCGATGTCCTGCAACGGGCAGGACTCCCGCAATTGTCCGCGAATGGTTAGAAAGCCAAGCTGGCAGAGCAAGACCGCCACCATCCAGACCACGGTCCAATGGCTGCGGGTGCCGCGATGCACAGAGACCATGCCCCAGATGCCGCCGATAGCGGCGAGCAGGGTGGCGATGAGCAGAAACCAGCGGTCCATGCGCTGTTTTGGCCTAGGTCCTGCCTGCGCGCAAGGGGAACTTTGCGCGGTGGGCGAAAAAGCAGTGGTTGCCGGTGGGGCATGGATTGTGAGGCATTTGATTTCGATTGTCGGGTCGGGCAGGATATGCACAATCGGCGCGCCTGAAGTACCCTCCCCACCGTGAACATGACCAGCCGCGAGCGCATCTTAGCCGCCATTGAGCACCGCGACCCGGATCGCGTCCCCGTCGACCTTGGGGCCACGCCATCTTCCGGCATTTCGGCCATCGCCTATGGCCGGTTGACCCGGCATCTCGGATTGGGGCAGGGCACGACCCGGGTATACGATGTGGTGCAGCAGTTGGCGCAGCCTGAGGATGCCATCTTGGAGCGTTTCCGGATCGATGCGGTGGACCTTGGGCGCACGTTCAACGCCCGTGACGAGGATTGGCGGGCCGTGACGCTCTTTGATGGCAGCACGGCGCAATACCCGCGCTGGTTCCAGCCCGAACCGCTGGCCGATGGCGGGTGGCGGGCCTTGGCTGCCGATGGCTCCGAAATCGCCGTCCAGCTCAAGGATATGAATTTCTTCGACCAAACCTGCTTTCCCTGGCTCGACGATTACCCGGCGGACATGGCGGGCCTGCCGGCGGCTATGGGCAAGGTGCATTGGGCGGCCCTGGCGCATTCCCCGTGGGACCACGCCGGCGCGCCCGGGTTTTGGCAGCAACTGCGGGCCAACGCCATCGCCCTGCGCGCACAATCGGATCGCGCCATCATGGTGGTCATCGGCTGCAATCTTTTCGAATGGGGGACGTTCCTGCGCCGCATGGACAACTTTCTAATGGACCTCATCGCCGAGCCCGACAACGTGGAGCGCTTGCTCGACGCGCTCATGGAAATCCACCTCCGCACGCTCGAAAATGTCTGCGCCGCGGTGGGCGATGTGGCGGATATCTGCCGCTTCGGCGACGATTTGGGCACGGACACCGGGCCGTTCATGGCGCCGGCCACCTATCGGCGGTTCTTCAAAGCGCATCACGCGCGGCTGTGTGACTACGTCCACCGCCATTCCGGGATGAAGACCTTCCTGCATTCGTGTGGCTCGATTCACGCGTTGCTGCCCGACCTGATCGAGGCCGGCTTCGATGTGGTCAATCCGGTGCAAACCGCCTGCCGCGACATGGATCCGGCGCGCCTGAAGCGTGAGTTTGGCCGCGACATCACCTTTTGGGGCGGGGGCGCGGACACCCGCGCCACCCTCAACCACGGCACCGTGGCGGAGGTCCGCCGCGATGTGTTGGAGCGCTTGAAAATTTTCGCACCCGGCGGCGGGTTTGTCTTCAACACCATTCATAACATCCTGCCCGACGTGCCGCCGGAAAACATAGTTGCCATGTTTGATGCCGTCGAAGAGTATAACTGCGCCGGCTCCTGAGGAGCCGGCGTTGCCGCCAACACCCGTTCTAATATCATGAAAGCCCGCTTGATCCTGCCAGTTGCCGCCGCTATTCTGTTAGCCAGTTGTGCCACCGCGCCGCCGCAACGCTTTGCCAGTGTCACCGGCCTCAAGCCGGAGAAGGAGGCGTATTACCGCCAACTGCATGCCGCGCCGTGGCCGTCGATCCTGGCCAGGATCAAGGAGTGCAACATCCGCAACTACTCGATCTATCGGTCGGAGATAGGCGGCAAGGTCTATCTGTTTTCCTACTTTGAATATGTGGGCAACGACTTTGCTGCCGACATGAAAAAGATGGCGGCCGATCCGCAGACCCACCGCTGGTGGAAGGAAACCGACCCGTGCCAGCTGCCGTTGCCGGCCGCCAGGAAAACCGGCGGCATCTGGGCCGCCGCCGAAGAGGTGTTCCACACCGACTGAGCAAGCAGCGAGGCTCTCACGAGCCATTGTTGCGGCAGCGCTTTGGACTGCGGTGACTTGTCACCGCTTTTCCCGCTGAGGAGCCTTGGCGACGGGATGACTGCCAGGTTCGTCCTGCCGCCACTCTAACCGAATAGGCCCCGCCCCACGGACACCAGTGTCCTGCCCCCAAAGCGGCGACAAGTCGCCGCACTCCAGCCGATGCTGTAGGTCACGCCGCGGGCGAAGTTGATGCCGAAGCTGAAGGCCACGCCGCGGGCGCAGGGCGGGGTGAAGAAGTCGGCGATCTCGATGTTCATCAACAGAAACAACAGCACGCCCCCGAAGCCAAACAGCACGCCGCGCACGAGAAACCCGCGGAGGCTGCCGACCGGGCCGGTGAACCACCATGCGCCCAACAGTTGTGCCATGGCCACGAGGCCGTAGGTGGATAAATGCCAGTTGAGCAGCACGGTGGTGCCGCGCGGGTAATCGGTGAACACCCAGGGGTTGAGGGTCAATCGGGCGAAGACGGTCGCCAACAGCCACAGTCCGGTGAGTTGCAAGCCAGGATGGGGCACCCGCCGGAATAGCCACAGCAGCAGTGCGCCTTCCAGGGCCCAACTAACAGTCAGCCACTGGCGGTCAAACTGGATCGGGAAAATCATGGTGATGAACAACAGGGCCACACCGCCAAACCAGGCGAGCTGGCTGCGCCTGACTTCGTCGATGGTGGCCACCCGGCGCACCACCGCGACGAGTGCCAGCAGGCTGGGAACGGCAAGCAGGGCGGCAGGACGGCGGCCAAGGCGTTCCTCCCACAAGCCACCGCCGACGCCGATATTTCCGAGACCCAGCTCGACGAGGCGTTTTCCGAACTCATGGAAAGCGAGATCCTGCGCACCGCCACCCTTGGCAAGGGCACCGCCGCCACCACCGGGCAGGGCCATCCGCCCGGCGTCGTATCGCGGTATCTTGATGCGGCGTTCCAAGCCAGCCCGCAAGCCCAAGGCGCGCTGCACAAGCTGCGCGGCTTCGTGCGCTTTCTGCGCGCCACCTACGGCGAGGTGTTTGCCCGCACCCACGCCATCAGCAAGGCCATCCAGAAGGGCGACATCAAGGAAGGCGAACACCACGCCATGCTCGCCAAGCTCCTGGGCACCAGCGACACCGTGCAGGCCGACGCCCACGCCGTGGCCGTGGCCACCGAGATCATCGACGGCACCGAGCGAACGACCTTTGCCGACGGCAGCACCATGGACACGCCGTTTTCCATCGGCAAGGGCGGGCCTGACTCTCAAACCCTTGAATCCAGAATCAGCCGCGCGGCAGCGGCAAAGCCGCTGGTTATTAGCACTGCGGAATGGGCTGGCTTGTCAGCAAATCAAAGAGGGGCGAAGGCCAAAGAACTGGCCAGAAAACTTCAAGACGAAATCAAAGCCGGAAACCCCATCACAAATGCGGACAGGAACAAGGAAATCAAAGTCAGCATAGAGGGGGTGAAGCATTGGAGCCATTATGCGGAAGATCCGCGCAAGGCCGCGCTATTAGGTAAATTGCGCGAACTGCTCACTAGTGCCGTGTTTCTCCGTAGTGAAATCCCGGATCCGCGCAAGGCTCCGGACGGCAACATTAAGGGGTTCCAAAGATTGGCTTTGCCTTTTGTGGCTGACGGCCAGGAGTTGGTCGTCATTGTCACTTTGAGAAATGACACCAACGGGGATTGGGTCTATGACGGCAAGGTTTTTGAAATAGAGACGCCCGCTGATGTGTCCAAGACAAGCAGGGAACCCACAGGCGGCAAACCTGAAGGCACTCCCCCGGTGCAGCGAGCGCGAGTGGAAGCTATCACACATGCGCTGGAGCACAACAAGAATTTGACAAGGGATGACGCTTTTTCCATCTCCCACAACCGCCAGCTCGACGTGCTCACCCGGAAAAGCCTCGCGCTGGCCAACGATCCTGCGTTCCGCACCGCCATGATGCGCCGGGTGGCCGGCAACCTCGGCAAGCTGCGCTCCATCCCCGGCCGCATCAAGACCGCCTTCGGCATGGACTACAAGGAACGCGCGATCTCCGACGAGCGCGCCATGAAGAGCCTCAAAAAAGAGGCCGCCTTCCGCGAGGCCGCGGCCCGCGCCGAGTACGAGGACGCCGCCAAGGCGAAGCACGAGGGGATTCTGGAAAACCCCGATCTCGCCAAGCTCAAAGAGCAACCGGTGCACGAGTGGCTGTCCATCCAGGGCGATCGGCTCCACGGCCGCCTCATGAGCCCGTCCGCCGCCATCGCCCGCGGCACCAATTTCTTCGACGCCACCAAGCATGGCGACTTCGACGGGGCCGACGGTGTGTCGCGCACGCTCTTTGGCGGCACCCTCATGCCCGACCAGGCGGCGCAGGAACTCTACGACCACCACCTCATCAAGGAGCCCACGCCGGATGCCATGTGGGACGCCCTCAAGGCCGAGGGCAAGAGCGTTGCCAAGTTCAAGCAATACCAGCAGGCCGCGCAGGCGGACATCCGCAAGGGCCGCCTGCAAGCCGCCGAGGAAGCCCGCGCCTGGCTCGATGCCGCCATCAACGCGTTGAGGCGCACCGCGATGAGGAATGCGGCCACGGTGATGAGTGCCATCAGGGCAAAGGTGACTTGTCACCGCTTTCCTCGCTGAGGATCCTTGGCGACGGGATGCCTGCCCGGCTCGGGCTGACGCCGCTCTAACCGAAAAGGCTCCGCCCCACGGACACCAGTGTCCTGCCCCCAAAGCGGCGACAAGTCGCCACACTCCAGGCGATGCCGTAGGCCACGCCGCAGGCGAAGTTGATGCCGAAGCCGAAGGCCACGCCGCGGGCGCAGGGCGGGTGCCACGCGCCTGCGGAGAGACAGACTCGCCGGCCTCGCTGGCTGACGCCGGCGCTCCGCGCGTTGGTCACAACGCGCGGGAGGATGGCGGCGGCAGCGGGTGAGACGGTCTCGTGGCCCCCGTTCATCTAACCAATGCACCGGGGTGTGGCGGCGCGCTTAGATGACGCCGTTGGCGCAGTTGGTTTCGCCGCTGCCGCGGAGGGCGTTGATGAGGTTGGTGAGCGACTTCATGGCCTGGCGGGGGACGCTTTCGTAGGTGCGCGACGCGATGTGCGGGGTGATGATGCAGTTGGGCGCGGTGAACAGGGGATGATCGGCGGGTGGCGGTTCGCAATCCAGCACATCCGCGCCGTAGCCGCCGAGTTTGCCGCTGTGCAGGGCCGCGACGACATCGGCGGTGTCGATGATCTCGCCGCGGGCGCAGTTGATGATGACCACGCCGTCTTTCATGGCGGCGAGTTTATCGCGGCGGATGATGCCGCGGGTTTCGGCGGAGAGATAACAATGGAGCGAGATCACATCGGAGCGCCGCAGCACCTCATCCATGGTGGCGCAGCGGGTCACGGCGTGGGCGGCGGCAAAGGCCTCGTCCCAGTAGGGGTCGTAGCCGATGACGTCCATGCCGAAGGCGCGGGCGCGGCTGGCCACTTCCTTGCCGATGCGGCCGAGGCCGATGATGCCGAGGGTCTTGCCGAAGATTTCGTGGCCGGTGAGGCGCAGCCATTGGCCGGAGCGGGCGGCGGCGGCGGTGGTGACGATGTGTTTGGTGAGGCCTAGCAACAGGCCGAAGGTGTGTTCCGCCACGGTGGTGTGGTTGACGCCAGGGGTGAAGAGCACCGGGATGTTGAGTTGCTTGGTGGCGGGGATGTCGATTTTGTCGAGGCCGATGCCGAATTTGGAAATGACCCTGAGGCGCGGCAGCGATTTTTCGAGCACGGCACGGGTGATGACGTCATCGCCGCAGAGCAAGGCGTCGAAGCCGCCGGCGAGTTCGAGCAGGCACGCTTCACTCAGCGGGCCGCGGTGGCGGACGATATCCCAGCCTTGGGCCGCCATCAGGGCGTGGTGCGGGCCGGGGATGTCTTGATAGCTGCACGTGGTGAGGAGGATGCGCATGAAAGAACGGGGCGGGGTGCGCCACGATTGCAACAGATCGGGCCACCAGGCGCAAGACATTGAGACAGGAGACAGAAGACAGAAGACGGAAGACGGAAGACGGAAGACGGAAGACGGAGGACGGGACGATGGCCCGCAATGGAGGGGGGCGGCGGATGAGGGGTTGTCTAACAATAAATGCGGCGGGCCTACCATTGCGGGATGGACGGGGCGGGAGAGGTGGGCTAGGCTGCCGCGTGCTGGAGTGGTTTGGTGAGGGTCGGTTTCCTGTGTGTCTCGCGCCGATGGCGGGAGTGACGGACGCGATTTTTCGTGGGATCTGTAAGGAAATGGGGGCGGATGTGATGGTGACCGAGTTTGTGTCGGCGGAGGGGATATTGCAGGCGGACGCGCGCACGCGCAAATACACCGAGTTTAGCGAGCAACAGCGGCCGGTGGGGGTGCAGTTGTTCGGGGCCGATGGCGCGCGGATGGGCGAGGCTGCTAGAAAAATCGTGGATTGGAAGCAGCCGGATTTCATCGACATCAATTTCGGCTGTCCGGTCAACAAGGTGGTGGCCAGGAACGGCGGTTCGTCGTTGTTGAAGGATTGCGCGATGCTGGCGGCGGTGGCCGCCGGGGTTGTTAGGGCGGTGGGTGGGCAAGTGCCGGTGACGGCGAAGATGCGGATTGGCTGGGACGCGCAGAGCATCAACGCGGTGGAAGTGGCCAAGGTGCTGGTGGATTGCGGGGTGCGGGTGATAGCGGTGCACGGGCGGACCCGCGCGCAAGGGTATGGCGGTGAGGCCAATTGGGAGGTGATCGATGCGGTGGCCCGGGCGGTGGCGGTGCCGGTCATTGGCAATGGAGACATTGCCAGCGGCGCGGATTTGGCGCGGCGCAAGCGCGAGACGGCGGTGGCCGGGGTGATGATCGGGCGGGCGGCGATGGGCAATCCGTGGGTGTTTCGCGAGGCCAAGCGGTTTTTGGCCAGCGGCCAGACCCCGGCGCCGGTGCTGCTGGAGCAGCGCTGGGACTTGGTGGTGCGGCATTGCCGGCTGGCAGTGGAAAGCGGGCGCTATGGCAACGAACGCCAGACGCTCACCTCCATGCGCACGCGTCTGATGGCTTATTGCAAGGGGTTTCCCGGCGCCAAGGAGTTGCGCCAGAAGTTATGCCATGTCGTGGCGGTTGGGGAAGTCGAGGAGTTGGCGGCGATATCCATTGGACAGGCGGAGTTGGCGGGGTTGTAGCCGCTGCGGCTGCCGCCAGCATGACGTGACTCATGTGTTAGGCTGGACGCCGCAGCCACCACGCGCATCCCACGCATCCCATGGGCGGAGCGCCGGTCACCGGGCGCCGCCACAATGCGTTAGACCTCGGGTTCCTCCACGGGTGCCTTGGGCAATTGCTCCACGGCGTCGAGGAGATTGACCAGGTCGACGCCGCGCACGGCCGACGCGTCGTGATAGAAATGGAGCACGGGGGTGGATTTGAGCACGACGCGCTTCATGACGCGGGATTGGATGGCGCCGTGGTGGCGGTTGAGTTTTTCCAACACGGCGGCGACGTTGCCGCCCATGATGCTGACCCACACCTTGGCTTCCTTGAGATCCTGGGTGATGTCGATGTCGCTGACCGTGACCAAGGCGCCATGCCACTCGTAATCGCGCTGGACGACCGCACTGATTTCACGGCGGAGGAGTTCGTTGACTCGGTCGAGGCGGCGCATGGGAAGAAAAAGCTGAAAGCTGAAAGTCGAAAGTTGAAAGTTGAAAGTTGAAAGTTGAAAGCTGAAAGCTGAAAGTTGAAATGAAGAGGAAACGAGGCGGTGACTTTGATGGCGGCAGGCTTCTGAATTTCAGCTTTCAGCTTGCAGCTTTCCGCTTTTCTCTTCAGAGCGTCTGCGGGATTTTCTCGAGTTTGTAGCACTCGATGATGTCGCCTTCCTGGTATTCGTTGAATTCGCCGAGGCGGATGCCGCATTCGAAGGCGTTGCGGACCTCCTCGACTTCCTCCTGGAAGCGGCGGAGGGTGGACATTTTGCCATCGAAGACGGGCACGCCGTCGCGCATGACGCGGGCATGGGCCTTGCGATGGATGCGGCCATCGGTGACGAAGGAGCCGGCGGCGCGGCCGCGGGACAGCTTGAAGACCTTGCGCACCTCGGCATGGCCGATGACCGATTCGCGGTTGAGCGGTTCGAGCAAGCCGAGCATGGCTTCGCGCACCTGGTCGATGAGTTCGTAAACGATCGAGTAGAGTTTGATGTGGACGGCGGCGGCCTTGGCGGCTTTGACTGCCTTGGCCTCGACCTTGACGTTGAAGCCGAGAATGATGGCATCGGCGGAGGCGGCGTATTGGACGTCGGTCTCGGTGATCGGGCCGGCCGCGGCGGTAATGAAAGTGGATTCAACCTTGGCCGACTCGATGGCCAGGATCGCCTTTTTGATGGCCTCGACGGAGCCTTGCACATCGCACTTGAGGATGAGCTTGAGTTGGGCCTTGCCGCCGCCTTCGTTGACCATCGAGTAGAGGTCCTCCATGCGGTTGCGGTGCTGGGGTTTGAGGCGCACCAAGCGCTGTTCTTCCTGCCGCTCGGTGGCGAGGGCCTTGGCCTCGCGCTCGGTCTTCATCTCGGTGAGGTGATCGCCGACGTTGGGCAATTCTTCAAAGCCAATGACTTCCACCGGCATGCCGGGAGTGGCGGCTTTGATTTTTTCGCCGCGGTCATTGATGAGGGAGCGGACTTTGCCGGCAAACGGTCCGCAGATAAACGGGGTGCCGATCTTGAGGGTGCCGCTTTCAACGATGACAGTGGCGGTGGTGCCACGGCCGGGCACGACGCGCGCTTCGATGACCGCGGCGCGGGTGGTGGCGCGCGGGTTGGCCTTGAGTTCGAGCACCTCGGCTTGCAGCGCCATCAGGTCTAACAGATCGGTCATGCCTTGGCCGGTGACGGCGGACACTTCGGCGAATTCGGTATCGCCCTGTTGGTCGGTGGTTTGCAAGCCATGGATGGCCAGCTGGGATTTGACGCGTTGCGGGTTGGCCGACGGCAGGTCGCATTTGTTGATGGCGACGATGATGGTCTTGCCGGATTTTTTAGCGTGGTTGATGGCCTCCAAGGTTTGGGGCATGATGCCGTCGTTGGCAGCGATGACGAGCACGACAATATCGGTGATGTCGGCGCCGCGGGCCCGCATGTCGGAGAAAATCGCGTGGCCCGGGGTATCGAGGAAGGTGATCGGCTGGCCGTTGTGGATGACCTGATAGGCACCGATGTGCTGGGTGATGCCGCCGGCTTCCCCGGCGGTGATGCGGGTTTTGCGCAGGTAGTCGAGGATGGAGGTTTTGCCATGATCGACGTGGCCCATGATCGTGATGATGGGTGGCCGGGGCTTGAGCAGGTCTTCGGGCTCCGTGACCGGGATTTCCGGTTCCTTGATGACTTCGGCGACGGGATGGACGCCCTTGGTTTTGTCGCGTTTTTCGCGTTCGAAGATGAAGCCGTGGAGGTCGCAGACTTTGGCGGCGATCTCCGGGTCGATCGGCTGGTTGGGGCCGGGGAAGACGCCGAGTTTGATCAGGTCCGCCATGACGCTGTACGGCTTGAGCCCGAGGCGGGCGGCCAATTCAGGGACAAGGATGGGCGGTTTGATGATGATGAGGCGCGGATCATCGGGCGGTTCATCATCGGCGGCGGGCGGGCCGGCAGGCAGTTCGGCCGGCGGGGTGAGGTCGGCGGGTGCGGCGGGCTCTGCTGGCAGGGGGAGTTTGGCGGCCGGGTGTTCGTCTTCGTTGAGCAGTTTTGAAATGGTTGGCAGCACCGATTTGCCTGGGCGTGCGACCTTGCGCACCTTCGGCTTTTTGTCTTCGGCGTACAGATCGAGGGCCTCGCGTTTGGCGACGTCCAAGGCACTGGGCAAAACCGGCGCCTCGACTGGGGGTTCGACGACGAGGTGCTTGCGCTCACGGCGCGAGAGTTTCTTGGCGTCGTCGAGGAGGTCGAGGATTTTGGGTTTCTCGGTGGAGCTGTCGCTTTTTTTGGGCATCCGGCTGGTGGGCGTGTTTCGGGAAAAGGATGGGGTAGGGGCCGACGGGGGGCTTAGGATTCGGCAATGACGGTGGCGGTCTCAGCGCCCAGAAAGGCATTGGCGCGGGCCAGCAGGGCCTCGGCGTCGGTTTCGGGGATGCCGAGCAATTCGGCAATGAAGGCGGCGGGCATATCGACGACGAGGTCCGGGGTGAAGCCGCCGGCCAGGGTGAGCTTATTGGCTTGTTCCTCGGTGATGCCGAGTTGTTCGCAGAGGGTGTGGGCGGCGCCGCCGATTTTCTCCTTGAGGATTTCTTCTTTGGATTCGTCGCGGCGCACTTGGATATCCCAACCCATGAGGCGGGATGAGAGGCGGGCGTTTTGCCCTTTGCGTCCGATCGCCTTGCTGAGATCCTCATCGGTGACGGTGACGTGCACGACGTGCGCCGCCTCATCGATGGTGATGGATCTGAGGTCGGCGGGCTTGAGCGCCTCGCGGACAAATTCCTTGGGATCCTCGCTCCAGCGGATGATATCGACTTTCTCGTTGTTGAGTTCGCGGACGATGTTTTTGACACGGGCGCCGCGCATGCCGACGCAGGCGCCGACGGCATCGACCTTGGGGTCCTTGCTCCAGACGGCGACCTTGGTGCGGAAGCCGGCTTCGCGGGCGACGCCGCGGATCTCCACGGTGTGGTCGGAGATTTCGTTGACTTCGGCTTCGAAGAGGCGGCGGACGAAATTCGGATGGCTGCGGGAGAGGATGATTTCCGGGCCGCGGCCTTCGTTTTCGACGGCCAGGACGTAGGCGCGGATGCGGTCGCCGATGTTGTAGTCTTCGCCTTGGACGCGCTCGCGATTGGGCAGGATGCCTTCGAATTTCCCGAGGTCGATCATCACGTCGTTGCGCTCGAAGCGGCGCACCGTGCCGGACACGATATCTCCGGCGCGGTCCTTGAATTCCTCATAAATCATTTCCTTCTCGGCCTGGCGGAGCCGCTGCATCATGGTTTGCTTGGCGGTCTGCACCGCGATGCGGCCGAAGTCCTTGGGCGTGACGTTGAACTCCATCACTTCGCCGACTTGCGCGGCGGGGTTTTTCTTGAGCGCGGTGGCGAGCTGGACTTGGTTGAACTTGTCGGTCTGGGTGTCGTCGGCCACCACGGTGAGGGAGGCAAAAATGCGGGTTTCGCCTTTGCGGGTGTTGACGTCGGCGCGCAGCGTTTCGATGGCGTCGGCGCCCGGGACCATCTTGCGGTAGGCGGAGATGAAGGCGAATTCGAGCGCGGCAACGACCCGGTCGCGGTCGATTCCTTTTTCCTTTTCGTAATATTCGATGAGGGCGACGATGTCGTTGGTCATGGCAGGCGGTGTGTGCTGGCGGCGCAGGCGGCATCTGGGGACGCAAAAGAGTGGGTGCGAGACCCACTCCTTTCTTTCGTCAGAAGCTGTGCGGCGGACGTCATAGCGTGGGAATGCGCGGCATGCAAGCTGAAACTCGCAAGTAATTGATGCGGGATGGACAGGGGTGGGGGAGTCGCGCGAATCGTTGCAGAATGGACTGGCCAGCGCTGCCGCCGCGGCGGGGGGCACGGGGCGCAGGGCGAAGTGGTGGATTTTTTTTAAAAACGTGCTTGCCAAAGACCCCGCCAGCGCGCAATCGTCCCGCCCCCGCCGAGCGCGGTGGCAACGCGAGGATAGCTCAGTTGGTAGAGCAGTTGGCTTTTAACCAATTGGTCCTGGGTTCGAATCCCAGTCCTCGTACCATTTTTCCACGGACCCGACCCAATGGGGGTTACGGGCCGTGACAGCAAGCCCCACCAACCAGCTGATGAATCCTTCCAAATCCTTCCAGATTTCGCGTCGTTCGTTTCTCCACCGCTGTAGTGCGACCGCTGCGGCCACGGGCCTGCCGCTGTGGTTTGTTGAGCGCGAGTTGGCGCAAGCGGCGGAACCGGTCAAGCCGCCGGGGCCCAACGCGCGGCCCGCCATTGCGCTGATTGGCTGCGGTGGCCAGGGCAGCAACGATGCGGGCAATGCGCAGAACTTCGCCGATGTGGTGGCGGTGTGCGATGTGGACCAACAACACGTGGCGCGTGCCGCGGCACGTTTCACCAAGGATGGCAAGGTGCCGGCCACCTTCAGCGATTTCCGCAAGCTGCTGGAGCGCGACGATATTCAGGGCATCGTCAACGGCACCCCGGACCACTGGCACAGCTTGATCAATATAGCCGCGGCCAGGGCGAAGAAGGATATTTATTCGGAGAAACCGCTGACCCTGACCATCGACGAAGGCAAGCACGTGGTCAAGGCGGTGCGTGACAACAAGGTGGTGCTGCAGACAGGAACCCAGCAACGCAGCAACGAACGGTTTCGCCTGGCATGCGACTTGGTGCGCAACGACCGCATCGGCAAACTCAAGGAAGTGACTGTGTGGCTGCCCGCCGGGCGGCGCGAGGGTCCCTTCGCCAGCAAGCCGGTGCCTGCGGAACTGGACTGGGATTTCTGGCAGGGCCAGGCACCCAAGGTGGACTACATGACGGAGCGCTGTCACACGTGGTTCCGCTATTGGTATGAATATTCCGGCGGCACCATGACTGATTGGGGCGCCCATCACATGGACATCGGTTATTGGGCGATCGGCCTGCCGGCCCCCACACGGATTTCAAGCAAGGCGCTGTCGGTGCCGATTCCCGGCGGCTACACGACGATAGCCGATTACGAAGTGAAGTTCACCTATCCGAACGGGGTGGTGTTCAACGTGCGTTCGACGCGTGACGACGACCCGTTCGGTGGCGTGGTCAATCCGGCCGGCCAACGCAACGGCATCCACTTTGAAGGTGCTGATGGTTGGATCTGGGTCAATCGCGATCAGATCAAAGCCAGCGAGCGGGAGTTGCTCACCAAGCCGTTGCCGGAAACTGCCGCGCGCCTTTACGTCAGCAATGATCACATGGGCAACTTCGTCGAGTGCATGCATTCCCGCAAAGACCCGATCTGCGATGTGGAAGTCGGGCATCGCTCGGCCTCGGTGTGCCACTTGGGCGCCATCTCGCTGCGCAGCGGGCAAGAGCTCGAGTGGGACCCGGCCAAGGAAGAATTCATCGGCGAGCACGCCAAGCAAGCCAATGGGTATGCCAAGCGCGAAATGCGCAAGCCCTATGACTATGGTTTTGTGAGTTGAAGCCGGCAGCTCGGAGCAGGCCCCGGCGCATGGGGCAGGCGCGGAACTTTTCGTGGGATCGGGCATTTCCGCGCTTGCGGGTTGGTCGCCGGCCCGCTAACAAAGATGCATGGAACCGGCAATCGGCATCATCGGCGGCAGTGGACTTTACGAGTTGGAGGGGTTTGAAAAATCCGTCGAGCAAGTGGTGGCGACGCCTTTTGGCGAGCCGTCCGATGCCTTGGTGGGGGGGCACTTGGCGGGGCGCACGGTGTGGTTCTTGCCGCGTCACGGGCGCGGTCACCGGTTGCTGCCCTCGGAGATCAATCATCGGGCGAATCTGTGGGCGTTGCGCAGTCTCAACGTGCGCTGGTTGATTTGCGTCACCGCGGTAGGCAGCCTGCGTGAACAATACAAGCCGCGCGAGGTGGTGCTGCCCGACCAGTTTTTCGACCGCATGAGCGGCCGGGCACAGCACACGTTTTTTGGCAATGGCATCGTCGGGCATGTCGGGTTCGCCGAGCCGGTGAGTGCCACGCTGCGCGGCATATTGCACGATTGCGCCGTGGCGGCGGGACTTGCCTGCCACAACGGTGGCACCTATGTGAACATGGATGGCCCGGCGTTTTCGACGCGCGCGGAAAGCCACGCCAACCGCCAGCTTGGCTTTGACGTGATCGGCATGACCAATTTGCCAGAGGCCAAGCTCGCCCGCGAGGCGGAGATCGCGCTGGCCACCCTGGCCATGGTCACCGACTACGATTGTTGGAAAGCCGAGGAGGAACCGGTCAGCGCCGAGGCGGTCATCGGCCATCTGCATGCCAATGTGGCGGCCGCCAAACGGATTTTGGCCGCTGCCATTGCGCGGTTGCCGGGCGTGCCGGATTGGCCCGAGCACCGGGCGCTGGATGGCGCGATCATGACTCCGCAGGCGCTGTGGCCGGCCGCTACGGTGGCCGCCCTGCAGCCGATATTGGCGCGGTTCCTGGGCGGCGACTGAGGTGGCGGGGGGAGGCGCGTGATCGGCAAAATCAGGACGTGACAAATCGCGGTGATGGGCGATATTGGGCGTCTAATCCCACATGCGCACCGAATTGAATCGCCACATGAAACGTCTTGTTATTGCCCTCGGTCTGGTCTTGCTCAGTGC
>CAIZNN010000150.1 GCA_903934285.1 Akkermansiaceae bacterium | reverse complement strand
GCCACGCCAACCGCCAGCTTGGCTTTGACGTGATCGGCATGACCAATTTGCCAGAGGCCAAGCTCGCCCGCGAGGCTGAGATCGCGCTGGCCACCCTGGCCATGGTCACCGACTACGATTGTTGGAGAGCCGATGAGGAACCGGTTAGTGCCGGGGCGATCATCGGCCATCTGCATGCCAATGTGGCGGCCGCCAAACGGATTTTGACCGCCGCCATTGCGCGCCTGCCAGCCGTGCCGGATTGGCCCGAGCACCGGGCGCTGGATGGCGCGATCATGACTCCGCAGGCGCTGTGGCCGGCGGCCACGGTGGCCGCCCTGCAGCCCATATTGGCGAGGTTTCTGGGCGGCGACTGAGGTGGCGGGTGTGGCGCGAGATCAGCAAAATCGGGGCGTGACAAATCCCGGTGATGGGCGATATTGGGCGTCTAATCCCACATGCCCACCGAATTGAATCGCTACATGAAACGTCTTGTTATTGCCCTCGGTCTGGTCTTGCTCAGTGCATCGCTGGGGAGTTGCGGCTCGGACAAGACCAAGGTGCCAACTGCCTCCGCGGCGGGTTACGGGCCGGTCAAAACCATGAACAATACGGCCTACCGCACGCCGGAGGTGCATGGCCCGGTGCCGCGCAATCCGGACTTGGAGTTGTCCGCGGATTTCACCAAGGGGGCTGGCATTTCGTTTTCGCGGGTGGCGGTGGCGGATAAGTTCATCGCGATGACGTTTGACGATGGTCCGAATCCGCAAAACACCCCGCGTTTGCTCGACATGTTGCGCGCCCGCAACATCAAGGCCACCTTCTATGTGGTCGGCCGCAACGTCGAACTCTATCCGCAAATCGTGCGGCGCACGGTGGCGGAAGGTCATGAAATCGGCAATCACAGCTTCACACACCGCTTGTTTAGCAAGCTCAGCGACTCGGAGATCCGTGACGAACTGAGCCGTACCCGCGACGCCATCGGCCGCGCCGCCGGCGTCCAACCCCGTACCCTGCGCCCACCCTATGGCGGCATGCTCCAACGCCAGCGCGAGTGGGTGTATGCCGAATTCGGCTACCCGACGATTCTGTGGTCGGTCGACCCGCTGGATTGGAGGCGGCCGGGTGCCAATGCGGTGTGCGCGCGGATTCTCAGCGGCACCACGGCCGGCAGCATCGTGCTGGCGCATGACCTGCATGGGCAATCGGTGGATGCGATGCCCGCCACCCTGGATGGGTTGTTGCGACGCGGCTTCAAGTTTGTCACGGTGTCCCAGTTGCTGGCGATGAAAGCCGGGACGGCTACCGCCCAAGCGACGGTGGCAGTGCCCGCACCCTAACCCCCCTGCCGCCCCAATCGCATGTTCGGCGAGCATTACTTTGCGACACGCCAGCGCTTGTCCGAGGTGATGGTGGACATTGCGGCACTGGCCGCGGAAACCGGCACCAGCGTGGCCGGACAACTGCCACTGGCCGAATTGGCGCAAGGTTTGGGCCCGCCGTTTTTGTTCGTCGTGTGCGGCGAGGTCAATGCCGGGAAATCCTCCTTTCTCAACGGCCTGGTCGGCTGCGATTTGTGCCGCGTCAACCGCTTGCCCGAAACCAAGCAGGTGCATTGGTATCGCTACGGCGAGAGCGCCCGCGACGTGGTCGTCACCCCCCTCCTCGAAGAACGCTACCGCCCGCTGGATTTCCTGCGCGACTTGCAGCTCGTCGATGCGCCTGGCATCCATGCCGCCAGCCCCGGCCAACCGTCGGGCATCGAGCAGTTCCTAACTGCCGCCGAGGTGATCTTCGTGGTGTTTCCGGTTGCCAATCCCTGGGGCGCCGCCACCTGGAACTTTATCTCGCGCCTGCCGCCCGCGGCGCTCGGCCGCGTCGTGCTCATCCTCCAACAAATCGACCAGCGCGACCCCGCCGACATCGCCGTGATCCTCGGGCACCTGCGCGATCTCGCCCTCAAGCGCATCGGCCATGTGCCGCCGCTGTTTGGGGTCTCCGGCATGCTGGCCGGCGAGGCCAAGCGCGCCACCCCGCCGGCGGCGTCACCACTGGCGGCCAGCGGCTACCCCGCGCTCGAGGAACATCTCTCCCGCCACGTCTGCGCCGCACCGGGTCGCACGGCAATGTTAGAATCGTGGCGCGCGCAGGCTGCCGCCGCCTTGCGCTGGGTCGATGATCACATCGAGAACCAGACCCGCGCGATCCATTCCCACGCCAACTTGCTCGAAGCCATCGAACGCGAAATCGACAGCATGCGCGAGCATTTCCTCAGCCGCCTGCCGCGGCATCTAACCGGGGTGGCGGAGGTGTTCCAAAGCGAGGCGGTGGGGGTGGCGAAATTGTTAGGCAAGCGGCTGGGAGTGGCGCGGTCGATCGGCCGGCTTTTTGTTGGGGATCGCACCAGTCAGGAAGTGGAAGCCGTCATCATTGAGCGCTTGCAGGCAACCGTGGAAGCGGTGGCCGAAACCGATGGCGGCGAAGTCGTCGATGCCTGTCGCAAGCATTGGGAGGAGGTCGGCGCCCGCGTGCGCCAGGCCCTCGGCGTGGATCTGGGTGACGCGGTCCAGCTCGATGACACGCTGGCGCTGGCGCGGCGGCGTTTCGTGCAGCGGCTGGGGCGGGCGGCCAGCCAGGGGATAGGCAATTTGAAAGTGCGCAACCAGCTGGGCAAGGACCTGCTGCGGCGCAACGTCGCGTTGAAATCCTTCACCTTCATGACGCTGCTGCTGTTGGCGGTCGGTGCCACATGCGGTGCCCTGGCAGTGCCGTGGGTGCCGTGGGTGTTGTGTGGCCTGGCGCTTGGCTTTGGCCTGGCCGGGTTGTTCATCGGCCGGCTTACCCGCAAGTCGCTGATCGCGGAGTTTCATGACCGCTTGTTGGATACTTGCGGCGCTTATGCCAGCACCTTGCGCGCGGATTATGAGGAAGCCCTGCGCCTCGTCTTCCAGGATTACGCCGATTCGTTGACCGCCATCCGCCGCCACCTCGCCAGCGAAAAACACGCGCTCGAACCGCGCCTGCGGCGCTGGAACGAGTTGTTTCTAACGCTCAAGGCGCTCGAACAGGAATTGTGAGACCGGGCACTTGGCAGGGCCCGCAATCGCGCCCGCGCCCCTCGTGGTTGCCAGGCCGCGTCACAGCGTGAACCACTCGCTCGGCACGTCCGGGCAGGCACAGTGGATCTCGGTGTGGGGGTGGCCAAGGGCCGTGAGGCACTCGCGCAACAGGGAGAGGGCCAGATGCGGGCCGTTGCAATCCGCACTCAGGTGCCCCAACACCACCCGGCTCAACGCCGGGTGGGCGATTTCCCGCACCAAGTCCATCACCTGCAAGTTGGACAGATGGCCGTGGCGCGAGCGGATGCGTTGCTTGGTCGGCCACGGCCGTTTGGTGTCCGCATCGAGCAAGGCGTCATCGTAGTTGGCCTCGACAAACAAGCCGTTCAAGCCGCGCAGGGTCTCCGTCATGTTGGGAGTGACGAACCCAGCATCGGAAACCACGCCGAGGCGCGTGGCTTGATGGTCGATGACGAAGCCGACCGGATCGGCGGCATCGTGCTGGGTGGGAAATGACGCAATGGTGGTGGCACCGATGGCGAACGTCCGCCCGGCTTCAAACAATTTCCATTGGCCGCCGGCGACGCCGGTCTCGCGGACCATCTGCGCCGTGTCCGCCGTGGCAAACACCGGCAACGGGTATTGCTTGAGCAATACCTTGAGCCCGCGGACGTGGTCGCCGTGCTCGTGGGTGAGCAAAATCCCGTCCAGCGTGCCTGGGTCGATGCCCACTTGGGCCAGCCGCAGGGTGAGTTGTTTGGCGCTCAGACCGGCGTCGATCATCAAGCGCTGAGCGCCGCACTCGACGACCGCCGCATTGCCACCGCTGCCGCTTCCAAGGATCACAAATCGCATCGGCGCGGATGATGCGGGTGCCAGCCGGGCTTGGCAAGGACGACTCACAGGGGATTGATCCGGGCCAGGCGGGCACTGAGCTTTGCGGCATGCGAGCCGCGCCAGTAGATCCGCCCGCAGGTCGAGCAGCGGAAAAACTCGTTGTAATACCGCAGCGTGCGCGGCTCATCAGTCAGGGCTGCGGCCACTTCATGCTTGGGCACCTCGCCGAGCCGCCCGTTGCAGTGCAAACAACGACTCCCTGGCGACAATGGCGGCGCGCTTTCTAACAATGAATAGCGCCGCAACACCTCGCGCGTTTGTTGTTCCGGATCGTCGGAGCGCGGACAATACCCGTCTTGCACCACCGCATGCATCAGCAAGCGGCGGTCCCGCGTGAGCAATACCCGGTTCTCCGCCGTCATAATATCTAACAGACGAGGGTCGTCCGCATCGCGCTCGTAAGCGGTGTCGAGGCCTAGCAGGCGCAGGTGGCGGGCCAGCGCGCCGAGGTGGCCGTCGGCGACGAAGCGGTCGCACCCGCGCGTCTGCAAGCGCGGCGCGCCGGGCAACAACGCGGGCGGCGCAGGCACTGGGTAAACCGCCAGCGCCAGCGGCGACTCCACCGGGAAGGCCAGGTCCAGCGTCCGCACGGCGGTGCCGGTGGCATCGATGGCGACGATCAAGTCCACTTCGCCATGCGGAATGCCACAAGCTTCGATCACATCCTTGACGGCAGTCTTCTCACCCAGTGCACGCCGCACCGGCGACGCGCCGCGCAACGGCCGCCGCAGAAAGCCCGGCAGATCACCGCAGAAGGTCAGATCCACGGGAAACATGAACATGTCACACTCTACACCGCACCGGGTTTTCGCCAAGGCCGGGATTTTCCTGCGGACAGGGCAGGGGGGCACGGCGGATTTTCGCATGGGGGAGACTTCCCAATGCTCAATCTAAAGTGCCACTGGCGTGCATCGCTCCAGTCCCGTGCCTGCGCGACAATCCAGTGGTCCGATCGGACCATCCGACTGTCGCGCTGTTAGACCCGATTTGACCAGTGACAGCGCGTCGCGCGGTTGCTCCCTCAAGTTGACGCTCACCCGGTCTCCGCGGGTCGTTCCGGTTGTGCCTCCGGGTTGTTGCCTTGTGGCAAGTATGCCAGCGCCTCGAGGATCGAGCTTGGGCGGAGTTTAAGAAGCGAAAGGATTTCCGGGTAGCCCATGTAGCCGCAGTTGTCGCAGGCTTCGCGGTTGCCGATGGAGCGGCAGCATTGAAACTCCCGGTTGCGGGCGTAAACCACGCAAATGTCCGTGGGACGTTGCCAGGAATTGTTTCTAACATCCCGCAGCGCCGCGGCGGAGTTGCAGATCGGGAAGCGGCGCTTGAGTGCCAGAATGCGGTCAATGATGGGCCGCTTTTCCTCCATCGTCAGGAACAAGTCGTCCATCCCGTAATACGGCGTGTGGAAGAAGAACGAAACCGCCTTGATCTGGGGGATTCCAGTCGCGAAAGCCGTGAATTCTTCCAGTTCACCGGCGTTGCGGCGGTTGATGGTGCAGTTCACGATCAGGTTTGGATGCCGCGAATCGCGAATGTTAGATAGCACCTTGTCATAGTCATTGCCGCGCAGACGTTCACTGGTTTTCTTCAGGCCATCCATGCTCACGAAAACCGTGTCGGCCGAGGTTTTCAGCGGCAGGGTGCCGTTGGTATATAGGCTGATGACCTGGAATCCCAAGTGCCGGGCGTGTGCCAGGACATCCTCCAGGCGGCGCTTGCCATCGCGCCACAGCATGGGCTCGCCACCGGTGAGTGCCAATAGCCGGATTCCTTTGCGGCGCAAGCTCTCCAACCCGCGGCACACCTCATCCCATGTCATGTCAGGGATGCCGGAATTGGCCACCGTGCAGTGTTCACAGCCGAGATTGCATTGTTCGGTTAGGACAAACCCGCCAATGAAAGGAATGCGCCGCCGCAGCAGACGGGTCTGGAAGAGGTATTGGGCGCCATAGGCGACGCATGCTGTTGCCGCCCGCCAGTTCATGGCGTGGGTATTGCTTTTTGTGAGGCATGCGGTTGCGCCCGCAGGCCCTCCTGTTGCCTGATATACGCCTCAAGACCGGTGAAGAATTCGGTTGTCTTGCGTTGGATCATCGCCCAGTCAAGGGGGCCGATTTCGCGGGTCAAGGTCACGCTCTGCTCATAGGTGAGCCTGCGGATGTTTGTGGTGTATTCGATGGCATAACTTCCGGACGAGGCAAGCATAACGGGCATTCCCCATCCTGACACTTGATGGTTGAGCATTGTGAAGCGGACGGTGTTTTTCGCCCGGTCCACCGTCTTCTGATAGGTTGCGGAGGATGCGCACACTTTATAGTCGGTGCGGTATTCCAACGTCTGCCAATCCGCTCCTGACTTAAGGAGTTTCACATCCGATCCGTGGTAAAACCCCTGCAGGTGTTTGAAGTCGAAGCAAATGGATAGAAGATCAGCAGTCTGGAGCGAACTCTGGAGCACATGCCGCGCCGTGTAGGTGCTCCCGTCCTTGGCATAGGTTGTCCCGGCAACGGTGTGCGTCTCTGCCGCCATGGCACCCCGTGCCGTCAGGCCGATGATGGCGGCGGCCGCGACTGCCGCCCGGACCGCTTGTTGGAAACGTTGCATCACAGACATATGCTGTTAGGATAAGGCGTGGCGCGTGCGGCCGACCAAACCGTGTTGATGTCATTGAGGGCAAGCAGGTTTTGAGCGAGATGCACCCAATGGCAACCGCGGGTATTGAGCGTCAGGCAAGCGTCGGTCTCATCCTCAACGAACCCGAGTCGCCGTACCATGCGGAAAATCCCGGGGAAATCCCCCTCAAGGTCACGGCCAAACAGCTCGCGGTATGGCGCTTTGGGCACTCTCGTTTCATAGAGCCGCCAGTACAACCAGAACATGCGCTCCAGTCTGGCGCTCACAGGCATCCCGAGCGCCGTCGGAAAACGACCATCTTCGACGGCGGCTTGGTAGGCGGGTACCGAAAACGTGTTGAAAGTGAACGTGCGCCCATTGTAGGATGCGGCGCCGGCACCGAATCCCAGATAGCGGTCACGCGTCACTGAGGAAAAAGCCGCGGTGTTCTTGCGCGTGAAGCTCCAGACCGATGCCCGCTCATACCCGTGTTCCGCCAGGGTTGCACTGAGCATGCGATACATTTTCCAGCGTAGCCGGTGCGGTGGCACCACGACGCGATTGCGGGCGAGCCAGCGGCCCACGGCGGCATAGGGAAAGGTCAATAACGGATAGCAGGTGATCTGGTCCGGTCCGTGGCGGATTGCTTCCAGCAGGTCCTGGCGCAGGTCCTCGGTGGTTTGGCCGGGCAATGCGAACATCAAATCCAAATTCAGCGTTTGGAATCCGGATTGCTTGAGAATGGAGCAGGCTTGCCCTGCCGTGGCACCGTCATATGGCCGACCGAGTTGACGGAGAAACCGGTCCTGAAAGCTTTGCACGCCGAGGCTGACGAGGCCGAATCCAAGGTCCCGCATCAGCGTTGCCATTGCCGGGGTGAGTGCCGCGGGGGTTGTCTCGATGGCAGCGGCACCGGCCATCGCGAAACTTTCGCGCAAGTCGTCCATCACTCCGCCCAACGCGTCCAGCACCACCGTGGGAGTGCCGCCGCCAAAATAGAGCGACCCGACATTGAGTCGCCCGTACTTGTCACGCGCGCGCCGGATCTCGGCGCGCAGCGCCCGAATATACCTGGCGGCGAGGGCTGGATCATATTCGATCTTGTTATAGGGACAGAACGGACACAGGTGGCGGCAAAACGGGATATGGACGTAAAGTGCGGCCGAATTGTCAGACAGGGTTGCCGGCGGTTCATGCTGCCGGGTGAACGTCAGCGTGTCCGCCTTGTCCATCATCCGGCGCCGAACGAACCTCGCACACTGAACCAGCATAAACGTTTTTGCAGGACTCTGCCTGCAGCAGCAGCATAGCCATTCACCACGCAATACCAATGAAATTGTTGAAAAGTGAGAAAAGGCGCAAGCCATGCCCGGGGGGCGTCTTCAATGAACAGAACACACCCCCATGCCCTCCGGCACTCATTGCCGAAGGGCTGCCGCCGCCACCGCGCGGCTCTGCCCGATGGCGGCGGGTTTGGTTAGACCGGGGTTGCGGGTTCAGTTAGCCCGGGCTCGCGGGTTCAGTTAGCCCGGGCTCGCGGGTTCAGTTAGCCCGGGCTCGCGTAGCCTGGATTTCTCCTGAGGACACCGTGTGCTTCCATGCACAGGGTCCACTCCCCGTGAGTGTCGAGGATATAGCTGGTGTAGAGCTTGTGGTTGGGGTCGGTGATTTCCAGGACATCCTTGATTTTGGTTAGTTTGTCCGGGCTTGTCGGGCACGGGCCTTCCGAGTAGAGCGTCAGTGCGGTGCGCTCGGCGTTGAGCGTGCCTTCATAGGTCCACACGGCGCTCGACAGGGAATCGACCCAGGTGCCGATGAACAGCTTTTTCTTCGGATCGTAGCCGAGGGTCTGGATGCCGTGGAACGGCGCTCCCATCATTTCGGCATCGGTCTCGTTGACAATCCAGAATCCGCCCAGCGGCCGAATGCGCTCGATTGCCTTGCTCATTTCCGGTTGGCGGTCAGGATCGAAGTGGGATTCGGTTTGCGATTCCCATTCGCCCACGAACTGCTGCAGCCACGCATGCTCGGCCTGCGGCTTTGGCATTGCCGGAGTTCCGGTTCGCGAAGGTGCGGCGGCGGGAGTTGAGTCCTTGGTTTTCTGCAGTGTTTTCATATGATTGCAGGGGTAGGGTCACAAATTCGAACCAAAATCCCCCTTTTGCAAGTCCCCGGGATTGAAAATTTCTTGAAAAAAAACCGCCCCCGCGGTGTGGCATTGGGCAGGCATGTCCAGTTAGGGATGGTTTTAAGGTTGCTGGCCGGTTTTTGCCACGGAGACACTCAGGCGGCACCGCAACCACCGAAATAATAACAAAACTCTGTGCCCTCGGTGGTCCTCACTGCTGGCAGGGTTTTTTCGGGCGCCATTTTTTCCAACGCGCGGGAAATGCCAAAACGCGCGCAGCAATTGCGATTGGCGGCTTGATGATTGACGACGGGAGGGCGGGCTCGTAGTGTCGCGGCGCAAGATAATCAATCATTTATGAAGGATCCCATTACCGTCTCCATCACTGGTGCCGCTGGTCAAATTGGCTACGCGCTGCTGTTCCGTATCGCTTCAGGTGCCGTTTTCGGCCCGGATCAACCGATCAATCTGCGCCTGATCGAAATCGAGCCCGCGCTGCCCGCCTTGAGCGGAGTGGTCATGGAGCTCGACGACTGCGCCTTTCCGCTGCTCAATGAAGTGGTAGCCACCGCTGATTTGAACGAAGGATTCCGCGGCACCAATTGGGCCCTGCTGGTCGGCTCCGTGCCGCGCAAGGCCGGGATGGAGCGCGGCGAGTTGCTCGGCATCAACGGCAAGATCTTCATTGGCCAAGGCAAGGCGATTGCCCGCAACGCCGCCAAGGACGTGCGCGTGCTGGTGGTCGGCAACCCCTGCAACACCAACGCCTTGATCGCCATGAACCATGCCGAGGGCGTGCCCAAAGACCGCTTCTTCGCGATGACCCGCCTCGATGAAAACCGGGCCAAGAGCCAACTGGCGAAAAAGGCCAGCGTCCACCCGTCCAAGATCACCAACCTCTGCATCTGGGGCAATCACTCGGCCACCCAGTACCCGGATTTCACCAATGCGAAAATCCACGGCCGCCCGGTCACCGATGTGATCTCGCACGTCGAGTGGCTCAAGGGGGAGTTCATCGCCACCGTCCAACAGCGCGGCGCAGCCATCATCAAGGCGCGCGGTGCCTCGTCGGCCGCCTCCGCTGCCAACGCCGCCATCGACACGGTCAAGAGCCTCATCACGCCGACCCCGGCCGGCGATTGGCATTCGGTGGGCGTGTGCTCGGATGGCTCGTATGGCATCGCAAAGGGCCTCATCGCCTCGATGCCGATCCGCACCCTCGACAATGGCAAGTGGGAAGTCGTCCAAGGCCTGCCCATCGATGCCTTCAGCCGCGAAAAGATCGATGCCTCGGTCGCCGAACTCATCGAAGAGCGCGACGCCGTCAAGGAGTTGATCCCGGGCTGAGTGCCGCCGGCAGCTTTGAATCTAACGAAAATCCCCGGCGCTCCTTGCGGCGGGGATTTTTTTTGGCAAGGAGCGGCGCTTGGCAAGTGCCGTGCCTTGTGTCCGCCGCACCTGGGCGGGCGTGCCGCAAGTGCATGGCAGGCACTACGGCGGTCTATCGGAGCGAGGCACCGGGTGTTTGCCAAGCGCCTCGTAACCGGCGATCACATCAAAGAGCTCCTCGTCGATGCCGGTCTGGCGCAAGCGGTGGAAGGTGCCGTGGAGGGTTTCGAGCAAGTCATCGATATTTTTGTCGGCGCGCTGCATGGCGGCGAGGCGGCTGGCGTTCTCGCTGGCGAGGGATTCGGCACAGGCCCGGAACAATGAGGTGAAAAGATATTCGCGGATCAGCGCGCGCAGGGTGCCGCTGCCGTCACCCATGACCTCGGGCAGGTTGCCACTGGGCCACCGGACATCGGCCAGGCCCTGTGCCCAAACCGCGTCGAGCGGCAATAACCGCAGGCTCTGCGGGGCGTACAGCGCCCCGGCCTGCGGATGGTTGTGGAAAATGTGCCATGGCATATCCTCGCCGCCACCCGGATGGGTTTCGATCTCAAGCAATATCCGCCCGACTAACTCGGCGATGGCCTGGACGGAATTGGGCACGGCAAAGAGCCCCAGCAGCGGCACTCCGGCCTCCTGCAGGCGCGCATGCACGCGCTCGCCGACGGCCCATGCCAGGGGGTTGCCGGGCAATGCGGCAAGTGTCTTGAGCGCATGGTCGGCCACCACGTCATTGAATTGGCCCACCAAGCCTTGGTCGGAGCCAAACACCACCACCCCGGTTCCACCCGCGGCAGTTGCTGGCTGCCGCCCGCTGCGCAGAGTCGCGAGCCCACGATCCCGCAAGCACACACTCAATCCCAACTCCACAGTGCGCGCGTAGTCGGCCAGCGCGAGCACCGATTGCTCGTATTGGCCGAGGCTCGACGCCGCCAAGGCTTTCATCGTGCGCACGACGGCTTGGAGGTCGCCGGCACTCTTGATTTTGCGGCGCAGACTCGCGGTGGTGTCGCTCATGACGTCTGCTTGGGTGGGGTTTGGGGCTCAGCCAGAAACGGTGCGATGGCTTGGCTCGCGATGGCAATGATCGTGCCGCGATCATCGTCGCTCAACTGCGCCGCAGTCTCAAATCGACCGCATACCTCCGGCGGGATCCGGGCCGCTGCCTCGCGCACGGCATGCTCAGCCGCGACCATCAGCTGCAACGGCACCGCGTCGAAGAGTTCGGCAATCAGGGCCAGCAGGACGGCGATTTGTGCGGGCACCGGCACCGGGGCGCCCTCCGGCTGTTTGAGGCAGGCGCGGATGCGCCGCCCGTGCTCGATGCTCTTGCGGGTGGTGTCATCGAGGCGGGCCCCGAAGCGGGCAAACGTCTCGAGTTCCTCAAACTGCGCGTAGGCGAGCTTGAGGGCGCCCGTCACCGCGCGATAGACCGCGAGTTGCGCCTTGCCGCCGACCCGGGAAACCGATTTGCCGACATCCACCGCCGGCAGCACGCCCAACTCGAACAACGACGGCGAGAGATAGATCTGCCCGTCGGTGATGGAAATCAGATTGGTCGGAATGTATGCGGCGATGTTTTGCGCCTCGGTTTCGATGATGGGCAGCGCGGTGAGCGAGCCGCCACCGCGGGCTTTGCTCAGATGGGTCGCCCTCTCTAACAACCTTGAGTGGATGTAGAAAATGTCGCCGGGAAACGCCTCGCGGCCGGGTGGCCGCCGGAGCAGTAACGAGAGTTCGCGATAGGCGCGGGCGTGATGGGTCAGATCGTCATAAATGATCAGCACGTCGCGGCCAGCTTCCATGAAGTACTCCGCGATGCTGGTGGCGGCATAGGGCGCGATGTAGGCAAGACCCGGCGCGTCGTTGCCCTCGGCGACCATCACCACGGTGTAATCCAGCGCCCCCTGAGCCCGCAATCTGGCCACCGTCTTGGCCACTGCCGAGGAGCGCTGGCCGATGGCACAATAGACGCAGAGCACCTCCTTGCCGCGCTGGTTGAGGATGGTATCCACGGCGATGGTGGTCTTGCCCGTCTGGCGGTCGCCGAGAAGCAACTCGCGCTGGCCGCGGCCGATCGGGATGAGCGCGTCGATGACTTTGAGGCCGCTCTGCAGCGGCACGGTGACGGGTTCGCGGTCCATGATCGGGGCCGCTGGGCGTTCAATGGGCAGCCGCGCCGCAGTGTCGACGCGCCCATGGCCATCGAGGGGGCGGCCGAGCGGATCGATTACGCGGCCGAGCAAGCCAGCGCCCACCGCCACGTCCATGACCCGCCCGCTGCGCTCGACCTCGTCGCCGGCATGCAATTGCGCATAGTCGCCGAGCAGCACGACGCCGAGCGAGTCGTCGTCCACGTTGAAGGCGATGCCAAACACGCCGCCGGGGAACTTGAGGAGCTCCTCAAAGCCGACCCCGGGCAGCCCGGAGACCTCGGCAATGCCGGTGGAGACCGCAGTGATGGTGCCAATCTCGCGCCCCGCGAGGTGCGGCGTGAAGCGGTCCCGCGTTTGGCTCAGTTGGCTGAACGCGCGATCGAAAACCCTCTGCAAACTATCGGGGGCGGCGGTCATGGGCTCGTGGATTCAGGCGTGGATTCGGGCGTGGATTCAGGCGTGGATTCAGGCGTTGATTCAGGCGTCGCGCGCTCATCTAACAATTCTGTGACGGCCTTTTCCAAAGCTGCCAGGTAGTCGGCGATGCTCCAGGCCAGTTTGTGGCCATGGGTGGTGAGTTCGATGCCGCTGATCAGTTCCGGTGCCATCTCGAAGCGGAGGTGGATATCCGCGGCAAACATGCCGGCGAGCGCACGTTGGATTGCCGCGCGCTGGTCTGCCGGCAGCTCGCACGCGCTGCGCACCAGCGGCGGGACGGTCGCGGTTTTGAGGGCCTCGCCGAGGGCGCGTTTTGCCTGGTCATCCAACTCGTGCAAGCGGCGGATGAACACCTCGCATATCCTCTCTTCCAGGCTCGTCGAGCCGAGATCCAGCAGCGCCTTGCGAGCGATGGCAAACACTTCGTCCTGAGTCCGGCGGGCGAGGGCCTGGCCCAAGTGCCGGGCTTCGTGTCGCAGCGCTTCCCGGTGCTTGGCACGCAAGGCCGCGACGGCTTGCCAGGTTTCCTCGCGGAGGCGTTGCCGTTCGGCTTGGGCGGCGTCGCGCGCCTGGCTCAGGAGTGCGGCACTTTGTTGGGCAAGCTCCTCGTTCTTGCGCTGGAATTCATCGCGCTGTGCCTTGGCCTCGGCCTTGTCCGCCGCGGCGTCGGCCAGCGCCGCGGCCACCCGCGCTTCCCGTGCGTCGATGGCGTGGAGGATCGGCACGTAAAGAAAACGCTTCATCAACGCCACGAGGACGAGGAAGTTGAGCACTTGTGCGCCGACCGTGAACCAATCGATGAGCATGGCTTACTTTCCTGCCGCTTGGGCAATGAGGTGGTTCCAGAACGGATTGGCGAAGATCAGGATCATCGAGACCACGAAACAATAAATGGCCGTGGACTCGATCATGGCCAGCCCCACAAACAGGGTGCGGGTGATCGTGGCTGAGGCGTCGGGCTGTTGCGCCAGCGAGGTCAGCGCCGAGGCGATCGATTTGCCTTCGCCAAGTGCTGGCATCATGCATCCGATGCCGGTCGTAAAACCGGCGGTGGCGATGGAAACCACCGCGATGATTGTCATGTTATCCATGGTCGGTCATTGGGTTGGGGTTGATTAGGTTGGGGTCAAGTCGCGGGCTCGCACGGGGGCTGGCGGCTGCCGATGGCGGCCGCGATGTATACGGTGGCCAGCACGCTGAAGATGTAGGCCTGCACCATGCCGGTTAGCAGTCCGAGCGTCGTCATGACCATCGGAAACAGGAAGGGTGTAATGGTCAGCAGGATGCCAATGATCATCGTCCCGCTCATCATGTTGCCAAACAAGCGGATGGCCAGCGCCAGCGTGCGCGAGACTTCGCTGATCAGATGGAAGGGCAGCATGATGAGCGTCGGCTCGAGATAAGACTTGAGATAGCCGCCCAGCCCTTGCTCCTCGATGCCAAACAGCGGCACCGCCACCAACACGCACAGCGCCAGCGCGGCGGTGGTCGAAAGCGAGCCGGTCGGCGGCTCGTAGCCGGGAAGGATGGTGCACAGGCTGGCTGCCGCGATAAACAGAAACAGCGTGCCCAGAAAACCCAGATACCTCTCCGGCTGCCGCAGACCGACGTCGCCGATTTGTTTCCTGATGGCACTAACCACAATCTCGAGGAAGTTCTGCCAGCGGCTGCGGTGCATGCCGCTGGCAAGCCTGCGGGTGACGAGCGCCGAACCGATGACGAGCACCACCATCAGCCCCCAGGTGAACACAATCGTGGCGTTGAGTTTGAAAAACCCGTGCTGCCAGAAAATCATCTCGTCGGGGCTAAGGCGCATGGCGGGGACCCTCGGTCAGGGGTGGCGTGCAATCTAACCCATGCGCCGCCAGCCGCGTCACGGCCTGGCGTGCCATGATGAATCCAACGAGGCACAGCACCAGCCTCGCCCCGTGCGCGCCCGCCACAAAATAGAACCCGGCGAGCACCAGGCTGACGCGCAGCAGCAGGCTGGCGGAAAACCACAGGGCCGGGCGGCGCGACGCCAGGCCCTTGCGCACCGTCCACCACAGGCCGCCGAAGAAGATCCCGCCCAGCACGCCGCCTGCCGCCCAGGCCAGCACGAATGTTAGATATTCAGGCATCGTCGTTGTCCTGGTCTTTGCGCATTTTTTTCTCCTCCTTGGCCACCCAATGCCACGCGTTCCAACAGCCGATCATGAGGCCGGCGACCAACAATGCCAGTGTCCAGGAATGGGTCGCCGGATAGTGCTTGTCCAACCAATGGCCGAGGCCGGCACCCAGCAACGTGGGAATGGCCACCGCCCAACCGATGAGCCCCATCATGCCCAACCCGAACCAGAATCCTGGGGGCGGGTTGCGCCGCGCCTTGAGCTTGCGCGCAGCCTTGGCACCGACCTTGCCGGCGAAGGTCGGCGCGGGGTCCGGGGGGTTTTTAAGTTCTTCAGTCATGTTGGAAAATCGCGCAGCGCTGGCGGAAGCCGGATTCGAGCTTGGCGGTGACCGCGCGCACGTTTTGCTCGCACTCGTCGATGGTTAGAAATTCCTGCTCCACCACTGCGCGCAGTTGCCCGAGGTTCACCCCGCCCTGGGCGCGGCGCACCGCCACCAGGACTGCGGCGCCGGCCTTGACCAGCACGCCATCGTCCACCGCCACGCAAACCTCGCCGTCCGTCGCCGTTTCGTAGATTAAAATGCCCGGCACCAGCGCCGCCACGCAATCCAGCCGCTGCGGCAACAGTCCAAAGGCCCCTTGCGGCGTCTCCGCAATGATGCGCGTCACGCCGGACTTCTCGGCGAAAACCTGGAACGGCAGCAGAATTTTAAGATGCATGAGCGACGGTGCGTGGTGGTGGTGGTGGTGGTGACTTTCCCATCGCGTCATCGATCGCCCCGATCATGTAGAGCGCGCGCTCCGGGAAGTCCATGAACTCGTCGTGCAGGATGCGCTCACAGCCGTCCAGCGCGTCGCTGAGGCTGACGAGCTTGCCGGGCAGACCGGTGAATTGGCCGGTGGTGAAAAACGGCTGGGTGAGAAAGCGCTCCAACCGGCGGGCGCGGGCGACCACCTTGCGGTCCTGCGGTGCAAGTTGCTCCAAGCCGAGCATGGCAATGATGTCCTTGAGCTCCGCATATTGCGCGAGGGTGCGGCGGATGTCCTGCGCCAAGCGGTAATGGCGCTCGCCCACAATCCCCGGGGTGGCCATCTTCGAACTGGATTGGAGCGGGTCGATGGCCGGATAGAGACCCTCGCTTGCCCGCTTGCGCGAGAGCACGATCGACGCCGAGAGATGGGCGAAGGTGTGCACCGCCGCCGGATCGGTGAAATCGTCCGCTGGCACATACACCGCCTGGATCGAGGTGATCGCGCCGGTATCGGTGTTGGCGATGCGCTCTTCCATGCCGGATAACTCGCTGCCCATCGTCGGCTGATACCCCAGCCGCGACGGCATCTGCCCCATCAGGCCCGACACTTCCATGCCGGCTTGAATGAACCGGAAAATGTTGTCGATCAGCAGCAACACGTCGCGCCGCTCGTCATCCCGGAAATACTCGGCCATCGTCAGCGCGGCGTGGCCCACCCGGAACCGGCTGCCCGGCGGCTCATTCATCTGGCCAAACAGCATCACCATGTTAGGCAAGACCCCGGCCTCCCTCATCTCGCGATAGAGCTCCTCGCCTTCGCGGCAGCGTTCGCCGATGCCGCAAAATATGCTGGTGCCCTTGTGGTGGCCGATCATGTTGTGGATCATTTCGGTTAGCAACACGGTCTTGCCCACGCCCGCCCCGCCGAACAACCCCGCCTTGCCGCCCCGCTCCAGTGGCACGAGCACATCGATCACCTTGATGCCGGTTGCAAAGATTTCCGAGGCGGTGGAACGCCGGACCAGCGGCGGCGGCGCCCGGTGCACCGGTCGCCACTCGACGGCAGTCAACCCCGCCTTGCCATCGATGGGCTGACCGAAAACATCGAACATCCGCGAGAGAATCCCCTTGCCCACCGGCACCATCAACGGCCCGCCGGTGTCCGTCACCGCCATCCCGCGAGCCAGACCTTGGGTCGGCGTCAAGGCAATCCCGCGCACCCGCCGCGCGTCACGTTGCGCCAGCACTTCGATGACGATCCGCCCGTCGCTGCCGGCGCGCAGCACCGAATGGATCGGCGGCAAACGCCCGTCGAAACGGACGTCCACCACACTGCCGCGCACCGCAACGACGCATCCCATATTGACTGCCGCTGCTTCTGCGGGCGGCGAGCGCACGGGGTCTCGACTGGGCGTGCACATAACGGGAAGATCGAATCAACGATCAACGGCGAAGGAACGCATCGCACCTCCTTCAACTCCCATGATAGGCCGTGATCCGGCCATTTGCAAATGGCGTGTTGTCGGCTATCGCGCGGATTTGATGATGGGCCGGGTCTTTCAGGCGTGACTGCGCGCGCCCCTTCCCCCAAGCTGCGGCCGCACCGCACACCTCGAACTCATGGCCAACTTCGACGCTTTTGAACGTAAAATGACCGCCGCCGGCATGGGAGATGCTCCCATCCGGGCCTTTCGCCGCAATTACGAGGCGCTGCTGCGCAACGAATCCGGGTTGATCCCGGAACAGGATATCGTGCCGGTTGCCCAGCTCGCCTCGTTTGAGGGACTCGCCACGACCACCACCGCCGCCCCGGATTTGTTAGGCCGGGCGGTGGTCATCAAGCTCAATGGCGGACTGGGCACCAGCATGGGTCTGCAGGGGCCGAAATGCCTGCTGCCCATCCGCGAGGGCGTGAATTTCCTCGACCTGATGCTGCGCCAAATCCTCGATCTGCGCCAGCGCAGCGGGGCCAAGGTCCCGCTGTTGCTGATGAACAGCTTCAGCACCAGTCGCGAAACCCTGCTATATCTCGCGCATTGCGGCGCGCCGGCTAGCGCCGGCCTGGCCGATCCGGCGCAAGTCGAGTTGATGCAAAACCAAGTCCCCAAGATCGATGCCACCTCGCTGGCACCCGTCACCTGGCCGGCCGATCCGGCGCTGGAATGGTGCCCGCCGGGCCACGGCGATTTGTACCCGGCGCTGGTTGGCAGCGGGTGGTTGGACCGCTTGCTGGGGGAGGGGATCCGCTACGCCTTTGTGTCCAACTCCGATAACCTCGGCGCCACGCTCGATCCGGCGTTGCTCAAGTATTTCGCCGATTCCGGCGCGCCGTTTCTGATGGAAGTGACCCGCCGCACCGCCGCCGACCGCAAGGGCGGCCACCTCGCGGTGCGCAAAAGCGATGGCCGGCTCCTGTTGCGCGAGGTCGCCCAGTGCCCGGACGCCGACCTCGAGGCATTCCAAGACATCGAGCGCCACCGCTACTTCAATACCAACAGTCTGTGGCTGCGCCTCGATCTGCTCAAGGCCCAGCTCGCCGCCGACGCCGGGGTGCTGCCGCTGCCGATGATCCGCAACCGCAAAACCGTCGATCCGCGCGACAAGACCTCGCCCGCTGTCATCCAACTCGAAACCGCCATGGGCGCCGCCATCGAATGCTTCGCCGGCGCCGCCGCCATCGCCGTGCCGCGCAGCCGCTTCGCCCCGGTCAAAAACACCGCCGATTTGTTAGCCCTGCGCTCCGATGCCTACCAAATCCTCGCCGATGGCCAGGTCCGCCTCCACCCGGACCGCCACGGCGTGCCGCCACTCATCACGCTCCCCGACGACTACAAACTCGTCGAGCAACTCGACGCGCTGGGCGTGCCGGGCTTGCGCCGCTGCCGCTCCCTGACAATCACCGGCCCCGCGCACTTCCCGCCCGGCACCGTCCTTGAAGGCGACGTCACATGGAACGGCCCATGGAACGGGACTTGCCAAAGTCCCGTGTGAAGGAGGGGCCATGCAAGACACGGGACTTTGGCAAGTCCCGTTCCCAAGTCCCGTTCCCAAGTCCCGTTCCATGTCCCCCCAACTACCTCACGGCCTTGGCCAACTCACTCTCCCACAGCGTATACTCGCCCTCTCTCAAACCAGCCTTCGCCGGGTTGCGGCGGATGTAGCGGATCACGTTGCGCAAGTGATCCCCATCGCGGATGAGCCTATCAAAGTAATCGTGCATCCAAAAAGGCCCCGCCTTTCCTAACATCGTGTTGATGGCCGCCGCGGTATGGCGCTTCCAACTGAACAGGACTTTTTCCAACAGCCAGTCGGGATGCAGCACGGCGCACGCGTGAACATGGTTAGGCATGATCACCCAGGCCAGCAGGTCTAGCGTTGTCCGGCAAAATAGGTGAGGGCCTGTTGCACCACCTCGCGGAAGGATGTCTCACGCAGTTGGCACGACCCATAACCCGCGTCCAGCCATTGATCAATCTTGTTGGAAAACCGCCGGTGATATTCCATTTCATCGTCGGCTGAGAGCGGCGGCGGGTGTTCAACCCGCCAGTCACTGCGTTGCCGATCCCACTCTCTGAGCAACGCCTTTGGCAGGGAATCGGCCAGGCGAAAGGTCAGAAAATAGGCCGCCCCCGGTTGTTGCCAGTGTGGCAGGTAATGTTCCGTCACCCGGATTTCCGCGTAGGGATTGAAGAATTTCATACCTGGAACGGGTCGTGGAACGGGACTTGCCAAAGTCCCGTGTGAGTGGTTCTAGACTAAGACACGGGACTTTGGCAAGTCCCGTTCCCAAGTGTCGTTCCATGCAAGACACGGGACTTTGGCAAGTCCCGTTCCCAAGTCCTGTTGCCCAAGTCCCGCGCCTTGACTTGCGCCCTCATTGCCGCTGCAATGGCGCTCCGCCCCATGGACTACCAAGCCAAAATCGCCCGCAACGTCGCCGCCATCCCGCGCTCGGGGATTCGTGATTTCTTTGAACTCGTGCAGGGCCGCGAGGGCATCATTTCCCTCGGCGTGGGCGAACCGGATTTCGTCACCCCCTGGCACATCCGGGAGGCCGCCATCTATTCGCTCGAAAAAGGCCAAACCACCTACACCTCCAATCTCGGCCTGCTCTCGCTGCGCAAATCAATCGCCCGTTACGTCGGCGACTTCTTCGACGTCGCCTACGATCCGGCGCGCGAGGTGTTGGTCACGGTGGGCGTGTCCGAGGCGATCGATCTGGCGCTGCGGGCCTTGCTCAATCCCGGCGACGAGGTCATCTTCCACGAACCCTGCTACGTGTCCTACAGCCCGAGCATCGTGCTCGCCCATGGCCGCGCCGTCGCGGTGGAAACCTCCAAGGCCGATGCGTTCGCCCTCAAACCGGAAAGCCTCGCCGCCGCCATCACCCCCAACACCCGGGTGCTGATGCTCAATTTCCCGACCAATCCCACCGGCGCCGTCACCAGTCGCGCCGACCTCGAAGGCATCGCCAAGCTCGCCATCGACCACGACCTGATCGTCCTAACCGACGAAATCTACAGCGAGCTGCGTTACGATGGCCTCACCCATGTGTCGATCGCCGCGTTGCCCGGCATGCGCGAGCGCACCGTCTTGCTGCACGGGTTTTCCAAAGCCTTTGCCATGACCGGCTTCCGTCTCGGCTACGCGTGCGCCCCCCAGCCGATCATCGAGGCCATGATGAAAATCCATCAATACTCGATGCTCTGCGCCCCCATCATGAGCCAATACGCCGCTCTCGAAGCCTTGGAAAATGGCGCCCCGGCCATGCTCGCGATGCGCGACAGCTACCACCAGCGCCGCGATTTCATCGTCAAGCGCCTCAACCAGATCGGTCTCGACTGCCACACTCCCGGCGGCGCCTTCTATGTCTTCCCGGATATCCGCTCCACCGGCCTGAGCAGCAAACAATTCGCCATGGATTTGTTGGAAAAGGAGGCTGTCGCCGCGGTCCCAGGCAGTGCCTTCGGCCCCTCCGGCGAAGGCTTCCTGCGCTGTTGCTACGCCACCGCCTTCAACGATTTGCGCAGCGCCATGGATAAGATGGAGCATTTCGTCCAGACCCTCTGACCCCGCCCATGCACGCCACCTCGCCGCCGCACAACGACCCGGCTGTGCTCACCCGGGCGCATGTGCTGCCACTGGCCGTGTTCATGGCGTTCATGCCGCTGCTCCAAGTGCTGGCTGGCTTCATCGAATGGAAACATCCCGACGCCCCATGGTGGCGCCAGGATCCGGCACAATTCATCTATCCGCTTCAAACCATCGTTTCAATCGCCCTGTTGCTGCGCTACTGGCCTTGCTACACCTTCAATTGGTCGTGGCGCTGGGGCCTGGTCGGGGTGGGGTTCGGGGTGGTGGGGATCGGCTGTTGGTTGTTGCCGACGACGCTCTATGATGCCCTGGGATACACGGGCAAGACCGACGGGTGGCTCAAGCTGCTCGGGGTGGCGGCGCGCACCGACGGGTTCAACCCGGGTGTGTTTGAGCATCCGGCGGCGTATTGGGCCTCGCTGGGGTTGCGCTTCCTGCGGGCGGCGGTGGTCGTGGCGCTGGTCGAGGAAATCTTCTGGCGTGGCTTTCTGATGCGTTTTGTTTGCGATTGGGAAGGCGATTACTGGCGGCAGCCGTTTGGGCGGGCGACCTGGCTTTCCTATCTCGTGGTCACGGGCTTGTTCGTATTCGCGCATGGGTCGCTGGATTGGGCCGCGGCGCTGGTGTACGGCACGCTGACCTATCTGCTCTGTGTCTGGAGCAAGAATCTGGGCGCCTGTGTCATCATGCATGCCACTGCCAATGGCCTGATGGGCCTCTACATCATGGCCTATGGCAAATTCGGCTTGTGGTGACCCATTTGCCGCCAGCGGGCGGCGAATTGCTGGCTCCGGCAGCGAATTCACACAAATATCACGCGCCACCCACATTTTGCACTTGTCAAAGCTGCCGCGCTTCCTCATACCCTCCGTCCGCGCCGCAACGCGCGGATGATCATGGGTAGATGCCCGAGCGGCTAAAGGGGGCAGACTGTAAATCTGCTGGCTAACGCCTACGTTGGTTCGAATCCAACTCTGCCCACCAT
>CAIZNN010000149.1 GCA_903934285.1 Akkermansiaceae bacterium | reverse complement strand
CAGGCCGCCCAATACGGTTTACTTAAGACGAGACAGGGACGAGACAGGAAGAGGCGGCGGGCAGGATGCCCGCGCCACAGGTGGCCCGGGCATCTTGCCCGGAGCCTCGACTCCAACCACCAAGGGTGCTAAGTAAACCGTATTGGGCAGGCCGCCCGGCGCAGCGGCCAGCGGCCCTAGGCGCTTGTGTGCCGCGCGGCGGAAAAGTGTTGCCAGCATGGCGGGGACGCGTCAGCTTTCGCCGGTGATCTCCCTAGCAAAATTGTTTGGAAAGTCGGACCGCTTCTTTGAACTCCTCGCCGCCAGCGCGAAATCGGCGCACCAGAGCATTGAGGCGCTGGCGCGCCTGCTCAAGGAATCCAATGGCAATGTCTCGCTCGCGGAGTTGGCCGTGGCCCGTCGCAATGAGAAAAAAAATGCCGAAACCATCAGCGAGGAACTCGTCAAGGTGTTCGTCACCACCTTGGACCGGGAAGACATCGAGGCGTTGTCCAAGGCGCTCTATCGGATTCCCAAGACCGTCGAGAAATTCGGCGAGCGCTATGAAATCATGCATCACTTGGTGCAGGCGGATAATTTCGCGCCGCAAATGGCCATCGCACAAGAGGCGGCATTGGTCGTGATGCGCATGGTCGACATGCTGGCGAAAAGCCCGAAGCTGGAGGACGTCAAAGCGGAAAACGACAAAATGCAGGAACTCGAGGGCCGCGCCGATCAGTTGGTGCTGGGCCACCTCAAGGAGATTTATTCCGGCGCCATCGACCCGCTGCAAGGGATGGCCATGCGGGACCTCTACGATTTGTTGGAGAAGGTGATCGATCGCTGCCGCGACGCGGGCAACGTGGTCTCACAAATCGTGCTGAAAAACTCCTGACGCCGGCTGCCGCATGAGTTTCACGATCATATTCCTGGTGATTTTCATCGCCCTGGCGTTTGAATACATCAACGGGTTTCACGACACGGCCAATTCGATCGCCACGGTGGTCGGCACCAAGGTGCTCACCCCGCGGCAAGCGATCCTGATGGCCGCCACCACCAATCTGATAGGCGCGCTGGCCGGCCACGCCGTCGCCAAAACGGTGTCCTCGGGCTTGGTGGATGCGCAGTTCATCTCACCTCATGTGATCATTTGCGCGTTGTTAGGCGGGATCGCCTGGAACCTGCTCACCTGGTTGTTAGGGCTGCCGTCCAGTTCGACCCACGCGCTGGTGGGCGGCTTGTGCGGTGCCGCGGTGGCCAGTGCCCATGGCCAGTGGGGAGCCATCATCTGGTCGGTGGAGAAAGTCAAGGATGGCAAGGTGGTGATGGAAGGGGTGCTGCACAAGGTGATCATTCCGATGATCGGCTCGCCGCTGATCGGATTTATCGGTGGTTTGATCATTATGGGGCTGCTCTATGCGTTGCTGCGCAATGCCAAGCCGCGCTTCGTCAACCGCTTTTTCGGCAAGGCCCAAATCGTCAGTGCCAGCTACATGGGGTTTGCCCACGGCTTGGCCGACGCGCAGAAGACCATGGGCGTCATCACCCTCGCGCTGGTCACCGCCACCGCCTCGGGCACTTTCAGCACGCTGCCGGAGTGGCTCGGGTTTCTGCGCATGGACAAGTCGCAACTCGCCGAGACCAGCATCCAGGTGGTGCAAAACCCGCGAGCCACCGCGCCACAATTGTTGGCGGCGGCAGGCGTGTTAGAGGCCGAGGGTGCCCGCCTCAAGCCCGGCGAATTCAAGGAGGCGTTTTTGACGCTGGCGGCCAAGACCTATGCCGCGGCCAATGACCCGGCCGCCGCGCAACGCAGTGCGGTGCTGGCGACCGGCGCGCACCAAGCGATTCTTGCCGTGGAGGGTGCGCGCTGGTTTCCCAAGCTGCCGCTGGTGGGCAAGATGGCGGCCGGCAAACATACCGATTGGCACCAAGCGCTGACGCGGGAAATGCAAGCGGCGGCAAGCGCCGGGAAACCTCCGCTGGTGGTGGCCGCCGGCAAGGTGCGCGACTTGTCGCCGGATGTGCCGATGTGGATCAAGATCGTGTGCTCGCTGACCATGGCCGCAGGCACCGCCGGCGGCGGCTGGCGCATCATCAAGACCTTGGGCCACAAGCTGGTGAAACTCCAACCGGTCCACGGTTTCGCGGCGGAAACCACCGCGGCCACCCTGTTAGCCGTCACCGGCTATTATGGCATGACGGTTTCCACCACCCATAGCATCACCACTTCGATTATGGGCGTGGGCTGTGCCAGACGCTTCAACGCCCTCAAACTCTCGCTCGTCGAACGCATCATCTGGGCGTGGATCCTCACCCTGCCGGCCGCCGGGGGCGTCGCCTATTTGTTAGTCAAGGGCTGTCAACTCTGCGGCTGGATTCCCTAACAGCCCACGCCGCATGACTTACACGATCATATTCCTGGTGATCATCATCGCCTTGACCTTTGAGTTCATCAACGGGTTTCACGACACGGCCAATTCGATCGCCACGGTGGTCGGCACCAAGGTGCTCACGCCGCGCCACGCGATCATGCTGGCGGCCTGCACCAATCTGATAGGCGCGCTGGCCGGCCACGCCGTGGCCAAGACCGTGTCGTCGGGCTTGGTGGATGCGCAGTTTGTCTCACCGCAGGTGATCATCTGCGCCCTGTTAGGTGGGATCGTGTGGAATTTGCTCACCTGGTGGTTCGGGCTGCCATCCAGTTCCACCCATGCGCTGGTCAGCGGCATTTGCGGGGCGGCCTTGGCGCGGGCGCATGGCAATTGGGATGCCATCATCTGGTCGGTGCGCAAAGTCAAGGACGGCAAGGTGGTGATGGAAGGGGTCTTGCACAAGGTGATCATTCCGATGCTCACCTCGCCACTGATTGGCTTTTTCGGCGGTTTGCTCATCATGGGGTTGTTCTATGCGCTGCTGCGTGGGGCCCGGCCGCGGTTTGTGAACCGGTTTTTCGGCAAGGCGCAAATCCTCAGCGCGGCCTACATGGGGTTTTCGACCGGGCTGTCCGACGCACAGAAAACCATGGGCGTGATCACCCTGGCCCTGGTGACGGCGACCGCCACGGGGACCTTCGCCGACATGCCGGACTGGCTGGGGTTTTTGCGGATGGACAAGTCGCAGCAGGCGGACGCCAGCATCAAGCTGCTGCGCAATCCGCAAGCCACCCCGGCCCAATTGCAACAAGCCGCCGGGGTGCTGGAACATGAGGGGGGCCGCTTGCAACCCGGTGAATTCAAGCACGCATTTCTCACGTTGGCGGCTAAGACCTACGCGGCTGTCGACGACCGGGAGGCTGCCGCGCGGCTGGCCGCATTGGCCGCCGGTTCCCACCAAAGCTTGCTGGCGGAGGAAGACGCGCGCCTCCTCACCAAGGTGCCGCTGCTCGGGCGAATGGTGGCCGCCACCCACACCGATTGGCAACAACTGCTGACCCGGGAAATGCAAGCCGCCACCCTGGCCCAACAAAACCCGCTGGTGGTGGCTGCCGGCAAAGTCCATGAGTTGGCGCCGGATGTGCCGATTTGGATCAAGATCCTCTGCTCCCTGACGATGGCCGCCGGCACGGCCTCGGGCGGGTGGCGCATCATGCGCACCTTGGGTCATAAAATCGTCAAACTCCAACCGGTTCACGGCTTTGCCGCGGAGACCACCGCGGCCACCTTGTTGGCCGTCACCGGCTATTTGGGCATGACGGTTTCCACCACCCATAGCATCACCACCGCCATCATGGGCGTGGGCTGCGCCAAACGCTTCAACGCCCTCAAGTTCTCGCTCGTCGAACGTATCCTGTGGGCATGGGTGCTGACGTTGCCCGCCGCCGGCAGCATCGCCTATCTGCTAGTCAAGGGCGGCCAGCTGTGCGGTTGGATTCCGTAGTCCGCACAGTCCTCTGTGCGGTCTTCGTCCGAGACCACGCCAGACGTCTTCAATTCATTCGCTTCCAGCGGCTCACCAACCGAAAACCGCACAGCGGACTGTGCGGACTACGACCGTGCCGCCGCCGATTTTTGGCTGAGGGGTTGTCATTAGCGGCTGGATTTGGCAGATTGTGGCGTCCGCCGCCTCATGAATTCCTTGGTTTACGCCCTCAACATCGCCACCCTCGCCCTTTGGGTGGGGCTGACGGGCTTGGATGTCGTCGGATGGGTGATGCCCATCTGGCATGCCGAACCCAAATCGGCGCGGGCCGGGGAAACTGTCGCAGTCTTGAAGCATCCCGAGATTTCCCTCGGCACCCCGGAAACGAGTCCGGCCGAGGCGCAACCCGCCGCGCCCCCGGCTGCGGCCACACCCGCGGCTCAGCCCGAATTGCTGCCGGTCCCACCGCAACTCCCCGAAATCGCCGAGTTCGCGCCCTTGCCCGAGGTGCCCGAGTGGCCCGCTACCCGCCCTGCACCCGCAGCGCCAAAACGTCCCTCCGCCAAGCCGACGCCGCGGGCCGAGGAGCAGCCGCCCGGCCGCGCCGCTGCCGCAGCAGGTGGCGGCGGCAGCGGCAGCGGTTTGTCCCCGGCGGCACGCCTGGCCGCAGGGCAGATGCCGTCGCCGAACTACCCTGCGGATGCCCGCCGCAAGGGGCAGGCCGGCACGGTGCTGGTCGAGTTTGTGGTGGGCACTGACGGGCGGGTGCTCTCGGCCTACCCCAAGCAACCCTCACCTTGGCCCTTGCTTAACAACGAAGCGGTGCGCACCGTGCGCCGTTGGATTTTCCCACCGGGCGCGGTCATGAAACTGCAGCGCCCTATCATTTTCCAATTGAAATAGCCCCAATCCCGTGATCGCCAATATCGTCGTCGAAACATTTTTCAAGGGTGGCTGGGTCATGTGGCCCATCGTTGCCACCGCCTTCCTCGCCCTCTGTGTGTTGTTGGACCGGGTGGTCTGGTGGCTGCGCCTGCAGCGCCGCCTGCGCAGCGCCGACCAGGACCGCGCGCGCAACGCGCTCGGCACCGGGGATTTCGCCGCTGCCTGGCTGCTGGGGCAGGGGACCAATGACCCGTTTTTGCTCAACCTGCGCGAGGGCATGACTCACGCCCATACCTCGATGCTCGCCGCCATGCAACTCCATGCCACCCATCTCATCGAGAAATCCGAGGCCCGCATGTGGGTCCTGAGCACCTTGATCACCTTGGCACCCTTGCTCGGGCTGTTCGGGACGGTCGTTGGCATCATGCGTTCGTTTTCCTTTGTGGGTGCCGAGCAATTGGCTGCGGCCAAGGTGTCGGGCGGAATTGCGGAGGCCTTGATAGCCACGGCCTGCGGCATTGCGATCGCCATTTCGTGTTTGCTGCCGTATAACTTTTTCCGCAAGCGGGTGGCGGTGTTGCGCGCTTCGCTGGAGCGCTGGATCAACCATGCGGAGTTGCTGGTGGGCTCGGCCAAGGAGCACGGCCACGATTTGGAAGCGTTCGCCGCGAAGCTGCGCCAACTCTGAACGACGCCGATGCCTGTAAAACTCTCCAGCGGTTCGGGTAGCGATGACGGCGAGGATGCCCGGATCGAAATCGTGCCCTTGATCGACATCATGTTTTTCCTGTTGGCGGCATTCATGTTGGTGAGTCTGAGCATGACCCAACTCCACCGCGTGCCGTTGCGCTTGCCGGAGGCCGCCACCGGGGTGGACGACAGCAAGTCGCCGCCGGTGCTTATCGCGGTGGACGCCCACGGCGTCATCACCTGGGACTCGCAAGTGGTCACCCCCTCGGAAATCACGACGCGGCTCAAGCGCGAGAAGCTGCCGGAGCAGGCGCGGGTGCTCATCGCCGCCGACCAAGAGGCCCGCTACAAACAGGTGATGAGCGTGTTGGATGCCGTGCGTGCGGCGGGAGTGGAAAAAGTCGGCTTTGAGAACAAGGAGGTGAGTCGGTGAACGGGCGCGGGCTGACACTGGTCAACGCTGCGGGTTGCGTGGTGCTGGCGCTGCTGTTGATCCTGCAATGGCACAAGGAGCGCTGCTTGGACGGACGCATTCAGGACCTCAAGGCCAGCGTGGTCGCGGCGCAAGACCAGCACGCAGCCGCCCGCGAGCGCGCCGAATTGTTGCAGCGCGAGCAGGAAATGCTCAAGGAGTCCATCGCCTCGTTGCAGCAGGCCGCCGAAGCCAGCGGTCAATTGCTCGCCCAACGCGAGGGTCACATCGCGGAGCTCGAAACCCAGACGCTGGCACTCCAAGCACGGGTGGCCCAGCAGGATCAACAACTCAAAACCTGGCAGGCCGCCATCGCCCAGCGCGACGAACGCCTGCGCTCCCTCACCACCGACCTGACCAGCGCACGGCGCCGCCTCGACGAGGCCATCGCCAAACTCAAGGCGGCGGCAGCGCCGCGACCAGGCGATGGTTAGATCGGCTGGCGCCATGCTGGCGACCTGTCAAGTCGCACGGGGGTAGGACGCCAAGGGCTCTTTGGCAAGCTCGTGGCACCCGTCCCTAACCGATCTGCCGGCGCAAGTCACGCACGCTCCACAACCGCCCGGCCGCCGCCGCGCCATTGCCCCGCAATTGCCGCGCCCCATCCTTGCGCTTGGCTCCGAAGCGGTCCCGGCACCGCGTGAACACCCCGTCCACAAAGGCCCGGCTGCCAAGCACCGCCCCATCCGAAAAATACCTCACGCGCAACCGCAGCATCTTGCCCAGCGCCACATCCCGGCCCTGCTCAAGCTGCGCCAACTCTGCTTCCACTGCTTCTTTCTTCATCCCCTTCCTGACGACTTTCACTTCAGATGTCATCCAGCAACTCCACAATGCGGCGGGTGGCACCGTGGTGGCGCAGGAGCAGGGCGGTGGCGCGGGTGGTGGCGGGGTGGGCGTGGGCGGGGTCGAGGGCGTGGCGGATGGCATCGCGCAAGCTGGCCGGGTCGGTGGCGAGGAACGCGGCGTGGGCGGCGAGGAGGTGGGAGGCGAGCGGTTGGAAATTTTCCATGTGGGGACCGAAGACCACGGGCTTGCCGGCGAGGATGGCCTCGCAGGGGTTTTGGCCGCCAGTGGCAAGGAAACTCTTGCCGATGATCACCACGTCGGCGTGAGCCGTCCAGTCGCGCAGTTCGCCGGTGGTGTCGATGACGAGGCAGGCAGGGGCCTTGGGTGTTAGATCGGTGGCGGCATCGCCGGCGGCCCGCCCATGCCCCTCATGACCCATGCCCCCTGACCCATGACCATCCTGCAAGGCGGAGCGGAGGACAACCTTGAAGCCGCTGCTTGCGAGCTCGGCGGTGACTTGAGTGCGGCGTTCGGCGTGGCGCGGCACGATGAGGGCGAGGGCGTCGGGCACGGCGTCGCGGATGGCGCTGGCAATCCACGATTCTTCGCCGGGATGGGTGCTGGCGGCGAGTACGACCGGGCGCGCGGGGCCGGGACCGGCAAGGGCGTCGAGGATGGCTTGAAACCCGGGCCGGCGGGTCGGTGGCTGGCCACTGCCAGGGTCGATTTTGAGGCTGCCGGTGGTGTGGATCTTTGCCGCGGGAATCCCGAGTTGCTGCCAGATGGCGGCGTCCTCCGGGTCTTGGATGGCGAGGACATCGAGCATGCCGAAAACCGGGCGGATCCAGGCGGCGAAGCGCAGGTAGCGGGCGACGGAACGCGGGGAAAGCCGCGCATTGACGAGGCTGACGGGGAGCTTGCGACGGCGGCAGGCCAGCAGCAGGTGCGGCCAGGCCTCGCCTTCGACGAGGATGATTTGGGTCGGCTCGAAGTGCTTGAGGTAGCGCCGGACCATGCCGGGGAAGTCCAGCGGTGAGTAGGTGACGCGGACGTTCGGGAGGTGGGCATCGGTGGCCACGGCATGGCCGGTGGCGGTGCCGGTGGCCAGCACGAAGCGGCGGGTGGGGTCGCTGCCGTGCCATTCGCGGATGAGCTTGAGGGCGAGCATGGCCTCGCCGACGCTTACGGCGTGGAGATGAGTGGCGCCACGTGGTTCACCCTTGAGCGCGCGGGCATAAATGGCGGCGCGCTCGCCCAGCCGGGTGGCCAAGCCACCGCGGCGCAGCATTTTGACCAGCCACCCGGGAAACGCCGCCAGAAACAGCAGGGGTAACAACAGCCGGTAGATCGCAAGCCCGATAATCAATCGCATCGCGCAACAGGTTAGGCGGCAATCACTGGTGCGTAAAGCAGGATGGCACTGCCGCCGTATTCGCGGCGATCCACCAATGACCACCCGGCCCCCGCCGGGCTCGGCTGGTGGGCGGCCACCTCCGCAATGAGCCAGCCATCGGCGGCGAGCCGGGGGCGCAACAAGTCGCCGCCAAGCAGCGCGCCGATCGCATCGGGATCGCCGGGGCGTTTGACGTAGGGCGGATCGGCGAAAATCAGATCATAGGTGGCAATATCCCGGCGCAAATAGGCGCTGACCTCGGCGCGCACCACGTGCCCGCCGGACAGCCGTGATTTGGTTAGATTGTCGGTAATGACTTGCACCGCCTGGCGGTGCTCGTCGATGAACACGCAGGAGGCGGCCCCCCGACTGAGGGCCTCCAGGCCGAGCGCGCCGGAGCCGGCGAACAGGTCCAAGACGCGGGCGCGCTCGACGCGCTCGCCGAGGATGGAGAAGACCGCCTGGCGGACGAAATCGGTGGTGGGGCGGGCCACCGCAGAGGGGACCTTGATGGCGAGCCGCCCGGCTAATCCGGCAATGATACGCATAGGGAAGACAGGAGACTACGAGGCGGAAGACGGAAGACAAGAGAATCGCTTTTTTTCTTCGGTCTGCTGTCTGGCAGCGAGGCGTTTTTGTATCTTGTTCATGGCAGCGGCACGATGGGCCCGTCATGGCCGAGTTGGACTTGCAGCGCGGTGAGGGTGCCAAACACTGCAAGGTCACAGGCGGCCCGTTGCGGCGTTGCCATGGGTGTTAGGGTGGGGGCTTGGGTGGATTTTGGGAAGAGGCGCTTGACGATGGCGAGGGCAGATTCAGGGGGGGCGACGAGGCGGACGACTCCGGCGGCGCGGCCATCGGCAAACAAGGTGGCGTTGCCGAGCAGCGACAGCTCATCGCCCACCAGGCGGGCATCCACGCAGGACAGCACTGCGCCGCGCAGGGCGATGAAACAGGTGCCGCGGTCGAAGCTGGCATGGAGGTCGCCGGCATTGGCGGAAACCGCGGCGCATTCGGCGAAACAATCGCCCTGCCAGGTGGCCGGTGCCAGGAGGAGGCCGCGGAACCGGCCGCTGGTGGCGAGTTGCGCGACGGTGGCCACAGCGCCGCCGGGCAGCGCCAGTGGGGCGGGGGATTGTTTGGGCAGTTGCACTTCGAGCTGCATTGGCAGGCCGTTGAGCAAGGCGAGTTTGCCGGCCACTTGGCAGCGGATCCCGTCGAGGGTGGTTTCCACTGGCTTGAGCGACAATACCGGGGCCTGCCATGTCAACGGGGCCTGGAAATCGGCGAGGATGGTGCGGCCGTGGGCTTTGAGGCTGGCCAGGCCCAAGGTCGAGTTCGCCGCGTCGCCGGACAGCGGCAGCTCGCTGGTTAGATCGGCGATTTCCAGCAACGGCAGCGCGGTGGTGGCTGAAACCAGTTGGAACGAGGCATGCCGGAGGCGCACCCACACGGTCGGTTGCCGCGCTGCGCCCGCCGCGGGCTGGGGTGGGGGTGAGGATGGGGGTGGCGCTGCGCCCGGCAGTTGCGGCAGTCCGGTCCGCTCCGGCGTGGCTGGGGCGGGGGCCGGTTGCAAGCTGGCGACGGGCGGGCTGGGTGGTTCGATCGCGGCCAGCGGCGCAGTGGGCGCTGCCGCTTGTTGGGCCAGTTGTGACAGCATCTGGGCCGACAAGACGATGCGGGGGGAGTCGATGACCGCATCGCGCAAGGCCCAACGTCTGCGCAAGAGGGCGCGCCACACCGGTGTGAGCCGCAACGAGCTAATCCGGACCAAGGGGAAGGCGATGGCGGCACTCAACTCAGGCGGTTGCGAGATGACGATTTCACGCAACGTAACGCCATTCCACGGCGACCATGATGCGCCGCCGACGCGGGTTGCCAAGCCGCCGCTGTGGAGTTGGATTTTGGCCGCGAGCCAAGTGCGTCCCCAGGGGCTGGCCAGCCAGAGATTGCTCAGTGCGAACGCGAGGGGCGGCAGCCCGCAGAGCATGAGCAACCATCGCGTCGGGCGGCTGAAACCCCGGCGGGTTGCGCCTGGTGGGGCCGCCTGATCCATGGCGTTCGGGCCTTAGCGTTTGGGCTTGGACGCGGGCTTGGACGCGGGCTTGGACGCGGGCTTGGACGCGGGCTTGGACGCTGGGGTCGGCTTGGACGCTGGCTTGGGCGCGGGTGCGGCCTTGTTGGGCAGCGGGGTTTCGGTTGGTTTCAACTGCCCGGCCTTGCCGAGTTCAAAGCGCACGGCAATGCTCTTATCCACGACGCGCTTGCCCTCGCTGGTGGCTTCCTGGAAGCGATACACCACCAAGCCGTATTTATTGCCCTCAAAGCGGCCCACCGCGAGGTTTTCCTTGGTTTTGCCCAGCGTGGTTTCCTCCTCGAATTTCCATTCGCCGCCGGTCCAGGCGCCGAGGATGCTGTCGGCATCGGCTTTGACGTCCTCGATGCGCTTGAGTTCACCGTTAGGCGAGGTGAAGGTATCGGCCTTGGCGTCATAGCGGAGGTTGGCGATGCTGCTGGCCTCGCCGGAGGCCTGGATGATCCAGAGTCCGCCCAGGGTTTCGCGCAACATCAGGGTCACGCTCTTGAGGGATTTGAATTCGCGCTGAGCCCAGAGTTTGCGGTACTCATCGTATTCCTCCTTGGTGAGGCCGAGTTTTTCGTGATAGGGCAGGGGCACCCCGGGTTGCGCTTGGGCGGAGAATTCGCGAAACCATTTGGCATCCAAGCGCGCCGCCGCCTCGACTTTGGCGACGTACTTATCGATCTCGGGGGGGGGCAGCACGATGCCGACTTGGCCGGCCACCGGGATATCCTTGGTCAGCAGGCCGGCAAAGATCTTGGGTGTCTCCGCGGCGGAAACGAGCGAAACGAGAGCGGTGGCCAATAGCGGAAGGTGCAATTTCATGAATTGGAGGGCGGGTGGGGGACTGACGATGGCTGCAATGGGGTGGAATTCAAGTGGGAATGCGCGGCGTGGGGCGATTATTGGGGTTCGCCGTTGGGAAAGATCGCGGTGATGGGCGTTTCGCGCTGCTCGTCGATCCAGCATTCCAGCGCCGCGCGCAGCGGGGTCAGAACCTCGGGCCGGACGGCGGCCAGGTCGTGCTCACCGTGGGGGTCGGCCGACAGGTGAAACAACCCGAAATGGCGTGTCCCTTGCGCGGTGGGGGTGCAGACCAATTTCCAATCGCGGGTGCGCAGGCAGCGTTGTTTGGCCTGCACCAAGCGGTCGCGGTATTGCGCCTTGAGCACGAATTGATAGTTGTAGCCGGGGTCGATGCCGGTGAGTTCATCCATGGGCGGGAGTGGCGGCCGCTCGATGCCGGGCACTTTGAATTGAATGAACGGAAACCCGGTCTCGCCATAAAACGGCCGTGCCACCGGTGCCTGGTCGCCGTTGAGCCAACCGGCAAAGCTCTGGCCTTGCCAGACGGCGGGCTTGGGGACGCCGATCCAATCGGCCAGGGTGGGCATCACATCGAGCATGCGCACGGTTTCCGGAATCACCCGCGGTGCCACTCCGGGGAAATGCATGATCATGGGCACATGGTTGGCCTGGCCCCCGCCGTTGAAGGTGAGGCCGTGGCCGAGCGTCACGCCCGGTTCGTAAAGGTCGTCACCATGGTCCGAGGTGATGATGACGATCGTGTTGTCCTCCAAACCATGGCGTTTGAGGGCCGCCAAGACCCGCCCCACGCAATCGTCAAACTGCCGGGTGCAGCCGTCGTAGAGTGCGCGGATTTGCGCCACTTCCGGCGCTGGCAGCGCTTGCCATTTGCTTTCCAGATCGGTGCCGCCGATGAATGAATCGATGTCGAAATCCACGCCGGTTTGATTGCGGCCCCGGTATGCGGGGTCACTGAAGAGGCTGCAATACGGCTCCTGGCTGCGGTAGGGCAGGTGGTTGCAGGAAAAAAACACATGCCAGAAAAACGGCCGTTGCGCCTTGGCCGCCTTGGCCAGACGTTGTTCCACGCGCGCGGTGATCACCTCCGGGGTGACAAATTGCGCGAATGACTCGATCTGCGGAAATAACCGATAGCCCAGCGCGTTGTCGAAATACAACGGCACTACAAAGTGCGCCATCACCACCGCCTGGCTCATGTAGATTTTGAAATTGTCAAAAGTGGACACCGAGATGTCCTCGAAGCCCAGCGGTGCCACTTCATAATAGCCGGCGCACCAATCGCCGATGGCGGCGGTTTCGTAGCCGTGGTCGCGCAGCAGTTTGGCCATGGGCACGGCCTGGCTCATGGCGGCAGCGACCGTCTGGCGATCCGGGTACATCTGGCGCACCCCGTGGGTTTGGGGGTATTGCGATGCCATCAGCGAAATGCCGGATTCCATGGTCGAGGCAATCGGCGTATAGCATTGCTCAAAGCGCACCGAACGCGCCGCCAGCGCGTCGATCACCGGCGACACCCCGGCGGCGGCCGCGCCCGCGCTGCGCGCCGGACGGTACCCGGCACAGCCGAGCTTGTCGCCGCGCAACGAATCGGAGGCCAAAATCAGGATGTTAGGTGGCTGCTGCGCGGCCAGTCCCGCGGCGGGCCCGCCGCGCGGTGGCGTCGCCAAACTTTGGCTCACGCCAGCGACCCCCAGCACCACTGCGGCCGCTAGCCAGCCGCGGCGTCCCCGCCGGTGGACCTGCCACAGCAAGGCTGCGGCCAGCGCCAGGATTGGCAACAAGCTGAAGAGCAAGAAAAACGCCGCTGGTTTGGCCGGCTCGGGGATGACGTCGAGGATGCGGTAAAACCAGCTTCCAAAACTCGCGTCATTGAGGAAATACGGCCTCGTATCGACCAAGCGCAGGGTGCAATACCCCTGCGCAAAGCCGGCCAGCACCACGCCGCGCGCAGCTATCGCCCAGCCGCGGCGGAATTTTGAGCGCCCGGTCCACCACGCCGCAAACGGTTGGAGCAAAAAAGCCCCGACCACCGCCAAAATCACATAGGCCAGAATCAATTGCAGATTCTGGCCAATGAGAAACCCGAGGTATTCGTCCCGCGCCAGCGCGCTGAACTTGTTGGCCATCCCCTGTGATTGGTGCCCCAACCGCCATAGCGCCGAACCGTATTGATAGGTGAAAAACCCTGCAACCCCGATCAATACCGGCCCATAGCGGGCATGCGGACCGGGGCGGCGGGCGCCTTCATCAGGTGGCGGCGGTTGGCTCAACGCGCCGACTCTTGCAGGGTCTGGCATCGGAATCAAGAGTCGGGATGCGGCGGGTCCACATAGATCCAGCGGTTGCTCATCACTTGTTCAATCAGCACCCCGCGCCGCGACTGGGTGCCTGCGGCCAGGCGGAGGCGCAAGATCACCTGTGCCGATTTGCGCTCGCTTTTCCCGATCAGCGCCAGCAACTCGGTTTCCACCTCGCCGCCCCGGGCGGCGTAGCCAAACAGCGTCTCCTCCGCATCGGGGGCCGTCAGGCGGAACGACGCCCAGCGGCTCGCATCGGCAAATTCATGGCTGAAAAAATGATCCTCCTCCGCCGCAACGCGGAATTCCATCGGCGTATCTGCCGGCCGCTGTCGGGCATAATCGTCCCAGTTCATCGGTTGATAGGTCACCACCGTTTCCCAATCCACCGCGATGCTTCCCGACGGTTTTTGTTCGAGCAGAATGTTGCAGGCCTGCCCGTTGCCCAGCAGCACCGAAAACACCCAGAAATCACTCGTGCCGCCCATCATCGCCCCCTGGAAATCCTTCACCTGTTGGAACCCCAGCGGCCGCAGCGGGTGTTGCGCATAGAACCGTTCCATCAGGGGCAGGACTTGGTCGGGATGGCGCACCAAGGGCAACATCGCCTCGATCGACGCCGCCTCACAAAACCTCCGCACCTGCTGCTCCATCGCTGCGATCACGTGTTCCAGCGCGCGGTCGCTCGCCGCTGTTTCCTTGGCCACCGCCTCGGCTTGCTTGTGCTCCGCCGCCACCAGCGGTTCCGCTTGCTGGACGTGGCTCAGCGACCAAGTCACCGCGCTTGCCAGCAAGAGGCCGACCAATGCGAACCACCCCCATGGCAGCGGGTAGCGCTCGTCGGCCGCCTTGCTCCACTCTTCTTCCGCGGCCAGCAGCGGGCTATCCTCCGCCCCGATCAGGACCTCAACCCCCGGTTCGTGGGAGCGGCGATTGTCCGCCGCAACCACACTTGGCACTTCCAAGCGCGGCGCGGGCACCGGCCGCGCGCCTTGGTTCTCCGGTATCAAGCGCAGCGGTTGCGGGTCCGGTCCCAAGCGCGGCACCACCTGCTTGATGGGCGGGGTGTCGTCCACCGTCCTCAATTCGATCGGTCGTTTTTCGCGCGCCATGCCCGCCGCCAAGATAAACCCAAAATGGCCATCGACGCAATCCCACAATCCGCTTAAAATCCGCGCCGAGACCCACGCCATGCCACCGCCCCCACGCCTGCTCATCCTCACCGCCGCCTTTGGGGAAGGCCACAATAGCGCTGCGCGCAACCTCGCCCTCGCCTTCAGCGCGACCGCGGTCGAGGCCCGGGTGTGCGACCCCTGCCTGCTCGCCACCCCGCTGGCGACCAAGATTGTCAGCCGCCTCTATCGGTTTGCCACCGATTATCTGCCGCGCGTCTGGGAAAAAATCTACTATTCGATCGACCGCATTGATTTCAACCGCAGCGCCACGCTCATGACGCGCAAGCCGGAAGCCCTGCTGGCCAAGCTCATCGCCGACTACCAACCCACCGCCGTCGTCAGCACCTATCCGCTTTACCCCTACCTGCTGGACCGCATCTTCCGCCAGTCCGGCCACAAACTGCCGGTCTTCACCGTGGTGACCGACTCGATGGAAATCAACTCCGCATGGTTGCGCGCCCCCAGCGACTATTGGCTGGTCACCGATGCGGCCACTCGCGACTCGATGATGCGCAGCCTGCTGCCCGGCGAGCGCATCATCGACACCGGCTTTCCGGTCAATCCCGAGTTTTCCCGCCTCGCCACGCTCGCCCTGACGGATTGCTGCGACCCCTTCCGGATCTTGTTTTTCCCCACGGCGCGCCGCCACTCGATGACCACCTGCGGCAGCGCCATCCTCGATGCCTCAACGGCCGTCCGCCTGACCCTGGTGCTCGGCAAGAACGTCAAACTGTTGCATGCCGCCGCCCGTGCCCTGCAACTAGCCTATCCCGGGCGCGTGCGGATTCTGGGCTGGACCCGGCGCATTCCCCGCCTCCTCACCCAACACCACCTCGTCGTCGGCAAGGCCGGCGGGGCCACCGTTCACGAGGCGATCGCGGCGCAATGCCCGATGTTCATCCACCACCTCGTGCCCGGCCAGGAAGAAGGCAACCTCCGCCTGTTGGAGACCATCGGTGGCGGCGGCCTCGCCGCCGACCCGGCCACCCTCACCACCAGCATCAACGCCATCCTGGCCAATCAGGCCGCCACCTGGCGCACCATGAAAACCGCCCTTGCCCGCCACAACCGCAACGCCGGGGCCATCGCCGCCGCCCGCTATATTCTAAAGAAGACAGAAGACTTCAAGACGGCAGACAGAAGACAAGAGGAAGAATGCGACGAATAACTCATAACTCTTGTCTTATGTCGTCCACTCTTCTGTCTTCTGTCTTCTGTCTTCTGTCTTCTGTCTTCTGTCTTCTGTCTTCCGTCTTCTGTCTTCCACTCTCCCGTCTTCCCATGACTTTCCTCTTCGATATCGGCCGTGTCCTGTTGGACTTCGATTTTGAAACCTCGATGGCCCGATTGCTGCCACCCGGGGCGGCCGACCCGCATGCGCGCCTGGTGGCTTTGTTAGACAGAAAGGACGAATTTGAAACCGGCGCCATCGAGCCGGACGCATACATCGCATGGGCCTTGGCGCTGCTTGGCAGCCCGGCCACCCACGAGGAATTCCGCCATGCCTGGCGCGACATTTTCACGCCGATAGCGCCGATGTGGCGGGAGGTTCGCGAACTGGCCGCGGCCGGCCACCGGCTGATCCTGTTCTCTAACACAAATTCCATTCATTGTCCCTGGGCCTTTGATGCCTTCCCCGATTTTGCCCTCTTTCATGCCGCGGTGTTGTCCTTCGAAGTGGGGGCGGTCAAGCCCGAGCCGGCGATCTATCAGCATGCCATCGCCAGCCACCACCTCGATCCCGCCACCACCCTCTATATCGACGACCTGCCGGCTAACATCGCCGCCGGCCGAGCCCATGGTTTCCGCAGCTTCCAATACGATCAAGCCAATCATGCCGCCTTCCAACAATGGCTGCGGGATGAGGGGGCCTGACGCTAGCGCGCCTTCCATTGCAGCGCCGTGCCAGCGGGCATCAAGCGTGTGGCACGGGCGATGTCCCAGTTCGCCAGGCGCAGTCCGCCGATGCCTTGCACGGTGCTCATGCGCGCGGGGATGCTGGTGCCGTGCAGCCCATAGGGTAGCGGATCGGTGCTGCCGCTCTTGGCGAGGTTGATCCAGATGACACCGACTGGATTGTTAGGGCCGGGGGCGATGTATTGCTCATTTTCCAACGGTGGAGTGCTCACGGGCTGCGCGCCGGAATTCTCATCGCCCGCCGCCGCGGGTTGTTGTTTCGGCAGTTCACGCGCTTCGCGCAGGGTGGCCAGGCGCGGTTGCGCGATGGCATCGAGCACGGTCCAGCAGCCGCGGCCGCGGAGGCCCGGGCGCGCCGAGGCCAGCGGCATGACGGCGATGAGTTTGCCGGCGCGCGAGATTTCCAGGCGCGACGATTCCACCACGGCGGCGGTGACGGGCTGCCGCGGGTCGGCGGCCGGCTGCAGCGGTGGCTCGAGCGCCGTTTCGATTTCAAACGGGATGACGTTGGGCACCAGAAACTCGGCACCGACGGCGGGCACTTTGTCCAGGTCAGGATTGATCCGACGTAGAAACCCCTCGTCGCAATGAAAGCGCTCCGCGACGAATTCCCATGCGCTGGTGTAGCCGAGAAAGTCCGCCGCCACCAGTGCGTCGAGTGTCACAGGCGGTGGTGCTGGTGCGGGGGTGCCCGCCTTGGAGTTTTTTTTCTTGGCGGAAGTGGCTGCCCCGCCGCTGCCTCCCACCACCGGTTCGGCCACGGGTGGCTTGATGAATTTGAAATCATCGGCACGCAGGCTGTAGCGCGTGTACGGCTGCGGCAGCGCGGCCGCGGCTTTTGCTTTCAGCATCTCGGGGTCCGCCGCGTCGGCGTGCGTGTCCTGATAGATCTGGCAGATCTTCAGCAACATCGCGCCGGACTTGCTGCCAATCGCGCCCGGGGAAAACATTTCCCGATCAAGAAACACCGCCAGCAGCACGTCCTCAAGTCCGCGCGCCACCGCTACGCCGGGCCCGGACGCGGACGCGGGTTCCGCCTCGGGCTCCGGCTCGGGCGCGGGCGCGGGCGCGGGCACCCGCGCCGCCTTGCCGGGCTTCTTCTTCCCGGCTACTTGCTTTTTCGGTGGCGGCGGCGGCGGCGGCGGTGCCAGCGTCAGCAATTGCTCCGGCGTGGGAATGCGCAGCACTTGGCCGACGCGAATGAGGTCGTCCTTCAGCTCGTTGAACTGCTTCAACTGCGCCGCGGTCATGCCGAATTTCTTCGCGATCTTGATGATGGCGTCGCCTTTTTTCACTTCGTAGATCTCCGGTCGCACCGCAGCGGGCGTGCCCGGCTCGAGTGCGCGGGTGCCGGGCGTCTGCGGCACCAGCGCAGCCGGCAGCGGCATGCCCCACTCTAACTTCTCCGGCGGCGCGACCCGCCATTTCCAATTCACGGCAAGCTCAAGCCCCGCCTCGACCTTGGCCGCGGCGGCGGGCGGTTTGACCACGGCTTGGGAAAACGCACTGCCGCACGCGTGCCAGCTGAGCGCGAGCAGCGCCAGCGGACGCAGAGAAAAAAAATCCATAACCGGCAACATACCGCACCCCGGCCTTGCTGCAAAGCGGAATCGGGAGCCATTGAGGCTTGATTGCGCCGGCCCCCCGGCCCACCCTGTGGCGCACGCTAACGCCCGCCGCCTCAACCACCAGCCCTCTCATTGCGCCATGAAAGCCACCTTCCTGACCGTGTCCGGATTCCTTGTCGCTGCCGCCGCAGCCGGCCATGCCGCTCCGCCCGCGCTGGAACGCACCAATATCAATGCCGGTTGGGAGGATCGCGCCACTCTTGGCGGCCAGGCTGCCAGCACGCCGGATGGCCGCCACACGTTGTGGTATCGCCAACCCGCCAGAGTCTGGGAAGAGGCGCTGCCGCTGGGCAACGGCCGGCTCGGCGCGATGGTTTTCGGTGGCGTGGCCGACGAGCGCCTGCAGCTCAATGAGGATTCGCTGTGGGATGGCTATGCGCTCGACACCAGCAATCCCGATGCCTTGAAGGTGCTCCCCCAAGTGCGCCAGTTGCTCTTCGACGGCAAAAACAAGCAGGCCGAGGCGCTCGCCGCTTCCAACATGATGGGCCGCCCCGCCGGCGTCAAACCCTACCAATCACTTGGCGAACTTCTGATAGAAACTCCCGCCGCCGCCGCCGCCTCGGCTTACCGCCGGACCCTCGACCTGACCACCGCGGTGGCCACCGTCAATTACACCCGCGACGCCACGACGTTCACCCGGGAATTGTTCTGCTCCGCCCCAGCCGGTCTCCTCGTCGCCCAATTCACCGCCAGCAAGCCCAACAGCATCAACCTCCGGCTCACCTTGCAGCGCCAGAAAGACGCCCGGTGCCTGGCCCATCCGTCAGCTAACAACGCCATCCTGTTGCGCGGCCAGATCGACTGCAAGGACGCCACCGGCAAGCAGCGCGGTGTGCGCTTCGCCGCGCAAGTCATGGCGCTGGCCAAGGGCGGCACGGTCACCAACGACAACGGCATCCTCACCGTGAGCGATGCCGATAGCGTCACGCTTCTCGTCGCTGGCGAGACCAGTTACCGCGGCGGCGACCCCGAACAACTCTGTGCGACCTCTCTAACCAAAGCGGCCGGTTCCTCGTTCGACGCCCTGAAAGCCGCCAGCATCGCCGATTACCAGAAACTCGCCGGGCGCGTGGCCATTGACCTCGGGTCGGCCGGCGCGGAGCTCGACGCCCTGCCAACCAATGAGCGTCTCGGCCGCATCAGGCAGGGGCAGGCCGATCCCGCCCTGGTTGCCACCTATTTCCAGTTCGGCCGCTACCTGCTCATCAGCAGCTCGCGCCCCGGCGGCTTGCCCGCCAACTTGCAAGGCCTCTGGGCCTGGCAGATGAACCCGCCGTGGAATGCCGACTTCCACACCAACATCAACCTCCAGATGAATTACTGGCCCGCGGAAATCACCAACCTCAGCGAATGCCACCTGCCGTTGTTTGATCTGATGGATGGCCTGGTCAAGCCCGGCGGCCGCGTCGCCGAGGTCAACTATGGCGCCCGCGGCTGGGTGGTCCACCATCTAACCGACCCGTGGGGCTTCGCCGCGCCCGCCGACGGGCTGCAAGGGATCTGGCCGGTGGGCTCGGCGTGGCTGGCGGAACATCCCTTCGAGCACTATCAATTCGGCGGCGACAAGGAGTTCTTGGCCACGCGCGGCTGGCCGTTGATGAAAGGCGCGGCCCGCTTCCTGCTCGACTTCCTGGTGGAGGCCCCGGCCGGCACCCCGGTCGCCGGCAAGCTGGTGACCAATCCGTCCTACTCGCCCGAAAACACCTTCTTGCTGCCCGATGGCAAAACCCAGGCCGTGTTCACCTACGGCGCGACCATGGACCTCATGATCGCCCATGAACTCCTAACCAATTGCATCCGCGCCAGCAACATCCTCAATACCGACGCCGCGTTCCGCAAGGAATGCCAGACCGCCCTCGCCAAGCTGGCACCCGTTCGCATCAGCCCGACCACCGGCCGCATCCTGGAATGGATCGAGGACTACACGGAGTGCGAGCCGACCCACCGCCACACCTCGCATTTGTACGGCCTGCATCCCGCCAGCATGATCACCACCGCCACCCCGGAGTTGTTCGAGGCGGCGCGCAAGGTGTTGTTAGCCCGCGGCGATGACGGCACCGGCTGGAGCCTGGCCTGGAAAATCAACATGTGGACGCGCCTGCATGACGGCGACCACGCCTTCCTCTTGTTGACCAACCTGCTCAAACACAAAACGCTGCCCAACCTGTTCGACGATCACGCCCCGTTCCAGATCGACGGCAACTTCGGCGCCACCGCCGCCATCGCCGAAATGTTGCTGCAAAGCCAGATCCGCGACCCCAACGGCACCTTCGAATTGCAACTCCTCGCCGCCTTGCCCAAGGCCTGGCCGAGCGGCTCGGTCCAAGGCCTGTGCGCCCGCGGCGGGTTCACTGTGGACCTCGCCTGGCAAGACCACCAGCTGAGCACCGCCCGCATTGTTAGCAAACTCGGCGGACCGCTCAAGCTGCGGGCCGCCGCCCACACCGCCACCTTTATCACCCAACCCAACCAGGTCCTGCTCCTCGACGGCGCGCTCACCCAGCGCGGCAACTGATAACTGATAACTGATAACTCATCTCCTCATCTCCTCATCTCCTCATGCTCACCATCGCCGGCCGCCAATTCCGCTCTCGTTTGTTCCTGGGTACAGGCAAATTTTCCTCCCATGAGGTGATGCGCGACGCGCTCGCCGCCAGTGCTGCGGAGATTGTCACGGTGGCCTTGCGCCGTGCCGACCTCAGCGGCCGGCGCGACCCGTTCGCCAACATCCTCGAGTTCATCGACCCGGAAAAATACTTGCTGCTGCCCAACACCAGCGGCGCGGTCAATGCGGCCGAAGCCGTGCGCCTCGCCCGTCTCGCTGCCGCTGCCGGCTTGCCCAAATGGGTGAAACTGGAAATCCACCCGGATCCGACCTATCTGTTGCCGGATCCGATTGAAACCCTCAAAGCCGCGGAAATCCTCGTCAACGAGGGGTTTGTCGTGCTCCCCTACATCAATGCCGATCCGGTCCTGGCCAAGCGCTTGCAGGACGTTGGCACCGCCACGGTCATGCCGCTCGCCGCCCCCATCGGCTCCAATCGCGGCCTCGCCACCCGCGACCAACTCCGCATCATCATCGAGCAAGCCACCGTGCCGGTCATCATCGACGCCGGCCTCGGCGCGCCCAGCCACGCCGCCGCGGCGATGGAGCTGGGTGCCGCCGCCGTGCTCATCAACACTGCCATCGCCATCGCCAGCGACCCCGCGCGCATGGCCATCGCCTTCAAACTCGCCGTCCAGGCCGGCCGCGCCGCTTTTGAGTTAGGCCTGCCGGAACCCTCCGACCACGCCAGCGCCACCAGCCCACTCACCGGGTTTCTCGACTAGGCGCAACCAAGGTGTGGGGAGTTGGCAGTTGGCGGCACCCTCGCCCAGCAGACCGCTGCGCCAATCAAATGCAACTATAATGCCAGCCATTATGCACTTGACATCGGCGGCTACTATAATGCCAGCCATTATGCACTTGACATCGGCGGCTGAACTATAATGCCAGCCATTATGCACTTGACATCGGCGGCTGGATCCTGTTCCTTGCTGAATAAAAACGCCGGATCGTTGGTTGGGAGTGCGGAATTCCGTGTCTGATAGCAGGTCTGGTGGCGGCGGGACGAGGAGGCGTGGCGCGGCGGCGCTGGCGGCGGACGAGGCGACGGAGACTGTGGCAGCGACGGAGGTTGGCGAAGCGGCGGCAGTGGTGGAGGGAATGGATGCGCCGATGGAACCTAAGCCACGAGTGCTCTCACCCTTGGAACGGATTGAATTGCCGACGGGCGCCAGCCTCGGCCGGGTGTTTGCGCGGGGCTGGAAGGGCGGGCGCCAGCGGATCGTGCTGGGTGCGGCGGAGGGCGCGAGCTATCACATCATGAGCCGCACCGCAGGCGGCGAGCGCTTGCTCGGCGAGACGGAAAAAGAAGCGCTGCGCCGCCTGATGTGGCGCTTGGCCCGCTT